>CBDTZL010000137.1:0-5925 GCA_965364895.1 uncultured bacterium
CCTCAAGGATTGTTCCTGTGTTTTCAGTCCGGCCAGCCCGCCCGCCGCCCGTTCGAAGCGCTGCTGGAATTCGATCTCGATCTGGTGGCGGTCCGCGGCATTGACGGCCAAGTTCGCCCTGCGGCGGATCTGAACAACATATGCATATGCCAGGACCAATCCCACTCCAAATACTGCGATTGCTGCGACGGCAAATATCAGGTCCGCGAGTGGGATTAGCTCCAGGACCAAACCGGTCAACGCCAGGCCGAGGCCGAAGATTAAGAATGTTCCGGCAGCGAAGGCGTATAAATTGCTTCCCGAGGCGGGCGCCTCCAATCCGCGGCGCTCCCAGAGCTCAATGGCCTGCCTCAACCATGGGTAGTGCATGACTTCAGCTTTGGCTTCCGCCTCCTTCTCTCGAAGGCCGGTGAGCTCAGTCTGCTTCACCTGATAGCGATCGACGTCGCGCGCCAGGTTCTCGAGCTGCTCCTGGGGCAGTTTGTTGCGAGCGGTTTGGATTCGAGTTCGCTCCTGGTGAAGCTGATATGCGGCGTGGTGCTTGGCTTCGTTTTGCTGAGCGAGCTCATCTTGCAGCTGCTCGTGCGCAAGCTCGAGCGATCGCAGCCGTCCCTGTGCATAGCGATCCTCTACACTATTTGATAAGTCACTTAATCGTTCCCGGTCATCTTCAAGGCTGCTACGAACCTTGATCAGTCCAGTTTGGTTGGCTTCAATACGGCCTTCGACGACCTGAGCCTTTCGGACAGTGGCCTGAATTCGGTCGAAGATCTTATCGATCAAGGCCTCGGATGAAAGAGCCGCTTTCAAGACTGCTCGATCGATCCCTTCCGGGCTGGAATCGGACAATTCGAGTTCGGCGCCCTTGACGACCAGCAGCCGCGCCATATTGGTTGGCAAGCCGGCTTCGCTTTCGTCCCAATAATCCTCGAGTTTTTCTTTGGTATCTGGCGTGAAAGTGATGGGGTCGTCCCCGAGGCCATCAACCGTCACCTTCCCCTGCCCGAGTTCAGCACGCATTGGCCAGGAGGCCGCGTGACGGAACAAGGATCGAAGCAGAAATTCGACCAGATGCGTCTTTCCGGTCTCGTTTCGGCCATAGACGAGGTTGAAGCGGCCGAGCTCAAGGGTCTGATTTCCTAGAGGCCCTAATTTTTCAACGATGATCTGCTTGAGAGAAACCATCAGTTTTCCCAGATCACCCGAAGAGCTTCGAGCGCAATCTCTTCTTTGGTCGGCTCGGAATCAGCCTCAGGCCAATCCAGGTTCTCGATCCACTGCTGGACCTGTTGCGCGATGTGGATCCGGTCTGTGTCAACCGCGTGATTTAGTTCGGAGATGTCTGGACCATCGTCATGGAATGCGTAGTCCTTCATCAGGTCGCGGGCCATCGCCTCGACCGCCGGGCGATCAGCCGCATAGCCGACGATGCTGAGGCGTTGCCGGACCCGATCTTCCCATCCTTCGGGCAGGTTCCAATTCTGGATGCGCTTCTCGATCTCGGTCTCAAGGAACGATCGCTCATCTTCGACCGGGAGCATGACGATCGTTTCGTTGAAGAATATCTGGGGGCTATCGACCCGTTGCGAGGTGACCTGCAGAGTGTCAGTGTCCAAAATCAGGAATCGGCGCAGCCCGGTCTCGTTGATATCCAGCGGACACGGCGAGCCGGCGTAGGTTACCGGAGGGCCGTCTGAAGCAGCGTGGATATGGCCCAGGATCGCGAGGGCCGGACTGTTCGCTTCCAGATCGGCTCGTGTGAGCGGCATATAGACTCCGGGTTCATTCGGATCTGGGGCTCGCAAGCCGCTCTCCCAATCGCCATGGCTGATCAATCCCCAACTCCCTTCACTCAGCTGAGCGTGAAATGGCGGGATGTGCTCTCCCATCGATGTGCCTACTTTGAAGGGTACAAGCAGAATACGAAAGCTTTCACCGGCATGCTGAACAACCGGTTCGGAAAACACTTCGAGGCCCTCGACTGCGAGAGCGCCCTGTGTGAGCTGAAGGTCGTGGTTGCCGGGGATCACAGCAATACTCAAGTTCTCTGGGCGAGCGTCGGCGACCACCTGCTCGAACTCGGCGTAATTCTGTTGGGACTGGTCAAACAAATCGCCGGCGATGATCAGCCGTTCGATCTCCAGCTCGCCGCATTGTTCGAGGATGTTTTGAAGCGTAGCGAATCGCTCAGGATGATCCTGCTGTGTCGTCAGGTGCAGATCGGCAGTAATGGCTATGCGCAAGAAGACCCCTGATTCAATCGAAAGCCGCTAACTGGATTATGGGCGGGCTGCAACAGCGAAGCCACCGCCGTCGCCTCCCCTCCGCCGAATGATACCAATTTCTACGGTTGAAGCGCGAATTGGCATTTTCTGACCTATGATTTGTTTTTGAGTAGCTCAGTGGTTGGAGGAACTCATTGCCGAAACCACAAGTTTATGTCACGCGAGTGATTCCCGAGGAGGGTTTGGAAATGATCCGGGAGACCTCCGAGGCGGAGGTCTGGGGGGGTAATTCCCCGCCCCCCTATGAAGTCCTTCTGGAGAAAGTCGCGGGGCTCGACGGCCTGGTCTGCCTGCTGACCGACCAGATCGATGGACAACTCATGGATGCCGCAGGTGGCTCGCTTCGTGTAATCAGCCAGATGGCAGTGGGATTCGACAACATCGATATCGCGGCCGCGACAGAACGCGGGATCCCGGTCGGCAATACTCCGGGCGTGCTGACCGACACGACCGTCGATTTCGCGTTTGCGTTGCTGATGGCGGCCGCCCGCCGAATCGTGGAAGGCGAGCGCTACGTCAAGGATGGGAATTGGGTGACCTGGGAACCCACGCTGCTCATGGGGCAAGATGTCCATGACGCGACCCTGGGGCTTGTCGGCCTCGGCCGCATCGGCCAGGGGATGGCCAGGCGCGCCCGCGGCTTCGGCATGCGAGTGATCTACTCCGACCCGACAGCGGATGAGGCCGAGGGCAAGGAACTCGAGGCTGAAGCTTACGAGCTGGATGACTTGCTAGCCGAATCGGACTTCGTCAGCTTGCACGTGCCTCTAACTCCCGAGACGACCCATCTGATGGGTAAGCGAGAGTTCGAGCTCATGAAGCCCAGCGCGATTCTCATCAACACTGCCCGCGGGCCGGCTGTGGATCCCAGCGCGCTGTACCAGGCATTGAAAGAGGGCGAGATCGCATACGCGGCGCTGGACGTGACCGAACCAGAGCCGATTTCAGTCGATGACCCACTGCTCACGCTCGACAACTGCTTGATCGTCCCCCACATCGCCAGCTCCAGCCTGGCGACCCGCAGCCGGATGGCCACGATGGCTGCTGAAAACCTGGAGGCAGGACTAAATGGAGCAGAGCTTCCTCATTGCGTCAATCCGGAAGTTTATGGATTGGGTCTTGCGCGTTCCTGATGCAGGAGTATAGGGTTTGCGTCTGCGAGAAATGGATTGGTGGGCAGTTTAATTTGTCATTGAAATCGTTGATAGAGTATGTAGGTAGGAGGTGGCCACAATGTCTAGATTCGCCGAGCATGTCGACCTGAACAAGGAAGGAATCGTCCGACTCGATCAAGTTGGGTCTTATGCGGTGATTGCAAATCGGAAGCTTCACGAGCAGGGACGGGCCGGCAGATTTGCGGTAGCCAATGTGAAAGAGCTCTGGGTTGATAGCGTGTACCTTGACCGTGATGAGGCCCTGACCACCACTCAGAAGTTATCGTCACAGTAGACCTCGCCGCTCGAGGCAGTATCCGACGCAGTTCTCATTGGCGATTGAATGGACCTAGGTTCCGCGATCGCGGAGTCCGCTCTAGCTTAGGAAAACGGTGACGCGGGGGGTGCCTCGCCGCCCTTGGCGGGTTGGTTATGGGGGTCGTTCTTGCTTTGTTGATAATAGGGGTTATTGCCGCTGGCGTGGTCGGTGGTATCGACGACCATTGTTATGGTCGGTACTGCAGCTTTGATCGCGACTTCGACTCCCTGCTTCAGCGTCACGTCGACCATCCCGCAACCCACGCAGCCGCCGCCTAATTCGATATAGGCCGTTTCGTCTTTTACATCCAGCAGTCCGACCCAGCCGCCGTGCTGAGCAACGCTGGGGTTGATTTGCTCGGTCAGTACATCCTGAACCTGCTGCGATACCGGATCGTCCCAAACAAAGGGCGGATTGGGATTATCGATATCGAAACTGCCGGTCGCAGGTATGAAGTCGATCTTTGAATTTTCGAGGCTGTCTGCATCCTCTTTGTCGACGAAGATTTGTATCTCGCCAGCCTCGGTGACGACAGCACCTTCAGGTTCTTCGCCCGCGATCACAAACTGCATCGAATGGTCGTATCCTGCGGGCCCGCGACCTTTAATCGCGACCCTCAGGCCGACAATCTCTTCTTCCCGGCTCTTTACGATCTCAAGCAGATGTTTTTGCGCAGCTTCGGTTACTTCGATCAATGTTTGCTCCTAAGCGCTTAGTTTAGCCCACGGTGGCGCTTTCGTAAATAAAGGGTTCGCGCCGCTTTGTCTACCGCATATTATCGCGCGTTACCTCGCACATGATCCTATCTTAAATGGCCCGATTTTGCCTTACAGCTTTTAGGCAGTTAAATGCTCCGATGCTCCAGTTCATGAAGCTCCGCTTCATCCGGCGGCAGAATCACGAAATTCAACTGCTCGTGCGCCTCACGCAGTGCGGCTTCGGCATCCGCCGGAAATTCTGCTCGAGAGAAGATAAAGCCCAGATACTGGGAGCCCTCCGGCAGTGGAAGAACCGGCTGCCCTACCGGGATCGTCAGCCGGATTTCATTAATTCCTGTCACCTGGCGGGCTTGCTCGACGTGCTGAACTTCGCACAGAATGCCCGCTTTCGGAATGGGAATCATCATCACGCCGGAGGCGGGTGACGCAGCTTCGGTCGAGCTCAGCGGACGCTCCAGCGCCCGTTCCAGGATGAGTTCCTCCAAACCTACATCCATTCCAAACCGCAGCGCGCGCGAGCAGTAGCCGCCGATTGAACGTGGGGCTACTTCGAGCATCCAAACCCCCTCTTTATTAACTCGCATCTCCGCGTGTATAGGACCGTCGGTTAGACCCAGGGCCGCGATCGCCTGCCCCGTCGTACTTGCAATTTCTTCCTGCACATCAGGCGGATGCCGTGAGGGCGTGACGTATATGGTCTCCTCGAAATACGGCCCATTCAGTGGATCGGGCTTGTCGAAGATGGCCAACACCAGCAGTTCGCCATCGATCAGCATTCCTTCCACAGCAACTTCGTCGCCGGGAATGAAGTCCTCGATCAGGATCTGCTCCCGCGCCCCGGCCTGTTCAACATGTTCGATCTCGCTCAGGATTGACGTCAAACGCTTGAACGATGTCACAAATTGCTCGGGGTCATCGGCGCGCATCACGCCCCGGCTGGCGGCCAGCGCCAGCGGCTTGACCACGCAGGGATAGTTCACCTGCTTTGCGACCTCGGCTGGATCGTCGGTGATCAAATACCGCTCGAACTGCGGCGTGAGCATCCCGGCGGCGACAAGCGTCTTTCGAGTCAGATATTTATCGCGGGCCGCCCGGACGGCGACGAGCGGGTTGTGAGACAGTCCCAGCGCGTCGGAAGCCATCGCGGCTAAGACCACCCCGTCATCATCGGTCGACACGATCGCCTTGAGTGGGTATTCGGAAGCGAACTCGACAATCTGATCCGTGGCGCCCTCAAGATCATGGAAATCCACCAGAAGATTTCCGCTCGGATTGAGGTGCCCCAGAACCGGCTCCTCTTCGGAGCCCACTGCCACCGTCAGGTCAAGGCGTGAGGCGGCCTCCAGAAAGGCACTGGCTCGGTAGGTCTGGGTGGCCATCAAGAGCAGTACGCGGTTGGTTGGCCCTTCGAGCGGAATGTCTGGCATAGGCAGCTATTCTAATTGGCG
>CBDTZL010000138.1:0-5812 GCA_965364895.1 uncultured bacterium
ACCGGCTTCATTTTTGGACTGGCAATGATGATTGCTATTCGGCAGGTGCCTAAGCTCTTTGGAGTCGAGGGCGGGGACGGAGATTTCTTCGAACGAGTGCTCGATATCGTCCGCCACTTGCCCGAGACGAACCCAGCAACTTTATTCGTGGGCGCAACCAGTCTGGCGCTGATGTTTGGATTGGAACAGTTCTTTCACCGGGTGCCGGCTGCGCTCGTGACACTCGTTTACGGGATCGCGATCAGTACGATATTTGGGTTGGAAGGGCAGGGCGTTCACGTTGTCGGAGATGTTCCGGGGGGAATTGCCCCGCCGAAGCTGCCAAGTGGAATCATCGATAATTTCATCCCTTTGTTGACAGGCGCTCTGGCGATCGTACTTCTCGGATATGCGGAGACGATTGGCGCGGCTCGGAAGTTTGCCAGCAAGCACCGCTACGACCTCGACTCAAACCAGGAACTTGCTGCCCTAGGAATCGCAAACATCGGCGCGGGTTTGTTCCAGGGCTTTGCCGTGGATGCTAGCCTCAGCAAATCGGCCGCAAACGACAGCAACGGCGCCAAGACTGAAATGTCTGCAATTATTGCCGCTGGGCTTACCATCATCATCGCTCTTTTCCTCACACCGCTATTCCACAATCTCCCGGAAGCGACGCTGGCAGCGATTGTGATTGTGGCGGTATGGGGATTGTTCGATGTCGCTGAACTGCGTCGTTACAGACGATTGGATCGCCCAGACTTTTGGCTTGCAATTGTTGCATTGTTTGGAGTCCTGATCCTAGGTGTTATGGCGGGCCTGATCCTGGCCGTGGCCCTATCGATTCTCCTGATCGTCTCGCGTGCAAGTCAGCCGCACTTTTCTATTCTTGGCAAGTTTCCGGGGGAGGATACCTATGGGGATATCGAGCGGCACCCACAAAATCAGCAAATACCTGGCCTAATGATCATCAGACCGGATTCGTTCCTCTTCTACGCAAATGCAACACCCTTGCACGAGGAACTTCGAAAACTCAGCAGGGAGAGTGACCCACCGCCGAAGGTCATTCTGCTAGATTTGGAAGCAAGCAAGGATCTCGACGTGACCAGCCTCGACATGCTTGCGGAGGCTCAAAGTGAGATTGCAGATAGAGGAGACGAGCTGTGGGTGGCACGCATTCATCACACGGCGATGGATCGCGTCCGAGCCAGTGGCCTTGCCGATCAAATCGGAGAAGATCATTTGTATCCCTCCGTGCATCAAGCGGTGCGTGAGTACCTGGTCGAAAATCCGGAAATTATTTTCGAAGGCTAGAGCGCCCGTGCAAGCGGTCGGCGTCCAGTAAACATTTTAATTTTCTGCTTCGCCCCGGTGGAATGAAAATTCGGCAGTTGTTGTTTAGGAAACACTCTCTGTGAGGAGGAGAAACGATGTCCAATAACGAGGCGCCGCGCGAACTGAAGAGCACCAGCTACGAGATCTTTATCCTGCTACTTTCGATATTGTCTCTGATCAATATCGCCATATTTATCCTTCCCACTATCGATCCGCTCGTCAAGGGCGTGATTTTGATCATGGATATCTTTATCACTCTGATTTTCATGCTCGATTTCCTCTACCGATTGTTCAGCGCGGACTCGAAATCGGACTACTTTCTAAGGCAGTATGGTTGGGCGGACCTGCTGTCGAGCCTGCCGTTTCAAGCGACGAAGATCTTCCGGGTATTCCGAATATTCAAGATTGTGCGCCTATCGCGTGCCTATGACTCTGGAACGATTGTTAGAGAGCTTAGCGAAAATCGTGCCGGAAGCGCCCTCTTGCTCACGATCTTTCTAGTGATCGTGGTGCTCGAGTTCGGTGGCAGCCTGATTGTGGCAGTCGAGGCTGATAGCCCCGGCGCAAATATCCAAACCCCCGGCGACGGAGTGTGGTGGGCTTTCGTTACCATTACGACCGTTGGTTATGGAGATCAGTTCCCCGTCACCCAATCCGGTCGATTGGTCGGAATGCTGACCATGAGTCTCGGTGTGGGACTGTTCGGCGTACTGACCGGCTTCTTAGCTAATGCCTTCATCCCGGAAAAGAAGCAGGACCCGAAGGTCGAGCCATCAAGTGGAGATAGCGGTGCCCAGATCGGCGAAATACATAGGCTTATCGAAGAGCAGGAGCGAGTGACGGCGTCCTTGAAATCCAAGATTGCCCAGATCGAACTGTCGGCGAGTTCGGGACGAAGCTCCAATTCCTAGACCCTCTCCGGAAAAGTCCAGCTTAATAATGAAACTAAATCAAATCGGAATACCGTTAGACTACGGTCCTTAGCCAAGCAGGATCTTCGCGAATGGCACAAGGAAGCACGAGGCAAGCCGGCGGCAAAGTACGCTTCAATCGCCTTATGTTGCTGCGAAGAGCGGGGCGGTAGCTCGGAGACCCAATGCAAATCAAACGACCGCAATTCAGTTCAAGGACCGCCAGAGCAGATGCGATGGCCGGACTGGTGTTGGGTATCGAGAGCATCCCAGATGCTATGGCGTCTGCGCTGTTGGCGGCCGTCAATCCGATCCACGGAGCCTATGCCGTGATGCTCGCTACGCCAATCGGAGCGTTATTCGCCAGCTCGACCTTCATGAGTGTGCAAACAACCAGCGCCATGTCGCTTGTTGTCGCGAGCGTACCTCAAGTGCACACTGGAGAGGACCCCACAGGTTCGCTGCTGATGTTGGCGATCCTGACCGGAATCTTCATGCTTGCATTGGGCCTGCTCAAGATGGGCAAGTTGCTCCGTTTTGTACCTAACTCTGTACTGACCGGTTTCATCAATGGCATTGCCTTTCTGATCATCCTGGGCCAGCTCGGCGATCTAACCGGCTACGATACTCAAGGAAACAACAAGGTTGCTGAAACGATCGATCTATTCGTCAATATAAATCGAGTGGATCTTCCGACCCTGGCGGTCGGCGTGGCAACGATCGTGCTCATCCTGCAGCTTGAAAAGACGCGCTTGAAGGCGCTAGGGATGGTCGCGGCCATGCTGATTGCTTCACTGCTGGTCCCGCTCTTTAATTGGGATTCGGTTGCTCTCGTCGAAGACATCGCGGAGATCCCGAGTGGCCTTCCGAGACCGATCCTCCCACCGCTCTCGACCATTTTTGGCCTCATCGTGCCGGCGATGTCTCTTGCCTTCGTAGGGCTGGTGCAGGGAGCTGGTGTCAGTCAGAATTACGTAAATCCAGACGGCAAATATCCGGATACCTCCCAAGACTTTGTTGGGCAGGGCGCGGGCAACATTGTCGCGGGTATCTTCCAGGGCATGCCGGTAGGTGGTTCGGTTTCTGCCACAGCAATCATCGTCAATGCGGGAGCGCGCTCTCGGCTGGCGAATGTCTTCGCCGGCATCACGATGGCGGTGGTTCTGCTGGTCTTCGGAGGGCTGGTAGGAAAACTGGCATTGCCAACGCTGGCTGGTCTATTAATCGTGATCGGATTTAGGACCATTCGCATCGACGATGCCAAACTGGTCTGGAACACGGGACAGGTGCAGCAGGTCGTCATGGCCATTACATTCGTTGGAACGTTGCTGATTCCACTCCAATACGCGGTTCTGTTGGGAGTATCGCTCTCGATCGTTCTGTTTGTGGTCCAGCAATCGAATCAAATCCAGGTCAAACAGTGGGTACTGACTGATGATGGCTGGCCGCTTGAGCAGGAACCACCGAAGGAGTTACCCAGCAACGAAGTAGTCATGCTGATGCCTTACGGCAGCATCTTCTTTGCCTCAGCGGGAGCTTTGGAGGAGCAGCTGCCCGATCTTACGGATGAGACAACCAACTCAGTTGTCGTGTTGATTCTGGCTATGCACTCGGACCTTGGCAGTACCATGCTGGAGGTCGTCGAGCGCTATAACCAGGATCTCAAGAAGCACAAGAGCAAGCTCATGCTTTCCGGTGTTGATACGAAAGTTATGACGCAGCTAAAACAAACCGGATTGACGCGTAAGATCGGGCGGCGCAATATATTTGAGAAGAAGGAGGTGGTGGGCGAAGCTGGCCATGCGGCCCACGAAGCGGCTGAGCTGTGGATTGAGGAAAATACGGAGAAAGCTGAAGGCTAAGGAGGAAATGGAATGAAGCTGCTATTGCGACTAGTGATCAACATGGCTGCCATCTGGGTCACCAGCCTGGTGCTCTCAGGGCTTAGCTTCACAGGTAATCTGGGAAGCCTCATTTTGGTAGGCGTCATCTTCGGCCTGGTAAACGCGCTCATCCGGCCGATCGTGAAGTTACTGACCCTGCCACTCACGGTAGTGACGCTGGGATTGTTCACACTGGTGATCAACGCTGTGATGCTAATGGTCACTGTACTGCTGAGCGACGCCCTGGACCTGACCGGCAACATATTTGAAAACTTCCTGACCGCATTTGTGGCTGCCATCATCATCAGCCTCATTAGCACCGCTCTAAGCTGGCTGCTGCCGGACTAAGACCGCTCCGGCCGGAAGATCGCCTACACGCTCATCCGAATGGGGCGGGTAGAATACGTGGCTTAAAAGTGAGGATTCCAAGCATTGATCGACATTCCACTTGAAAACATCCCGGCCAACGCGCCGCCTACTTACCACGTACTAGCCAAACCCACCGGCGCGATCTGCAACCTCGATTGCAAATACTGCTTCTTCCTATCTAAGGAGATGCTGTATCCGGGTAGCCGCTTCCGTATGGCGGATGAACTGCTCGAGACTTATATCAAGCAACTTCTTGAGAGCCAGCGTGGGCCGACGGTGACCGTCGGTTGGCAAGGGGGCGAGCCTACACTAATGGGGCTAGATTTCTTCAAGCTGTCGGTGGAGTACGCCGAGAAGTATAAAAAACCCAACCAGAACATTGAGTACACCATCCAGACCAACGGCACCAAGCTCGACGACGGTTGGGCGGCCTTCTTCAAAGAGCACAACTTTCTCGTAGGACTGAGCGTAGACGGACCCCGCGAGCTGCACGATGCCTATCGGGTCAATAAGGGTGGGGAGGGCAGCTTCGACCAGGTGATGCAAGGTTGGGAAGTGCTAAAGAAGCACGAAGTGGACTTCAACATTCTGTGCACCGTTCACGCTGCCAATCAGGACCACCCGGTAGAAGTCTATGAATTCTTCCGCGATGTGTTGGAAACCGAATTCATCCAGTTCATTCCCATCGTAGAGCGTTCCACAATGGAGATGCTACCGGTGGCCAACGAAGGCTGGGCCGAGCGACCGGGAGGCGACCGACCTTTTTATCAGCAATCCGGCGGGTTAGTCACAGAGAGAACGGTGGGGGCTGAGCAGTGGGGTCAGTTCCTCACGGCGATATTCGAAGTATGGGTGCGGCGCGATGTGGGGAAGGTCTATGTGCAGATGTTCGATGTCACGTTGGGTGCACATGTTGGCGAGTACAGCCTGTGTATCCACTCTCCAACCTGCGGTAATGCGCTCGCAATTGAGCACAACGGCGATCTGTATTCTTGCGATCACTTCGTTGAGCCGGATTACCTGCTGGGGAACATCAAAGAAACCCACATGCTGGAGCTGGTTGCGAGCCAGAAACAGCGCCAGTTCGGGCAAGACAAGATGGATACGCTTCCTAAATACTGTCTAGAGTGCGAGGTCCGTTATGCTTGCCATGGCGGCTGCCCTCGCAACCGATTTATCGAAACTCCCGATGGGGAGGCTGGCTTGAACTATCTGTGCGCCGGGTACAAGCAATTCTTCAACCACGTCGAACCTCCAATGAAGATGATGGCCAACGTGCTGCGCCAGGGCGGGGCGCCGGCAGGGATCATGGGTTGGTACAAGAAGCAGGATGCGGAG
>CBDTZL010000139.1:0-5625 GCA_965364895.1 uncultured bacterium
ACGACGATGTGCCTCCTAGTGCTAGCGGATGGGTGTGGGTCGAATTCTACATTGATCCGGCGCCGACCGCGACCCCATCGCCTATCCCGCCTACTCTCACTCCTTCGCCAGTTCCCCCTACTCCGACCAATACTCCGGTGCCGCCGACGCCGACCGAAACTCCGATTCCCGTGTGTCCGGATTTCAATTTAAGTGGCTTCAATAAAGCTGGGAGCCATGTGGAGTGGGATCTTACGAATAGCGGGTCCGCAGCAATTACTCTTGTTCGCATACAGCTCGCCTGGGGATCCGGAAATCTGGAGAAGATCAAGCTTGATGGCGCTGATCTTTGGGTCGGCACGCTGAGCCCGCCCGTGGATATCAACTCTGGATTTACAGCTGTCAGCCGTGTATTTACGGTTTCTGAAACTAAGACATTGCGATTTGAAATCAGCAGTACTCCGACCGGTCTATTCACCGTCACGGTGCACTCAGATCTGGCTTGCAGCATCTCCGCTACAGACGACGCTGGATAATCTTAAAGCTTGCCAAAATAAAGTCCCTCCTGCCCATGGGCAAGAGAATTTATTTTGGGTGGATGGCTGCAAGCCGCACCTCTCGAATAGAGAACAAAACAGGCGACCCTTCTAGGTCGCCTGCCTATTTGTAGAATCTTATCTTGGGGTGTTACTCTTCCGGATTGCCAGTGTACAACGCCAGAGTGCCGCCTGTCGTATCCGCAAACACTGCGAAATGGCCAATGCCCGGAATCTCAGTTTTTGGCATGATGGATTTGCCACCATTGGCTTCGATCTTGGATAACGAAGCCTCGATGTCATCCGTTGTGACATAAGCGAGCACTGTACCAGCAGGATTATTCTCACTGACCTCGGTGAAGGCGCCACCGATCCCGCCCTCCTCGGCCGCGAACTGCACGTAGTTCATGCTCTCTTCGACCTCAATTTTCCAACCAAAGACTGCTTTGTAAAACTCGGCGGCCGCGTTCGGATCGCCGGCAGCAATCTCGAGGTGATTTACCGGATAACTTGTCATTTTGTCCTCCTAAGACAGTCAGATACCGAACTCAATAATAGCACATACGTTCTATAGCGTCCAGGAACTGTGAACGGTATTGTCAGCACTGATCCTGCTCGCTACAATTCCCGTTCGCACAGAGGATTTCGATTGTATCAACATGGAGGAGCAACTCTCGTACGAAGCATTCCAATCGGGCGAGCCGGCCTTGCCCGCTCCGGCTCGCGTCTGGAGGAACCCTCATGACCGAGATTCGATTGATCGTTCTGGATATTGACGGTGTCGTAACCAGCGGCGAAGCGCAACCGCTGGACCTCAAGCTTCTTGCACGGCTGGGCGCCATGAATCAGGCTGCCAGAACTGACCCAAAGAGGCCTTCGGTAACCTTCTGTACCGGCCGACCCGCTCCTTATCTCGAGGTGATGCTGCAAGCAATCGACGGGAATCTCCCCGGCGTTTACGAGAATGGGGCCGGGATCTACGATCCAGCGGATTATCAATTCCTGCCTCTGCCGGAGATCGAACAATATCTGAACGGATTTGCAGAGATCACATCACGCATCGAAGAAACCCTGGTTCAAGACAAGATTGTCTATTTTCAGCCAGGCAAGCATCACAGCCTGACCATATTCCCTATCGATCCCACGCGCATCCAAGAACTCAAGGGACTAGCCACTGAAGCACTTGGCCCGCTCTCAGAGCAGGTTGATCTCGTGTATTCCACCTCGTGCCTCAACGTGCTCCCGCGCGGCGTCGACAAAGGTAAGGGGATCGAATTTCTGGCACATCAAGTCGAAATATCGCCGGCTAACATGCTTGGAGTTGGGGACTCCGACGTCGACCTACCGTTTCTCAAGCTCGTTGGGCATAGTGCAGCGCCATCGAACGGCAACTCGAGTGTGAAGGAAATCGTCGAATACGTCGCAGAAGAGCCCACCTCGGAAGGCGTCCGGGAAATTCTTACCCACTTCAAGCTGATCAAGTGACAAACTGGAAGGTCGCCATCCAGGAGGACATGCTGACCGGCCCGAGCCTTGAGGATCGATTTGCCCAGGCCTCCGATCTCGGCCTTCGGGGCATCGAGTTTTGGAGCGAGGGTCTTCCCAAGCAGGCAGCTGAGATCGAGCGCCTCAGCGGACAGCGGTCGGTAGTCGCCAGCTCCATAAACAATGGCCGGCGGTCCCGCTTCCTGGATCCAGATGCAGACGAGCGCGAGCATGCGATGTCCGAACTCTCGGAGGCAATTGAGCTTGCAGGACGGATCGGTGCGGATGGCGTTGTGTTTGTTCCCCATTTCTTTGACCCACTGCTGCCCGACCTTTCACCCTATAAGACCGCAGTTGAGCTCGAACTGGCTCTGCTCAGCTCGCAGCTGGAGATCCTTGCTGATGCTGCTGACCGGGCGAATGTTCAGCTCTTTGTGGAGTCGGTTTATCGGGAGGAAACCCACCTCCTAAACCGCCTGGATCAGGCCTCCTCATTGATCGCTCCATTGGGGCACGATCGGCTGAGAATAGTGGCCGATCTCTTTCACATGTCACATGAGGAGCCTGACAGCTCGACAGCCATCCTAGAGAATCGAGAGCACATCGGTCACGTTCACCTGGCGGACAGCAACCGTAAGCTTCCCGGCCAGGGGACAACAGATTTCAAGCCTATTCTTATCGCCTTAAGGGAAATTAGCTTCGGGGGCTGGCTGGCTTTTGAATGTGGATCACCTGGGCAGAACCAAGCTCAGGCCGATCAGTATTTGGCAGAGCTGCCTCGTAGTCTGTCGGGGCTGTTCGGTTAGACACACAGGTGCTACCCAGGCATTGCGGAGCGGCTGGAAAGCCGATTGAGCAGAGTCAGTTATCTCGCCGACCATCGCAGCTGGCGATCGCTAATTAATCCGTTCAAGCCCCTCCATCACTTCCAGCAATTCCATCGGCAAGTGAATGGTGTAGTCGGGGACCTCAATATCATGCTGCGGCGCCGAGGCATACCTGCCCGACCAATCGATCCACACACTGATCATCCCAAGATTGTTGGCTCCGCCTACATCCCGATCCAAACGGTTGCCCACCATCACGGTCCGCTCGTAATCCGCCTTATCGATGCCGAGCGCATCGAGCGCGGTCACGAACATTCGCTCATCCGGTTTCTCAACGCCGATCTCCTCGGATATCGAAAATGCGTCAAACAGATCATGCACGGAGTGCTGGCGCAGTACATTGGTATAAGTGCCCGGACGGCCGTCGGCAACCAGGGCTAGCTGGTAGCCGCGCCGCTTGAGCTCATGAAGAAGCTCTCCCGCGCCAGGGATCAATTCGGCGCGAATAGTGGTGAGGGTGTCGTCCTTGACCTCGCTGGCCTCGTCAGCCAACGTGTCTCCGAAATCAAGGCAAACTGCGAGGATGCGGTTCACTGGCGGGAGCTTCCCAGGGTAGGTCGAGCCAAACTGCGAGGATGCGGCCCGCTAATCGACTAGCTGAGCAGCGCCGTGACTTCCTTGGGCAGCTCGATGCTCACCTCGGCGCCCTCCTCATAAAACTCTTCTGCGGCCGGGTTGGAGAGATCCACCATTAGTTCGGTTCCATCCCCCTCGATTGCGACCGTATATCGCAACAGCGGTCCGACATATGCTGAGGTGCGCACCCGAGCGGGGATCCCCTCTTTGCTCCTTCCTGTGATCCCGATCGCTTCGGGTCGCAGGACAACCGAAATAGCGGCTTTCGGATTTTCAGGCGGCTGTTGGCTGTGAATCACCTGGCCAAGTACTCGAATATCGGCCCCCTCAGCATTCGACTGCACGAGTTCAGCCGACACGACGTTTGATAGACCGACGAACTCCGCAACGAAGCGATCGACTGGCCTCCGGTACAGATCGATTGGTGATCCGAGCTGAGTCAATTTGCCCTGGTTCATGATGGCTACGAGATCCGCAATGCTGAAGGCCTCTTCCTGATCATGGGTCACATACACGCTCGTGATCCCCAGACGATTCTGCACCTCGCGCAGTTCGCCTCGCATACGTACTCTGAGCTGGGCATCCAGATTCGACAGCGGCTCGTCAAAAAGCAGCACCTTCGGCCTGATCACCAACGCCCGGGCCAGAGCGACTCGTTGCTGCTGTCCACCGGACAGCTGAGAGGGCGATTTCTCCTCCTGCCCTTCGAGCTCCATAAGAGCCAATGCCTCCTGCACCTTACCCGGGATTTCTTTTTTCGGAGTCCGCCTGGCCTTCAATCCATAGGCGACGTTCTCGTAAATGGTCATATGCGGAAATAACGCGTAGCTCTGGAAAACCATCGCGGTGGGCCGGGAATACGGCGGCATCTCAGTGACGTCCTCATCTCCGATAAGGATCCTTCCAGCGGTCGGATCTTCGAAGCCGGCAATCATTCGGAGAGTAGTAGTCTTCCCGCATCCGCTGGGCCCCAGCAGGCACACTAACGTCCCGGGCTCGACTTCCAGCGTTACGTCGTCGACCGCCAGCACGTCTTTATACTGCTTAGTTAGGTTTTCCAGCCTGATCGAGGCTGTCGTAAACGTCACTTCGCTGGCCATTACGCTATCCTAAACACATCTACAAAACTCTTCCCTGTGATTCTTCCCAAAATACCAAGCGCAAGCAAGATGATGACGATCAACAAGGCCGCGAAGGCCGCCGCCTGGCTGGCAGATCCGCGGACCATCACATTAAACATCTGGACGGTAAACAGCTGAGTTTTTGCAGAACTCAGAAAGATGGCAGAGCTCAGATCGGTCATCGAGCGGATAAAAATATAAATGACTCCGGCGAAAAATGCGGTCCTCAGCAAAGGGAAGGTGATCTTAGCGAACGTGCGAGGGCGCGAGGCGCCCAAATCCAACGAAGCCTCCTCTAGCGACGGATCTATTTGCTTATCGGCCGCCACACCAGATCGAAGGCCGACTGGGAGGCGCCTGAAGGCATAAGCAATGATGATGATGAGAAATGTTCCGGTGAACAGATAGGGCGCGGCGTTGAAGGCGATGATGTAGCCAATTCCCACCACCGTACCGGGGATGGCGTACATCAAGGTGCCGGAGAAATCCAGCGCTCCGCGGCCAGGAAAGCGTTGCCGGCTGACCAGCCAGGCAAGCCCGATCCCAATAAATCCTCCGAGAAGCCCGGCTGCAATCGCTACCACCAGTGAGTTCCTGAGCTGGTTGGCGGTAACGAGTAGGGCCTGCAGATGGTCTGCCGTGGGTGTGTAGTCGAACCCCCAGTTCTTGACAAGCGCCCCCACAAAGATGGATCCGTACAGGAGCAAGTTGAACAGCCCCAGGAAGAGCACAAGGCTGAACAATGGCCACTTGTACCATCCTGGCAGCTTCCTCACGTGGCCGGTTCGGGCGCCGCCCGTGACGGTGACATACGACCTTCGGTTGCTGATCCGATGCTGCGCCCCGAACGCGATCAGTGCCGGGATAACCAGCAGCATGGCCAACGCGGCGCTGAGTTGCGGGTCAAACAACTCCACGCGCTGAATGAAGGCCTGGGGGGCGAGCAGCTGAAAGCCCCCTCCGATCAACATGGGATTACCGAAATCTGAAATAGATGAGATGAAATTGAGCAGCCAGGCGGTTAGAAGGGCCGGAGTAACC
>CBDTZL010000140.1:0-5586 GCA_965364895.1 uncultured bacterium
TCGAATATGATTAAGATCACGCAGGAGGAGCGATATTGGCTGTTGCGGAACTTTGCGCTCGGCCTGATTGACCATCTTGGCTCCATATACCCTCCGATTTGGGTAGAGAACCTGCTCAAGTACCCACCCTCCGTCTACACGAATTTGTTTACAAGAGTCCATGCCCCAAACGGAAACTGGAGCCCTCTATATGAACGCAAAGATGGCCAGACATCGCGGCCTGGCGAGCTGCCAATTGACGAGCAGCGCTACGCCATCGCCCGCGAGATCCTGATTGCGCTGGGTGGCACCCGCCACGGGCGCGAGATGGGGCTCCCAGAAGTGCTTCTAGCCCATTTAGAAGATTCCCAGGATTACTTTGCGCGTGTGCTGCTGGCGCCAGACCCGCTGATTTCCGCCTACCGACGGCAGGGCAAAGACATTCGCGGCTTCGCGGAGACCTTCCTCATTCCCACCCGGATCGCGAGCGAGCGGTGGGATGATCCGATCTTTAGTTAGCCACACTGATGCTCTACTGGTACGCCCGGTCCGCTTAGCGGGCCTTTTTATTTGTGAGGGTAGAATAGATTCCCGCGCAGTATGGGACTTATCTAAAGGAGGAGTACGATGGCAACCAATCTCACAGTCAAATTGGAGGATCGCCCCGGCACGCTGGCTCATCTCGGCGAAACTCTGGGTGCATCCGGCGTAAACATCAATAGCGGATGCGCAGTCACTTCCGGGGGCGAGGGTTGGGTCCACATCCTGGTCGATGATGCCGCCGCTGCCCGCGCCGCACTGGAGGCAGCCGGGATATCCGTCGCCAGTGAGCGGGAAGTTGTGATTGCCGACGCCGAAGACCAGCCGGGCAATTTAGGCGCCACCGCCCGCAAACTGGCGGAGGCGGGGGTAAATGTCGAGCTCTTCTATGTTTCGAATGGCTTAAAGCTGGTCTTTGTCGTCGACGACGCAGAAAAAGCTCGCAGCGCGCTGTAGTTTTCAAATCAAATCTATACAACATACCCCCTGCCTCAGTGAGGCAGGGGGTATGTTTTTGTGAGCAGCCGTGACGCGATCACAGAATGGTGCGGCTCAGAATCTGGTTTAAGGGAAGCTCAGGATCTGCTCGAGCGATCAGGAAGAGGGGGTTTTTTGTTCTCTGCGCCAGGGAGCCGTGATTCCCCATGAGAGATTCTCGTCCGGCTCGGCCGCTTGCTCGGTCTTCTCGACCGGCTCTTCGGCTACGAGCGTCCGGCGTAAGGCCATGACCCGGCCCTTCTCGTCTGTGCCGATCGGCTCCCAGCCGTCCGCGAGTAGTGATTGCAGGACCATATTGTGCAGCTTTCGAGTGGCTCGTTCCAGCTCTTGCTCGGCCACCTTCTTATCTTTCTGCCATTCGAATTCATTGGACATTGCAATGGTCTCGGTGCCATCATGCGTGGTCCGTTCGGCCACAAACAGCAAGCGCATGATTCCCCCGAAGCGTCCAACTTCGTGAGTAATCTCCCGAATCTGAGCGATCTCATGCTTTGTCTCACTCATTCGGTTCGGCCTGGAGGCCCTTGGCACTCTTTTTTTCTCATTCCAGTGGGCTCTAAAAGCCTTGCGCCTTAAGTCAAGTTTTTCCACGGTTTGCGCCCTTTGGAAAAATCTACTTGAGGCGATGCTTGATTTCTCTGGTACGGATTTCCTGATCACTCCGTGCGGCGCTCCAAAAGGCGGAACGTCATATGGTTCGGATTCCGATCGTCGGCCGGCAGTTCCTGAGTTGAAGCCGTAATCCAGTCCGCCTGCTCGTATTCTGGAAAGAATGCGTCCGCCTCCACCCGCGCGTGGACAATCGTAAGATACATGCGATCCACGAGTGCTTTCTCGAGCGCTTCCATATATATTTGCGCTCCGCCCGCAATAAAAGTTTCGGTTTCCAATGGGTCTTGAGCTGCAAGGCGCAGGGCTTCAGGCAAAGATTGTGCGACAGCCGCACTGGATTCCCATTCCGGATCAGCCCGGCTCAGCACGATCATGCGTCTTCCGGGCAGCCCCCGCTCGGCAATCGGTTCCCACGTGACACGGCCCATGATTACCGCATGCCCCATGGTGAGCTCACGGAACCGCGCCATATCCGATGGGAGGCGCCAGGGCAAAGCCCCGCGCAGGCCGAGAGCGCGATCGCTCTCCGCCATTGCCGCAATAATCGAGACAATCACACGGAAACTGCAGCTTTGATGTGAGGGTGCGGTTCGTAGCCCGTCAGGGTAAAGTCGCTGAAGTCGAACCCATCGATGGAGTGAACTTCGGGATTGAGTTCAATTTGCGGCAGCTGGAGCGGCTCGCGCTCGAGTTGTTGACGGGCCTGTTCCAGGTGATTTCGGTAAAGATGGGCATCCCCGAGCGTATGAATAAATTCTCCGGGTACCAATTGCGTGACCTGTGCCATCATCAGAGTGAGCAGCGAATAGGACGCGATATTAAAGGGCACCCCTAGGAAGATATCGCCTGAGCGTTGGTAGAGCTGGCATGAGAGCCGACCAGCCCGCACATAGAACTGAAATAGAGTTGGGCATGGCGGCAAAGCCATACGATCCAGTTCAGCTGCGTTCCAGGCGCTGACCAGCAAACGGCGCGAGTCGGGGTTGCGCTTGATTTCCTTTACCACCCACGCGATCTGATCGGTCGGTTCTTCGTTTGGGCCATTCCAGGACCGCCATTGCGCTCCATAGACGGGCCCGAGTTCGCCCCTGTCGTCTGCCCACTCATCCCAAATCGTAATTCCGTTGTCGCTAAGGTACTGAATATTCGTATCTCCATTCAGCATCCAGAGCAGTTCGTGGATGATGGATTTCAAGTGCAGCTTTTTTGTGGTGAGCATTGGAAATCCATCTGCCAGGTCGAAGCGCATTTGGTATCCAAAGGTCGAGAGCGTTCCCGTCCCGGTGCGATCGTTCTTCGCGATACCCTCTTCCAGGACGGTCCGCATTAGATCCAGGTATTGCTTCATTTATTCTCTGACATCCTGTGAAGTCCCTCGCGCGCGGTTCTGTCAGGGTCCTGAGAGTCTATCTGACAACGAGATCGCAGTCCGGGGATTGGCGCGTGAAGTCTAGCACAGGAAATTTCTTGCCCAGCTTGAGCCCTTCCGCCGGTTTCACCCAAAGCTCGCGAACTATAATGGAGGCCCCCTGCTACCCCTCTCGGGGTCCTGAAAGTTCTCTGGGCCGACCGGCGGCGATCAGACGAACGCATCCACCCTCCTGCTCCGCGGAGGGCTATCGCTGCCGGCATCCATCACAACCATCGACAGCCTGCCTCCCGCGAAATCTTGAATGGATTCGCGAACGTCTGCGAAAGACGTGGATATTTCAGGGTGAGGCTATTTTGGCTTGGAATGATCTGGCTGACAGGGATCGCGATTGGGCGATTCTTGAATTTGCCCGCGGGTTCGTTCCTGGTCGCGAGCGGATTAGGCCTGCTCCTGGCTGTGGTCGGCGAAAACCGTTTGCGGATGGTCGGCCTGGGAACTGCCGTGTTTTTCCTGGGCGCCTGGCGGCTCGCAGTCGCCATCCCTGATTTCGACTCTTCGCACATTTCGGCGCACAATGACTCATTCCGAGTTGCAACCCTGGCTGGAGTGGTCTCCGATTTCCCGGACACCAGAGATGAATACATTGGTCTACGAGTTAGCAGCGATAGTATCCGCTACTCGGACTCCGACGAGCCGCAATCGATCACGGGCGATTCGCTCGTGCGCGCCGATCGCTTCGCATCATTTTCGTATGGCGATCGGGTCGAAGTCTTAGGCATTCTCGAAACCCCTCCTGAATTTGAAGACTTTTCCTACCGCGACTACCTTGCTCGCCAGGGTATCTTCAGCCTCGTCGCCAATGCATCGGTAACTACTGTCGCCACTGGTGAGGGAAACCCGATCATTCATCTCTTATTCGGGTTGCGCCAACGCGCGTTGGACACTTTGTATTCAATCTTTCCGGATCCAGAGGCCTCGCTGTTGGCCGGAATCCTGCTCGGTATCGAGAGCGGCATTAGTTCGGAAGTGCGTGATGCTTTCAACGATACAAGTACGACTCACATCATAGCGATTTCCGGATTCAACATCACTATCCTGGCCGCGCTTGTCATCTCTCTGACCGGCCGGACTCTAGGGGTGCGCAAAGGCGCGATTGTCGCGGCCATCGTCATTGCTTCATACACAATCCTGGTTGGGGCCGATGCTTCAGTCGTACGAGCGGCCATCATGGGTGGCCTGGTTCTCTTCGCGCGTTTCCTCGGCCGGGTTTCATTGGCCCTGGCCTCGCTCGGGGCGGCCGCGCTCGTGATGACGCTGGCAAACCCCTATCTGCTCTGGGATGTTGGGTTTCAACTGTCGTTCGCGGCCACACTCGGCCTCGTTCTGTATGCCGAGCCTCTGAAAGATGGATTCATTAATTTGGCCTCTCGATGGCTGGAGCCCTCGCGAGCGAAACGCTTATCCACTCCCGTCGGGGAGTTCATACTGTTCACGTTCGCAGCCCAGATCACAACCCTCCCGCTCACCGCATATCACTTTCAGCGCCTGTCGCTCGTATCGTTTCTAGCCAACCCGATAGTGCTTCCCGCGCAACCTCCGCTCATGATTTTGGGCGGGTTAGCCACAATGGCCGGGATGATTTGGCTTCCTCTCGGACAGCTGTTTGCATGGTTGGCCTGGCCATTTCCAGCATTTACTATTCGGGTCGTCGATCTGTTCGCAGCTTTTCCATCTGCGGCGATCGACCTGGGACCGATCAGCTTTCCGGCCTTGATCGGCATGTATGTCCTGCTGTTCGGAGGCACTGTTCTGCTGCGAGGCCATCGACCCTCTCTGCCAGCTCCCTCGCTCCTGGCGATCCTGGTCGCAATATCGGTAGTCGCCATCCTCACCTGGAAAGCGGTTGCGGACCACCCGGATGGATGTATCCATGTGACTGCCTTTGAGTCTGGAGGCTCGCTCATCGAGACCGCCGAAGGTCGATTTGTACTTGTTGGTGGAGGTGACTCTCCTACCGCTCTGGCCAATTCGCTGGGGAGAAAGTTGCCGCTTTTTCATCGGCGAATTGACTGGCTGATCGTTCCCGATCAGGAGATCGATGGCCTGACGGGGTTACCGGCTGGGTACACAGTTGGCGCGGTTATCGCAAATACTGACCCACTCGATGGTGCGTTGGCTGGCTTGATTCAGCAGCTTCAGGCCAGAGGAGCTCGAGTAGTGCGAGCGGAGCTGGGTTTGGCGCTCGATTTGGGAGCGGAATCTCGGCTGGAGTTAATTGGCGATATTGACGGAAATTTCACCCTCTTGCTGACATCGGGCA
Organism: uncultured bacterium; assembly: GCA_965364895.1. GTDB lineage: Bacteria > Chloroflexota > Anaerolineae > Anaerolineales > E44-bin32 > JADFRG01. The sequence goes on from CBDTZL010000140.1 coordinate 5,322, forward strand.
ATGCCCGAATCGCGATCATCCCGGACGTACGATCAACTCGGGCATCACGCCCGCCTGAGCTGGCCTCGCTCACCGGAATCGTTTTACCGAATGCTTCGGCGCTTGGCTGGCTTCAGGATATGGATGTGATGGTTGTCGTCGTCGATGGCCCCAATCCATTGCCATCTAACACCTCAAATCCGAAATACCTTGCCACCGATGAGCGGGGCTGGATTGAGATGATTACCGATGGAGAAAATCTTTGGCTCTGGACTCAGCATCCAGA
>CBDTZL010000141.1:0-5554 GCA_965364895.1 uncultured bacterium
GGGGCCAGTACATGCTGGCCCCTTCTCATTTAAGTTGCGGCCGAAAGCCCGATAGACAATTTGGCCAGCCTGATTGGATTATGTCAGAGCCGGGCATAAGAACGGGCGCCCACAGGGTCTCTGAGTTATCATGACCGAGCCGTGGACGAATTGGCCCTCATCAAAGGGGCGCAGTCGGGTGACCTGGATTCCTTTAACCGCCTGGTTTTGAACTACCAGGGGCTGGCCTACAACGTCGCCCTTCGCATCATGGGAGATGAAGCTGGTGCCGCGGATGCGACCCAGGAGGCGTTCATCTCCGCCCATCGCGGACTGAAGCGATACCGAGGCGGGTCATTTCGTGCCTGGCTGCTCCGGATTGTTACCAACGCCTGCTACGATGAACTACGGCGCCTCAAACGCCGACCCGCAGTTTCCCTGGACGAAATGACAGAGCAAGACGGTTCTTTGCCAATTGCGAGCCCGGGGGAAAGTCCGGAAGCAGCTGCCCAACGAATGGAATTAATCAAGGCTATCGAGGATTGCATGTTGGGGCTCGCGCCGGATTTCAGGACCGTGGCGGTGCTGGTGGATGTGCAGGGCTTTGACTATCAGGAAGTAGCTGATTCCATTGGCAAGCCGCTCGGCACAGTCAAAAGCCGGCTAGCGCGTGCGCGGGCCAAGCTTCGAGAATGCTTGAAGGGACATAGGGAACTCTTACCCTCCGCGATTCGTCATCATATTGAGGCGGTCGGATGACCGAAATGAACGGAATCGCGCGAAGTGATCTTGAACGATTATCTGCTTTTCTGGACGGGGAACTGAGTCGTGCAGAAGCAGACCAGCTTGAGGCGCACCTGGCTACAGATCGGCAGCTCAGCGGAGCACTAGAAGCGCTCCGAGCAACTTCGGAGGTTGTTGGCAGCCTCCCCGAGATCCATCCACCGCGAAGCTTTGCGCTGACTCCAGAGATGGTCCGACCGCGCCGTGCATATCCGATCCTCCAGTTCAGCACCGCAATGGCGGCCCTGGGATTTGTGCTCGTAATTGGGGCTGATCTGCTGGTGGGCAATGCCGCGGGCGGTTCACCGCAGGCGCCGGTGCAGTCGTTTTTCGCCGCGGACCAACTAACTGAACAACAGCTTGGGGAATCGGCCCCTGCAGCTGCTGAGGCACCTGCTGATCCTGAGGCGCCTGCAATGGAAGGCTCGATTGCCGAAGAAGCTGAAGGGTCCGCAGCCGAGCCTGAAACAGATACCGGGCAGGGTGCAAGCGACAGCGATACCGAAGGGCTCTTCAGATCGGAGGATGCTGCTGACGAGTTTGCCGGGGAGAGCGACCTGTCGGGAGCGGAGGACGAGTTAGAGTTTTCCGGCGATAGCGCGATTGAGCAGGAGCCGGCAGGCGGGGCGGAATCTGCTGAGCAGGAAGCGCTCAAGGCGGCTGCGGATGAAGAACTCTTGGCCGGAAGACTGGCCGCGAGCGAACTCGAGCCCCTGACCGAAGATTCGTCCGACTCGCTCACCGCGCTGCGGATGATCGAGATCGGTCTGGCGGCGGCGCTGATCGTCTTGATCGGGCTTACACTCTGGGTTCGACAGCGAGGCTAATGGCCGAAAGAGAACCAATTCAATACTGCTCAAGCTGCGGCTCCAAAGTAGAGGAGCGTCAAGCATTCGGGCAGCTCCGGCCAGTCTGTCCCTCCTGCGGGCGGGTCCATTTTCTGGATCCCAAAGTTGGGGCAGGCGTTTTAATAGCCAAAAACCATAAAATCCTGCTGGTTCGCCGGTCGGTGGAGCCTGAGATTGGCAAGTGGACCCTCCCTGCGGGGTTTGTGGAGGGTGATGAAGATCCGAAAGATACCGCGTCACGCGAGTGCCTGGAGGAAACCGGATTAGAAGTACGGATCGGCGAACTCCTGGAAGTTATTCATGGACGTGAACACGCGAGCGGCGCGACCATCGTCATCATTTATTCCGCAGAGATTACGGGTGGTGAATTAGTAGCCAGCGACGATGCAGATGCGGCCGAGTTCTTCGACCTCACCGACCTCCCGCCGCTGGCATTTGAGGCCACGCGGGTGGCGATCGAAGGTTGGCGGAGGCGAGCCTGAGTACGCACGCAAATAGCTATCGAGGCCAAGATCGAAGGCTGGCAGCGGCGAACCTGAGCGTCGCTCGTCGATGATTCTTAGCGAATCCAAATGAAGATTGATGTATTCACCCTCTTCCCAGAAGTGATGATTCCATACCTTTCGGCCAGTATTCTTGGCAAAGCGCAGGAGGCCGGCCTGGTGGATATCGGCTTACACAACATTCGCGACTACGCCACGGATCGACACTCGATGACAGACGACGAACCCTATGGAGGAGGGGGAGGGATGGTGATGAAACCTGAACCCCTGTTCGAAGCCGTGGAGTCTGTGCTTGGGACCGAGCTTAGCGAGACCCGAATAGTGCTGCTCACTCCGCAGGGACGAGTATTTACGCAAGGCATTGCCAGGGAATTAGCCGGATTGAGCAAGCTAGCTCTGATATCGGGACGTTATGAGGGGGTGGACGAACGCGTGCGAGAGCACCTGGCAAACGATGAAATATCCATCGGAGACTATGTGCTTACGGGTGGCGAATTGCCGGCGCTTGTGGTGACCGATGCGATTGTCCGGCTCCTTCCAGGGGCGCTTGGGGACGAGGCGGCCAGCATGCAGGATTCACACTCGGCAGGCCTGCTCGAGGGGCCGCACTACACGCGACCGGCCGACTACCGAGATTGGCAGGTTCCCGAAGTCCTGAGATCCGGCGACCACGCTAAGATTGCAGCCTGGCGCCGCCAGCAATCACTTCAAAGGACAAAAGAGCGCCGCCCAGATCTGCTAGAGCAGGCCAATCTCAGTCCAGCAGAAAAAGAAGCGCTCGAAGACTAGAAGAAGTTGAGCCAACCATTGAGAATATCCGCCCTAATTACGCTTTCTGTGCTTGCGGCTTGCGCGCAGCCGGTTGAGCTAGACCTGCCTGCCGCAGTGCAACCGACCTCTGTCAGCGTTCCCGAAGCGGAACCTCCGACACCCATACCCACTCCAAAAACACTGATCGTCTGCCTCGGCCAGGAACCTGATTCGCTGTATCGATACGGTGAGTCCTATCTCTATGGAGGCTCCAGCAGGGCGGCGGAGACCGTCCTCCAGGCGGTCTACGACGGGCCGCTCAATGTACGAACCTACCAGTATGAGCCTGTGATCCTGGAGAAACTTCCTTCCATCGCGGATGGCGATGCGAGACTTGAATCCATCAACGTCGTCGAGGGCGAGCTGTACTTTGATCCGCTGACGCTCCAGCCCGCCACTCTTGCAATTGGCGATCAATATCTTCCGAGCGGCTGCAATTCGCCGGACTGCCTGCGCACCTTTTCAGGCGGCGAGGTGGCGATGGATCGGATCGAGGCGGAATTCCGGATCCGATCGGATGTGAACTGGTCGGACGGGGAACCTGTCACGGCTGCGGACTCGACATTCTCATTTGAAGTTGATCAAAACGTCGACACTCCCACACTGAAGACTCAGGTCGATCGAACCACGTCCTACGAGGCGCTCAGCTCCAATACGATCCGCTGGACCGGGATACCGGGATATATCGATTCCGAGTATTTCTCTAATTTCTGGTCTCCCTTGCCAGTGCATCAATTAGGTGAGTTGTCGCCAGAGGAGCTGCTGACTGCCGATGAGACGAATCGCTCGCCTCTGGGTTGGGGGCCGTATGTCATCGAGGAGTGGCGGCCTGGAAATGACATTCGATTGACGCGAAATCCGTCGTATTTTCGCTCGGTAGAGGGGATGCCGGCGTTTGATACCTTGCTGTTTAGATTTCTCGCCGGCAGCCCACCGGCCAGCATCGAGCAGCTCCTGACAAGCGAATGCGATATTCTGGATGAAAGTGCGATCGCAGATGCGCTGGACGTTCAAGTGTTAGACACCTCCGCTCTTTCTGAATTGCAAAGACTGTCCAACACGGGAAAAATCAGCCTGGCGAGCACGGCGGGGGCCGAAATGGAGCGGCTCGATTTCAGCCTGGCGCCAATCTCACCGAGTGGCTTTCAAACCGACCTTCAATTCCGGACCGCCCTGGCTTCATGCATCGACCGAACTGGCCTAGCGCAGGAGCTTCTGCTCGGACTTACGGATGTTCCGGAAACCTATTTGCCGCCCTCACACCCTCTGTATGCGGCTGAAGGACTGGAGATCGACTACGATCCGGAAACGTCGGGCGAGCTTCTTAACGAGTTGGGCTGGGTCGATCACGACGATGACCCTCAAACTCCACGAGTCGCCAAAGGAGTCGCCGGAGTAACTGAAGACACAGAGCTCACCCTACAGTATCTGACGACCCCCGACGGGTTGCATCAGGCCGTGGCAGAGTGGCTTCAAAGCGATTTGAGCGGTTGCGGAATCGCGCTCGAGACAGAATTCCTGTCTCAGATCGCGCTATTTGAACCATGGCCTGACGGGCAGGCATTTGGCCGCAATTTTGAGGCCATTGGATGGGCCTGGCCCGCCTGGGTGAGCCCCTTGTGTGAGATGTTTCATACCGCCGAGCTGCCGTCTGCGGCGGCGCCGCTAGGAGTGAACGCGGCCGGCTTCTCGAATGCGGAGTACGACGCAGCGTGTGGCGTGCTGCTGCATACTCTCCCTGAAAACCCCGATTATTCGCAGGCCGCACAAGATACACAGCAAATTCTTGCTGAGGGTTTGCCAACCATTCCGCTCTATATGCGGCCCAGGTTGATTGCCCACGGGGCCGATATCTGCGGACTTCAGGTTGATCCCACGGAATACAGCGGCCTCTGGAATTTGGAGCAAATTCGGCCTTGCGCGATTTCCCCTTGAACCTCAAAGGGGGCTTATTGGTATAAATGATTAGGTGATACTCGCGAAATGCGCCCGGGGACGGGTGTGACGTATTCTGCCGATCCTGAACTGATCCTCCGGCTCCAAAAGGGGGATCTGGATGCATTGGGCGGACTATACGATCGGCACCGCAACCTCGTTTACAGAACTGCGCTAGCCATCACGGGCGACAAGGAAGCAGCAGCGGATCTTCTGCACGACACTTTCTTGCGTTTGTTTCGGTTCGGACACCGAATCGACCCCGATCGCCCCATTGAACCCTGGTTGTACCGAATGACCGCTAATATGGCGTACACGTGGATCAAACGGCGCGGGCGGTGGAAACAGGCGCTGCGTGACATGGCCGATAATGTATCCAGGGAACCTCAGGTAACGCCGGCTCAGCAAGTGGAAAGAAACGAAGCCTGGCTCGAAATCCGCAAAGCACTTCAGTCCTTATCCCCAGAGAAGCGGGTGGTTGTGGTGCTCCATTACCTGAATGATTTGACAATAAACGAAATCGCTGAAATTCTTGAACTTCCTGCCGGTACCGTAAAATCGCGCTTGCATTACGGCAGGCGAGCTCTAAAGAATCATTTTGGGCTTGAAGAAAAGCCCATTCCGAGGGTAGGTTATGAAACAACTTGATCAGAAGTATCTGGACAGCCGTATTGTGAGAGGTATGAATGACACGTT
>CBDTZL010000142.1:0-5540 GCA_965364895.1 uncultured bacterium
GAGTGCGGCAGCTCATGCTCCTCTGTTATTTGCTCGGTAAGTCTTCCAGCAGCGGATCGCAGTTGTTCGGGAGCTTCATCGTTCATTTCAAGCCAGCGGAGCTGCGATAGCGCACCGAGCGGGCGGCCGTGGGGATAGTGGGCGGCGATCGCCCAACCCGCCGCTCGTCGAGCACAGACCCGTGCTCGACCCTCTTTACCTTGCAACCTGGCCGCTCGAGCATAGGCGAGTTCGGCCTCGATTCGTGCTCTGGAATCCACCGGCTTTGATGCTACCACAGGGGTGTGGATGTGCATTTTTCGTGCTCTGATAGGTAGTAAGCCTGGTCGGTTCGACGAAGCAAAAGCGTCCACTCCATCATTCACCAAGCGCAAGCCATAAGCAGAAAAGAAAGCGAGGCGAGCCTCGTGCTCACCCCGCCGATTTCCAAGCTTGAGAAATCACCCTCATATGAAGCTTATAGCGAGACCCCCGAGGAACCTCGCGCGATGTGACTCATAAACTCTTGCCGTGTCACTTCATTATCTGAGAACGTACCGGAGAGAGCGCTGGTTACCATACGAGCATTAGCCTTTTTTACTCCTCGCATCATCGAGCAGAGATGCAGGCCTTCGACAACCACGGCGACGCCATGGGGGTGCAGCGTCGTATCGAGTAGATCCGAGATCTGCCGAGTCAGTCTTTCCTGCACCTGTAAGCGGCGCGCAAACAGGTCGACGATGCGCGGGATTTTGGAAAGGCCGATGACCTTGCCTTTGGGAAGATACGCTACATGCGCTTTGCCAATAAATGGAAGCATGTGATGTTCACAGAGGCTGTAAAACTCAATGTCCCGCACAAGGACCATCTCGTCGTATTCAACATCGAAGATGGCATCGTTGATCATCTTTTCGGGATCGATACGGTAGCCGGCGAGCAGTTCATCATACATGCGCGCTACACGTTCAGGAGTACGTTGGAGCCCTTCCCGCTTTGGATCTTCGCCCACCGCGCCAAGCAGATCACGAATTGCGTTCTCAATTTCGGGACGCGCAACGCCAACGCCACCAAACAATTCGGCCGCTGCTTCAATCTCCATTTTGTGCTCAACACTATCCAAGTGATCGTGGGTGTCAGTCATATATTCCTCCAATTGAGTTAGACAACACCATCAGGCCGGAGCTTACCATAATGAAACCATCACTTCACACGTCGATTACTGGCTGGTACTAGGAAAGGTCGAGTAGATACACTCATCGAAGTAAAATAACAATATGCCTGCGAATTTTGATGCCTCTGGTCATTCTGCCATCGTCACTGGCGCCGGCCGGAGGCTTGGCAAGGCATTTGCCCAGGCCCTCGCCGATCACGGTGCAAATGTTGTCGTGCACTATGGCCATTCTGCGGAAGAGGCGGAAGAATTGGTAAGCGGACTGCTTGCGCGCGGCGTGCAATCGGCCGCGGTTCAAGCCGATTTAGCGAACCCAGCGGAAGCGGCGGGATTGGTTGACCGCGCTGAGCAGGCCATTGGCGAGATTGACTTGCTCGTGAATAACGCCGCCATATTTGGGCCAATCGAGGCGCTGGACGCCAGCATCGAGGATTGGCAATTGCATATGAATGTGAACCTCACCGCGCCATTTCTGATCGCACAGCAGTTCGCACGCGCTCGGGAGGATAAACCGGGATCAATCGTAAACCTTCTGGACTGGAGAGCCATGCGCCCGGGTGCGGATCATTTTCCCTATACGATAAGCAAGGCTGCATTGGCGGCTCTCACGCAGGGTTTAGCCGTATCATTCGCTCCAGACATTCGAGTCAACGGACTGGCGCTCGGCGCAATCCTACCGCCCTCCGATGGCGGCACCGATGACCCGCTCGTGAGGGTGCCGTCAGGACGATGGGGCACAATTGAGGAAGCTGTCGAAGCGCTATTATTTCTGCTGGTTGGGCCAGAGTATGTGACCGGGGAAATTTTGCATGTTGACGGGGGAAGGCATCTAACGTGACCATGCTCCAACCATCCTGAATGCTATTATCCGAGCTAAAGCCCGCTGTAAAAATGAATCGAGGCCTATTTCATGCCTGAAGATCGGATTGAAATTAAAGACCTGCTCCTGCGCGGCATCATCGGCGTCAACGAATGGGAGCGCGAGGCCGAGCAAGACATTCTGATTAATATCACCCTTACTGCGGATCTCACGCAGGCGGGAAAAACCGACTCGATAGACGACACCGTCAACTATCGAACCCTTACCAAGCAGATCATCAGTCATGTGGAGGCCAGCCAGCGCTTCACGGTTGAAGCTCTGGCCGCTGATATCGCGGGGATCTGTCTTGCTCAAGGCGGTGTTTCTAGGGCGCGCGTGCGGGTGGAAAAGCCGGGCGCACTTCGATTTGCGCGTTCCGTTGGAGTGGAGATTGAGCGAACGGCCGACTGAGCTGGCCTTTATTGCGCTGGGTTCCAACATTAAGCCCGAATATCATTTGCCAGAAGCAACAAAGCATCTGCGTTCGCTTTGGCACATGGAGGCGGTTTCCTTCGCCTATCGGAGCACGCCAATTGGGGAGCGCGAACAGCCGGACTTCCTCAACGCCGCCGTGCTGATTTCCGTAAACGAGGAGCCTGAGGGTTTACGCACCAAGCTTCGAGAGATCGAGATCTCCCTGGGCAGGGTGAGGACCGAAGACAAGTACGCCGCGCGTACGATTGACTTGGATCTCGTACTGCTCGGCGACCGCGTGGATCCAAAGTTTCCTTTGCCAGATCCAGATATCCTGACCCGCGCGCACTTGGCCATCCCACTTGCTGAGCTTGATGCAGAATTCTGTAATCCAACGACTCACGAGGCACTGGGTACAATCGCGAATCGGTTCAGGAGAGATGTGCTTCGGGCAAACAAGGACGTGTCTCGGCAGCTAACGTTCATCCTGGAGCAAGCCGATTCGCTCGAGTAGCCTGCGGGGAATCCACGCAATCCTATGAACTCACAATCTAAACAAGTCGTAATTTGTGGTGCGGGAATTGCAGGGGTATCCGCTGCATATCATTTGGCCGCGGTTCATGGCCTGGATGAGATCCTCATCGTAGATGAGCGCCCTCCGCTCTCGCTCACCAGCGACAAATCCACTGAATGCTATCGGAATTGGTGGCCCGGACCTGGCGACGGGATGGTCTCGTTGATGAACCGCAGCATCGATATTTTGGAAGAGTTGTCAGAGACTCACGGAAATCCATTCAACCTCAACCGGCGGGGTTATGTATTTGCCACAGCCAACGCGGATCGGTTAGAGGATTTCAAAGCCCAAGGCGAGGAAGCTGCATCGCTTGGGGCAGGTCCGCTCCGAATTCATGATGGCTCCGCGGCTGCATCGCCATACCAACCTGCTCCCGCATCCGGCTACAAAGATCAGCTTACCGGGTCCGATCTTATTCTCGATCGCGCACTCATTGGCGAGCACTTCCCATACCTAGTCGAGGAAACTCTAGGATTGATTCATGCGCGCCGAGCCGGCTGGTTTGACGGCCAGCAATTGGGCCGCCTCTTGTTAGAGCAGGCGCGTTTTAGTGGTGTTCAGCTGCTTGAGGGCCGCGTGTCCGGCGTTGATGTCGAGGGCGGTCGGGTGGAGGCGGTGCGCGTCGACACCTCAAATGGTCCGCAGAGGATCACCACCCGGAACTTCGTGAACGCCGCCGGACCATTTCTCGAGCAGGTCGGAAAGTTTGTAGGTGCGGAGCTGCCAGTATTCGCTGAGCTGCATGCCAAGGTGGCTATTCAGGATCGGCTAGGCGCCTTCCCTCGAGAGGCGCCAATGCTAATCTGGACCGATCCGCAGTACCTTCCATGGCGAGAAGAAGAGCGGGAGGCATTGCTTGAAGACGATTCATCGAGATTCCTTCTGGAGGAATTTCCCCAGGGTGCTCATGGGCGTCCGGAGGGGCCTGCCGACAGTCCAATCATTCTGCTGATCTGGACCTACGACATGCAGCCTGTCCCCCCAACCTTTCCGCTGAAATTTGACCCTCTCTATCCGGAGATAGCCATGCGTGGGGTGGCCACTTTCTTGCCTGCTATGGGAGCATATTTCGATCGCCCACCCAGACCGATCGTCGATGGGGGCTACTATCTGAAGACGGAAGAGAATCGGCCGCTGATCGGGCCGATGGGAGTTGAAGGCGCCTGGGTAATCGGCGCCTTATCGGGATACGGTCTGATGGCCGCGTGTGCGGCTGGGGAGCTGCTCGCCACTCAGATTATGGGGAACGAGCCGCCGGACTACGCGCGTTGGTTCACGCTCGACCGCTATGACGATCCGGAGTATCAAGCCCTGCTGGCAAATTGGGGCCGCAGCGGTCAGCTGTAGCTATACATTCTTCTTAGCCGCGTAGCACTCCCACTCTGGCTCGCGCTCAGCCGGCCTGCATCTATTTCGCCGCGCTAAGCACTCACTGCGGCTCGCGCTCAGCCGCCCCTACTTCTTTTTCTTCGCCGCAGGTTTCTTATCACGTTTGATCTGACGCATGGACAGGAACATCCCACCGAGGCCAAGCACCGAGACTACCAAGGCAACCACCCATCCAACCACCGGGATCGGGCACAGCAATAGGTAAATCAGAAGCCCCAGTGTCATCGCCGAAGCACGGTATTCAAGCGCACGCGGGTAAACGCGTTCCAAAATGAGGATGCCGATCACGGCCGCTACGATGGCCTTGCTGAGCCAAACCAGCGACACGACAAATAGTGAAAAGGCTAATCCCAAGCTGGAGAACGCCACGCCCCAGAAGCCCCATGCTAGTGAAGTCAACGTGAGCGCGCGTAGACCCAATCCGATAGCGTCAATCACCGCCCCAAGAAGCAACGTCAACAGGAATCCGTTGACAAAAACTAAGGCTCCGTACCCGGCCGATGCAAGCGGTCGTTGACGCAGCTGAGCTGTCGATCCGTTGAACATCTTGGGTTTTAGCCAAAGCACTAGAAGCCCGACCAGCAGGAAAGAAACCAGGGCTCGAATGCAATTGACACCGATCTCAACTACCTCATCGGTGGAAACGGCCTGAAGGGAAGATGTCCGCGCGATCAGGCTCCCAGGAACTATGCTGGGGCGCCCCAAAATCTGGGTGCCGATTCCACTGGCAGCTGCACCGAGATCTGCTGGCGCCAACCCAACAATCGGCTTCCCGAGAACCCCCTGTCCTAGACCCTCTCCAATGAGCCGGATAAATTCCAACAAGCCGACTACTGCGCGAGTATCGCGGTCGACTTCGCCCGCCAGATTTGCAGAGAGAGCAACCATAGTCAAATCTCGCCCAATCACGGCCCCGCTTTCTGTGCGGAGGTTGATCCCGAGAAAGTACAGGTTGAGTCCGATCACGGAAGATGATCCCTGCTCCAGCGACACCCCAATAGCGTAGGTGCCGCCTGCTACATTGCCATTCACGGTTAACTTGTCTCCGACAACAAACAGGCTCCCCTCAATATCACCGTTTACGGTCACTTCTTTCCCAGTTGCAAACACGTTTCCGATCACGGTACCGTCGATCACTCCTTCGAATCCGGTCA
>CBDTZL010000143.1:0-5429 GCA_965364895.1 uncultured bacterium
TTCCGCCCCGATTACGGCTCTGATCTGCGAGCGGTGGTTGGAGATATCGAGGGTCGGTTGCTAATTCCGACAGTCATCAGCGCGATCGCGCTCGAGGGGACCATGACCCCAGAGACTGCGGCGGAGTTCTTGCAGGAGCAGGTTGAAGCGCTCCTGGCTGAAAGACAAGGCTAACTCCCGACAAGCATGGGGCCCAGCGATCTGGCTGGGCCCCTTTATTTTCTCGTGTGATCCAAGTCAAAATTGATGGCCACCCAGCCTAAGCGCTTGCGCTTCTCTCTCTTCAGCCGCTGGAATTCCCTTCGCGCCCGCGAAGCCCGGCTGGCATGGTTTCTCATTCTCCCAACTGCAATCATCGTTTTCGGATTGATCGTCTTCCCAGCATTCTTCAGCATTTGGATCAGCTTTCATGACGTCAGCCTCGGCAACCTGAACGACGTTTTCCGAGCCCCTTTCATTGGTTTTAAGAATTACGTCGATGTCTTCAATGACTTTGCATTCAAATTTCAGGGAATCAATAACTGGGGCGCGGCAGTAACGAGCATCGTTTATTCCTTCGTGGCAACTACCCTGACGGTGTTCATCGGATTGATCGCCGCCCTGCTGCTCAACCGACCCTTCCGCGGTCGAGGACCCGTCAGGGCAATTTTCCTTTTCCCTTATGTAGCTCCAATCGTCAGCGTTGCCTTTGTTTGGCGCTGGATCCTTGATCCTCGTCCGTCCGGGGTACTAAACGACGTTTTGATGAGTCTTGGAATGATCGATCTCCCCGTGGCATACCTGGCGGAACGTGGCCTGGCCTTGCTGATCGTCGTAATGTTCGAGGCTTGGCGCTATTTCCCGTTTGCAATGCTCATGATCCTCGCCCGACTGCAAGCTATTGATAGCACTTTATATGAGGCTGCTGATGTAGACGGCGCTGGCACCATGGCTAAATTCCGCTGGGTAACCCTGCCAGAGCTGCGATATATTCTGGGCGCGGTATTTCTCCTCCGCCTGATGTGGACCTTCAATAAGTTCGACGACATCTTCCTGCTGACGGGAGGTGGCTTTGGCACGAAGGTGTTGCCAATTCTGACCTATGAATTCAGCTTCAAGCTGTTCGATTTCGGAAAAGGTGCCGCGACCGCTATGATCTTATTCGCGATCCTGGTGGTTTTCTTGTTTCTGTATGTGCGCATCGTTATGCGCAATACCGAGGAGGATTGAGATGGGAAGCCAAGCTGATACATCATCCAATATCCCGGTGGGGCGCAGAACCCAAGGAACACTCATCGACCAGCTCGCGGCTTGGATCACGTGGCCAAAATTCATCGTATCTGTGGGAATAACCTTCTTCCTGTTTAGCATTCTCTTTCCCTTCTACTGGATGGTGAGTTCTTCTTTCAAGACGCGTGAGGAAATCGGAGGCCGGGAGCCGGTCTATATTCCCAGCGCCTTACGCCTGGATGCTTACAAAGAGTTGTTCGATCCCGAAAGCCCGATCGGCCGCTTCGGCGGCAACATCATCAATAGCTTGAAGATCGCCATCCCAACTGCTCTGATCGCGCTCATCCTCTCCACCCTGGGTGCATACGCCATCGCTCGCTTGCGTTTTCGGGGCCAGGGAATAATGCTCAATGGAATCCTGCTGGTCTATCTATTCCCCGGCGTGCTGCTCATCATCCCATTGTTCGCCATGCTAGCGCGAATTGGGGACACGATCGGTTTTGATGTGCAAGACAACTTGCCGGTACTGGTGGTCACCTATCTGGCCATGACGCTGCCGGTTGCGCTTTATATGCTGGCCAACTATTTCCGCACCATCCCCGCGGAGATCGAACAAGCCGCAATGATCGATGGCGCTAGTCGATTGGGAGTGATCTGGCGCATCACCCTTCCGCTGTCAATACCAGCGCTGGTATCAGTAGCGATCTACTGCTTCATGATCGCCTGGAACGAATTCCTATTTGCGCTTGTATTCCTGAACGACCGGGAAATGTTCACCATGCCGATAAAAATCAATACAATCTTCAACGATCCTGATCCAAGACCGCACGTTGTGATGGCCGCCTCAACGATCATGACAATCCCGGTGGTAATTCTGTTTCTTGCCTTGGAGCGCTATTTGACTGAAGGCCTCTCTGCGGGGAGCGTCAAAGGTTAAATTGCCCTCAGTTGGGGCGTCCAACTCCGTACCTGTGCCAACTTCACCATCACCGACACAACGCATCGCCGATAATCTGCTAGCCTTATACGGCAAGGATCGGCTAAGCGAACTGACCGGGCTCGTCCAGGGCATTATTGACAATTTCAAGTCCGCACCACACACTCCCCCACAACCTGAGCGACTAACCGAGCGCGATGCCGTGCTCATCGCCTATGGCGATCAGGTCTTGGAGGCAGATGCAGCCCCGCTGGCGACTCTGAACCGACTGCTTTCCGAGCACCTTGAGGACTTGATCAGCAGCGTACACATTCTGCCGTTTTTTCCATATTCCTCGGACGATGGCTTCTCGGTTATCGACTATCGCCAGGTGGACCCCGCCTTGGGAACCTGGGCGGATATCAAAAGTATCGCCGCCCACTCCAGACTGATGATCGATGCCGTCATCAATCACATATCCTCAGAGAGCGAGTGGGCGAAAGGCTTTCGGCGCGGCGAGCCGAAGCACAGCGAGACATTCATCGTGATGGACCCGAACACCGATCTTTCAGATGTCGTCCGGCCTCGAGATCTGCCCTTGCTCACACCGGTCGAGACCTCTGCCGGCTTGCGGCACGTGTGGACGACCTTCAGTCCAGATCAGTTCGATCTGAACTACGCCAATCCGGATGTGTTGCTGGAAATCCTCGACCTGTTGTTGTTTTACGTGCGCAACGGAGCGCAGATCATTCGGCTGGATGCCATTGCCTACCTCTGGAAGCAGGTCGGTACATCCAGCATCCACCTCCCACAAACTCATCAAGCTATCAAGCTCATGCGCGCGGTGCTGGATTCTGCCGCCCCTGGCACCCTGCTCATTACCGAAACCAATGTGCCACATCAAGAGAACCTCTCCTATTTCGGGGAGGGTGGAGATGAGGCGGATTTGATCTATCAGTTCGCACTTCCGCCATTGACCTTGCACACCCTTGTATCCGGAGATTCCACACGATTGACGGAATGGGCGACTGAGATCCGTGCCCCACATGACAACGCGACCTTCTTCAACTTCCTGGCCTCACACGATGGGATTGGGCTGCGGCCGATGGCTGGAATCCTCAGCGAGCAGGAACTGGACGCGCTGGTTAAGCTACCCGCCCGCGGCGGTGGAGATGTCTCTTATCGGGCTTTGCCAGGCGGAGGCCGCTCCCCATATGAACTCAACCTCACTTACCTGGACGCGCTGACCAATCCTGATGAGTCGCCCGCACGTGCTGTGGAGCGATTTCTTTCGGCGCATGCGATCATGCTGGCGATGCCGGGGCTCCCCGGCATTTATTTCCACAGCTTGTTCGGATCGCGAAATGACCTTGAGGGCGTCCATGAGTCGGGTCGAGCACGCTCCATCAACCGTCAGAAGCTAGAGCTCTCCACGCTGTTATCAGAGCTGGATGAAGACTCAAGCGAGCGCTCCCGGATCTTCACGGGTATCACTGAGCTGTTGCGAGCCCGATCATCGCACGAGGCCTTCAGCCCCTGGGAGCGAAGCCAGGTGATAGAGGTAGGAGCTGACGTGTTTGGATTGATTCGCGGCGGCGCTTCTGGACGGCAGGTTCTCTGTTTGCATGAAGTTACTGGCCAGGGCACAGAGGTTCAAGGCGCGGCCAGCTCCGGGTCTGCCACCGATTTGTTGCGCGGCGAGACAGTGGATGCCAGCCAGGTCCGACTGGATCCTTACCAATATCGTTGGCTGGCACTTTAAGCCGAGGGTCATTCATTGCATCCGCCATTCCCCATGATAAATTTGCTGAGCTTATGACCTCTAAGCGGGTTCACATTGGCTTCGTATCTACCCGGTTCGCGGGTACGGATGGCGTGTCCCTTGAAACGGAGAAGTGGGCCAGTGTTCTTAACTCTCTCGGGCACGAATGTTTCTATTTCGCGGGTGAATCAGACCGACCCGCGGAGCGCTCCATAGTTGTCCCCGAGGCGCACTTCACGCACCCTCAGATTCTTGCTCTAACCACAGAGCTCTTTCAAGGCCACCAGCGTTCTTCGGAATCCACCGGAACGATCCAGCAGCTGCGCTACCACCTCAAGCAACAGCTGTATGAATTTGTCATGAATTATGCGCTGGACCTTTTAATTATTGAGAACGCAGTGTCGCTACCGATGAACGTCCCGCTCGGCCTGGCGATCTCTGAGCTTATTGCGGAATCCGGTATGCCGACCATCGCTCACCATCACGACCTCTTCTGGGAGCGCACTCGCTTCTCGAATTCGTCCGCGGCAGATTATTTGAACGCGGCCTTTCCTCCGATCCTACCTTCGATTACCCACGTCGTGATCAACAGCATGGCCGGCCAGCAACTTGCGTTGCGCACTGGCGCAAATGCCGTACTCGTTCCGAATGTGATGGACTTTGACCATCCACCTGCTGAGCCTGACGAGGCAGCCGCAGAATTGCGAGCAGTATGGGGGGTCGGTGAAGGCCAGCATTTGTTACTGCAGCCAACCCGCATCGTTCCCCGCAAGCGAATAGAGCTAGCCATAGAGCTAACGAGACGGTTGGAACTGGGTTCGGTATTAGTTATCAGCCACGCATCGGGCGACGAGGGCTCAGAGTACATGGCATATCTTCGCGACTACGCGGAGCTTATGGAGGTAGAGGTTGCCTTCGGCGCCAATATCGTAGGTCATCAAAGTGATGACTTGTCGAACAATAGACCGGTTTATTCGCTGGCCGACGCATACCAAGCAGCAGACCTCGTCACGTACCCTTCAAGCATCGAGGGCTTCGGCAATGCCTTTCTCGAGACCATCTATTATCGACGGCCGTTGGTGATCAACGCATACGATGTTTATAAAACCGACATTCAGCCAAAGGGATTCGATGTCATTGGCTTTGAAGATTTCATTCGAGAGGCCACAGTCAAGGCTGCTAGACAATGCCTTCTGACCCCTAAAGTCGGTCAGCAGATGGCGGAACACAACTACGATATTGGGCGCCGCTTCTACTCATTCTCCGTTCTAGAGGGCCAGCTCATCACGCTGCTCAATCAAAGCCTAGGGACCTGACCCATCCTGCCTCCCGTCGCCAATCCACCTCAGCTCCCCTCCGAAGAGGATCAGATCTCTCAACCAGGCCTGCTGGCGCGAATATTTCGCTCCCCCGATGAGCGGCGCTTGCGGGCGGGTTGGCGGTTGTTGGTCCAGAGCGGCATCATGCTCGTCATTGCCATCGGGTTCTCGATCGGGCTCTCGGTCATCGTCGCGGGAATTGCATTCGTAAATTCCGGTCTCG
>CBDTZL010000144.1:0-5402 GCA_965364895.1 uncultured bacterium
GGCCTTGCACTGGAATCCCGGATTCGACGATCGCGCGCACTGCGTCCGCGCGCTCTCGACCCCCCTCCAACTTAATCGCGTCCATCCCAGCTTCCTTTAGAAAGCGCCCGGCATTGCGTACCGCCTCTTCCACCGAGGCTTGATAAGACATAAACGGCATATCGCCGATAAGCAATGCGTATTTAGCTCCGCGCGCCACTGCCTTGCAATGATGAAGCATGTCCTCCATCGTTACGGGCAGCGTATTCTCATACCCGAGCACAACCATGCCGAGCGAATCTCCTACCAGGATCGAATCGATTCCAGCGCGATCTACGGCCGATGCCAAGGCATAGTCATAGGCGGTGAGCATGGTGAGCGTTTCACCGCGGGCGGCCTTCTGGCGGAATGTGTTGGTGGTGATCTTCTTGCGTTCTTTCGAGGGTGCGATCACTATCTCCTCCTTCGAGTGAGACGCTCGGCACAAATAAAAACCCGCCCGGGCCTGGGGCGGGACAGCCGCAATCTTCGAATTGTCCTACCGTCTCGGTCGGGGCCCGATCCAAGCGGCGGGAGCATTATACCGTAGCGAGAATGGGATGCGAGTCAACCCTAGGTCCGGTCTTTGGGTGTCGCGAAAAGGTCGACACCAGAGCCAGAGAGCCCGGCGAGCAGACATTATTTGCCGTCTTGAACAAAGGTGAGCAGCCCCTCGACAACCTTGCGCACGCTCTCAGTTGATGCCGCTAGGTCGCCTGGCACGTTCATGCTGTGGTCGGCGCCGTCAATCAGCGTCAGTTCAAACCGCTTCTTGCGCTGGAGTTTTTCAAGCGCTTCCGATGAGTAGAAACGGTCTGCGGTGCCTACTGCTACGTATGCCGATTGGCGGGTGTCAAGAAAAAGCGGGTCAAAGAAGGGTGTGCCTAGCGCAGGCGTCAGATAGCCAGCCCGGGCTGCAGAAAACCCCGGCTCATTGGCGCACAGATATGCCACCACGGCCGCCCCCAAAGATTTTCCCACCAGCCCCAGCCGCGGATATCGGTACACGTTCAGAGCCGCTTGAGTCGCCGATTTGCATTCTGCAAGCAACACATCGAGCCCTTCCTCGAATGGCCCCTTGCCTGCGGTCTGAAAACCGTAGCTCACGGCAAGCGTATCCCAGCCCTGATCTCGAAGCATCTCGCAAGGGTAGTAGAGCAGCGGCCCATCCACACCATAATGATTGCCAGGAAAGACAACCAGCAGCCCCGCTGCCGCCTCAGATTGTCGGTAGAACTTATGGATTAACTGCTGGCCATCGGCCGTCTGTAAATCCAGGTTCACTAGTTCGTGCATCGTTGGTTCTCTGGGGCTAAGGTAGCTAGATCGAGTGCCGTATGATTGCGCACCCGAATGGCGCTATCTCAGATTGATCGGGAACCAGGCCGTTTTGAACTGCCTTCACCGCTTCCCGCAGATAGTTCCTGGTCGGCGTTCGCTGACGGAGGCTCACGTCGTTAAATGCGCCCGAATAGCGGAGCACCCCTTGCTCGTCGATCACAAAGACGTGGGGAGTGGTGATCGCCCCGTACGCATCTGCGACGGCGAGATGTTGGTCTCGTAGCAGACGATCGAACTTATTTTTGGCCGCTGCGTTTCTAATAAGTTCATCGTCTTCGTTCTCATTCGAAGCAATGCACCAGAAAGCGACGCCCTCTCCCCATTCCTTTGCTAAATCCTCAAACTCCTCATCCGCGCGTTGGGAATGAACACACTCCGCGGACCAGAAATTCAGCACCAGGATGGAACCAAATTCGTCGCGTGGTGAGTGTCGCTCGCCTTCGAGATCTTCTAGCTCAAAATTTGGAGCGGGGCTGCCGATTCGGGTTATGGAATCCATTGCGGGAGATAGCCTCCTTCCACCAGAAATTCGTGTGTTTCGCCCTCCCGGTCGATCATCCAGATTTCCGGCATCTCATTCGGGTCGGCCTGACTTAGCCGCATGTACGCCAGCCGAGTTGAGTCTGGGTTCCAAACCAGCGATGCGTGGCTGAAATCCGGGTCATCGGTAATCGGGCGCGCCTGCGATCCATCCGCCCTCATAACCCATACCTGGCGACCCGGCGTCCATCGTTCGTCGAGGTACTTGCGTCCGAATGCAATCCACTCGCCGTCGGGAGAGTAAGCCGGTGATGCGTCTTCAACCATCCCCAGGCTCAGGTCTTCGATGTCCAGGGTGGCTGATTCAATCCGGTAAAGGTGGCTGAAGAAATCTAGCTGATCTCCGCCTTCCAGTTCCGACGCGGCCGGAAAAACGATCTCAGGCAAGATCAAAAATTGCCCATCCGGCGACCAGGACCCCAGGAGTCCCAATCCGTTCGGGACCATATTCAATGGCTGCAGCCCGGCGGGTTCAAGAAATGTCACTGCGCTTAGTGAATCGTTATAGAAAGTGAGGATCCCTCCAGGAGACCAGCCCGGCGAATTCGCCACTTGCTCTTCCGGCTGCACGCGTACCGGATCGCCCTCGGTGGCAAGCTCCAAAAGCCACACTTGTCGGGCGCCCGGAATCTGTCTGCCAGAGGCGCTGGTCTCCCACTCAAATTGTTCAAACGCAAGCAAGCTCCCATCCGGTGAAAGCGCCGGACTTTGACAGCGACTTGCAGCATCGCACTCATACAGCAGGTCGTCCGCGCCGGATATCAGATCAATGGTGCGGAGCTCGGAAGTGCCGTCTTCATGCAAGGCAGTGTAGACAATGGAAGTACCATCCGAGCTAAGGGAATAATCGATAACTCCAGCTTCCGTTTCTGTAAGCCGGCTTCGTTTTTGAGTTGTCAGATCCAGCGAGTAAAGATCAGCAGTGGATCCGGATGGCCAGAGATACACCAATCTTGGCTCACCAACCTGAAACGACCAGTTGAGCGAGTTCAGCACCGGAAGGAACCGAGTGGAGCGCGCGCCGGCCTCCAGGCCCACCGAGATTTCCTGCCCAACAGGCCAGCTCTCCAGCGGATGGTAGAGCAGCGTGTCGGCTTCCCATTCGATCTCGCCAGGGATCTCCGGCCTGACGGAAAGCCTGGTTTCAACCGAGATACGATCCATGGGTCGATCAAATTCGATGCGGATGGGTGCGCTGGCCGGAATGTGCTGGGAGGTTGCCTCCGGTCCGAAATCTGTCACTTCTGGTAAGGCGAAAAAGCCCAACGCCACTAGCCCGACTAGGACTCCGAATGCGCCAAGTAGCGCGGCTCGTTGGCCACCAAGCATTTCTGCTCAGGAACCTTTCAGCCGCTGCTTTAGGTCTTGCATGATCGGCACCGGTGTCGGATCGGTGCCATAAGCCATTGCCAGGTAGTAGGCAACGTAGTCGCCGAGATGAAGGCTTGTCCATTGGTGGGCCAGCCGCGATTGGCCTTGGGCTTCCAAGATGTCGGTGTTAAAGCCCTCGACCATCAGCGTGCTGCGCGTGGCTTCGATGCGCTTTAGATTGCGCGGGTGATTGAGGGTAGAGCGAAGGAATACCACCATCGTGGGGCCGAAGAGGGATTCTGGGTGCTGAACGCCCTCGATCATGTTGTGATCGGCCTCGGGAAGTTCCTCAAATTGTGCAACGGCCTTGGGAATCTCGGCGATCTGTGTCCGCCACCGCCGCGCAACGGGAGCCAGGAATTCTGACCCGATGATCGTTGGCCAGCGATCCATAAATTGACCCGCCATACGCTTTGCCAGGTTGCCGGCGACCGGTGTATTGGCTCCGATTTCATCCATTTGGTCGTGCATGGCGACCACGGTTTCGTCAATTTCCTTCGGGTCAAACTCGATGAAACCCGCGCGAGTCAGGGCAGATAGCAGCAATCCAAACGAGAACCCCACCGCCGACCGAGGTTGACCATCGTGTTCGAAGCGCCATACGGGAGCGCCGGCATTAGTCGCGGCCTCGGCCAGAGTGCCGCCGGTGGTCACGGCTAGCACCGTCGCTCCTCGCTCAAGCGCTCGATCAAATGCAGAGAGCGTCTCTTCCGTATTCCCAGAGTGGGAGGAGGCGATTACCAACGTCCGGCGGTCCGACACGAAGCCGGGAAGTTCATAGTTTCTCCAGACAATAATGGGAACCTTGGCCGTCGGCATCGCATACGATGCCAGCAGGTCGCCCCCGATGGCCGATCCGCCCATCCCGGCTAACACCACGCGGGACACTTCATCTACTTCTGGAATTGGGTATTTCTGTCCGAGTTCCCATGCAGACTTAAGCTGCTCCGGGAGTTCGTTAATGTAGCCTAGAAAATCCAACGGATCTAGCTTCTCGAAGCGCTCCGGTTCGTCCAGGATCACTCTGCCTCCTCTGAAAGGCGGTAGACCTCACGTCGTGGCCAGCCGGTTTCGGATGCCACCTGGCGTGCCGCCTCGGATCGCCGCATCCCTTCCGAGATCCGCTGCGAAACAACTTCTCGCACACTCGCCTCATCCCATTCTGCCATCAAGTCCGCACCGCCGATCACCAGGGTGATCTCACCACGTGGGTCCTCCCGATCAAATTGCTGACGGACCTCCGATATGGATCCACGGACAATCTCTTCGAACTTCTTCGTAAGCTCCCGGCACACCGCGATTTGCCGCTCTGGGCCAAATACTGCTTCGAAATCCTCGAGCGTCTCACGAAGCCGGTGGGGAGCTTCAAAGGCCAGCATGGTGCGGGGTTCAGAAACTAGTTGTTGGACCGCTTTCTGCCGCTGTCCTGCCTTACGAGGCAGCCACCCAAGGAATACAAATGAATGGGTGGGAAGCCCAGAAGCGACGATGGCTGTCATAGGTGCTGTTGGCCCCGGGATGGGGCTCACTTCGTGTCCCGCGGCCGCAGCCGCGCGAACCAATTTGAAACCGGGGTCCGAAATCAAAGGGGTGCCCGCATCCGAAACCAACGCCACCGATCCGGCCGAGAGGTGTTCGAGCATCTTCTGCAGACGAACTGCTTCGTTGTGGTCGTGGTAGCTGAGCAGCGGAGTGTCGATTTCATAACGGTCCAGCAATTTCCGGGTATGGCGCGTGTCTTCGGCGGCGATGATGTCCACTTCACCAAGCACGCGTAGTGCCCGAAGCGTAACATCTTCCAAATTGCCGATAGGCGTCGAGACCAGGTAGAGCGTTCCCACGCGCGTATTTTAGCAGAGCGGAGCTGCAGGGTGTTCATCGGCTGCTGGTACGGACAAGCTGGGCTCATCGCGGCCGACCTGGTATTAGGGAATTTAGATTGAAGTGCGCACCATAGAAAGAGCCCGGCCTTTGGCCGGGCTTTTTGGTTAAAACCAGTTGGAGAACCCGAGCTTATGCGACCAGATCCGGGGGCTCGGTGCCCTCCTCCTCGAGATCCTCGACGGCCTCTTCCTCAACTGCTTCCTCTTCGAGTTCCTCGACGGCTTCTTCCTCAAGTTCCTCGACTGCTT
>CBDTZL010000145.1:0-5373 GCA_965364895.1 uncultured bacterium
GGACATTTCAAGGTAAGGTGTTGCGTCGATCCATTGAATCCACCACCCAAATCGGCCATTCAAGTTCGCTGTCGCGAACGTCCGCTATCCGATCGCGAAACGGCCGTCCATTTGTCGCGACCAGTTGGGCAGCTGATAGCCACAAGGCGACATTCGTGGCATTCCTCGATGGCATGGATTCGGGTGCAGCGCTCGGCTACTCTCCCTATCCAGGGAGGCAATCATGGAACGCCGGCTGGCAGCCATACTTGCCGCTGATGTGGTTGGCTACTCACGGCATATCAGAGCCGACGAGGAAGGTACGCTCGCCGCTCGACAGCAGCTTCGCGCGCACGACGCTAAAACTCTCGCCCATGCCGGAGACAGGACAATGACTGACGAACCAACACCAGAGATGAAAGCTCGTATCGATAGTCTGACAGGATCCATTACGGAGGTGACTAAGGGTGAGCACCCGGAAGTTATTTTCAGTTCCTTGATGAGCGCCTTGGCGAATTTTCTCGCGCACATAGATGATCTTGATGCTGCACTGGGGGACTTGCGCGACGGCCTTCCCGAGCTTGAGTCACTTACTAAGCGGATCAGGGCCAAGCTGGACACAGGGGAAGAGAAAGAGATCTACACGGATGCCAAGCCAAACTGAGTGGCGGCTAGGCGCATTGCAAATGCTGACCATCCATCTCGTCAGTAGGGCATGATTCCCTCGAGAAGCGAATGCAGCCTTGGTGAGGTGAGCCAGGGAGTGACGTTCGAGGACAGTATCAAGCAAATTCAGAACGCCGCCTGACCAGTTCGTTACCAACTATCAGGCAAATCTCTGGAGCCAGCGGAGGACGTGTTTCTCAGGGCCCGCCGGTTTGATAGTGCAGCAACGTTCCCGCGAGGCTCCGGTTGAACCACATAAGGCAGTACGTCTGGTCTAGTTCCGCGACTAACCTATCCGCGTGATCGGTAATTCCTGTCAATTTGACGGGATATTTGGTCCTCAAACCATCGTGGTAATGGATGTCGAAATCGATCGGTTGGTCGGATCGGAAGTCGTACTGGACCTCGTCCTGCGGCGTCAAATCAAAGCACACTTCCTGAAACTCGTAGGGAGCTAGAGACACAGTACCCGAAGGAGTACGCAGAGAACTCAGATCGGGTCCCCCGACGATCGGCTGGGAGAGAATCCACAAGCTCAGCATTGTGTAGCCGACCATCAGGAGCAAGAAAGGATACTGGCTCTTGAGCGCTGCGCTGGCCGACTCGAAGACCTGCAGTGCGACGAAGTGGGCCACGCCGACGGCAAAGATATGACCGAGAACGATCGCGATTAAGGCCGTATACCAAACAAACTTGGCGCCGATAATGCCGATATCGATGCTATAGCCCGCTGTACCGAAAACATTCCAGCCGATTCCAAAGGGATCGGAGGCGAGTGGGATTATCAGCTGCCCGGCGATCAACAGGTAGGAGAGATAGTGCGCCAGATGGTAGGCGATGGCGATGGGCACCAAGGAGTATACGAAGAGTCCAGCGATTTCCCTGACCGACAGCGCGCTGTCGGACATCTCTTTTGCAAGCCAGGAGAAGCCTAGGTAGATCAGAAGGAACAGAAGCGGAGAGAGGCCAAGCATGACGGTGTCGAGCGTGGCGATTAGGTCGACGTCGAGTTTGTGGAGAATGAGGAGAATTGGGCGGAACAGAGATTCTGACGCAATCCATTGCAGTAGGCCGGCGTGAAGCGGCGTTTCCTGGAAACCGTCGAAAGCCACTGTCGAAAGCATCAAGAGCACGAACACCATCATGGACAGACTGCAGGGTCTCTCCATGATCAGACCGCCGGCATATGGCCTGACATACCATTGCGCAGGCCCTCCATCGGGAGGGTTCCGTTCTGGCCGGTCGATTGGCGCAAATCGTCCCAATACTGTGAAAGCGAGGGAGAAGGCTTCGCCGTGGGCAAGCCAGACCTCGCGGCCGAACGCAGCCATGCCGAACCAGGTGATGCCCGAATAGATTAGGATGGCCGTCGCCAGGGTGTCAGGTAACTTCGACGTTTCAACGATCAACTCGAACCAGGCAAAGAGTCCGAACAGCACGACCGCCGGCCAGACCCCTAGCCACAGCGGATAGCGAAGCCCGAGGCCCGGTCGGTTCGGCAATCCGAGCCGGGGAACCACTCTCTCGAGGCCGGCGAATACGATAGACCAGGGATTGATAGCAGGCCAAAGATTGCCGACCAAGGCGGCCACATAGGCCAATCCCACCCACCAGATGACCCAAATGAAGGTGGGGGCGAAGTTCTTCGACGCGTCCTGGGAGCCGAAGAAGCCGGCGGCCAGGACTAAGAGGAAAAGACTCACCGAAATGGCTTGGAGGAAAGCGATCACCGCCGGGTGCAACAGGACGCCCGACAGCCGAAAACGGAGCAGGTCGATCTCTAGCCGCCGCCCGGCCGGCGGCGAGCGGAAGATGAGTGCCATGATCACGAAGGAAAGCGCGACCGCAGCTCCCGCCCCGGCCAGATAGAGATCAAGTGGTAGTGGCAAATCATAGCGTGCGCCGAAGGCATGCGCCTGGACCGGTGCAGCTCTCAGCAACGCCACCAAGGTGGCGATGGCCAGTGCCAAAGCCAGTCGGCGAAAGCTCAGTATGTATGATTTAGTCGGGATAGACTTCAAGGTAGGTCAGCGCAGTGTCGCCGTGGCTACTTTTTCCCCAACCATGACTGGTTATGGGAAATCGCCCAGCGGCGTATGCATCGACAACCATGGTGGCCGGCTCATCCGGCCGAACGTCGATCTTCAGATCATAGCCATGAAGGTGCAGCTTTACTGGCTCATCGCTCGTCCAGCGCAACTCGATCACATCGCCTTCTGTCAGCCGGATCACCTCACTGGGCGCCACCACTTTGCGATCTTCGATCCGCACTTCGATCACCGGTTGCGAGACCTCCTGGGCGACAGCAGTTCGGATCAGCCCGGCAGGCGAAGATAAACCTGCGATAAGGCAAAAAAGCCAAGTTCTTCGGCAAGCATCCATCGTTCCTCCCACTCCGGTGAAAGCGTGCCGGCCCCTATGCTCGCCGGTTCGGATGACTGTGTGATTTGATCACAGGATAGCTTCGCCACGTTGCTTCATGCGCCGAAGCGCGCCGCGACGCTATTATTCTCCGCTCTCACCGCGCCTCAAAAGCCTGCGCCTGCGCCACTTCTTCTGGGCCACGTGGATAAGTAAGACCGTGATACCGACCGCTAGGATAATAGTTAGTGCTTTAGCTCCGCCCGAACTAGCAGTCGAGGCCGGATTGTTCCACGCGAACGCCGGTGAAATCAACATCCCGATCTCCTACAAGCAGCGTGGCGGGATGCTATGATAAACTAAGCGGGCTAGCAAACCGTTTCGGTGGGCTGGCACTCTGGCGCGGCGAATCGGTGCTAGACCGAGCCGATCCCCAATACGCTGATCAGGTCGCACCGAGTACGGATGGCGAGGGCCAGCCATGTTTCCAGTATCCACGATCAAATCCTCCTCTATATCGTCCTCACTTCGCGCATAATGCCTGCTTTAAGGCCTCTCGGCGAATGCGGACGGGGCAGCGCCATGGGCCGCGTCCGAATTCCGCCCCGCGGCGGGGATTAGGTCGATAATCCCTTCAGGTCGAGAGTATGCTCTGGCGCATCCCAGGAAGACCGCATGAAATCATACGACTACATTGTAATCGGTAGTGGGTCGGCCGGCGGCCTCTTGACCTATCGTCTCTCGGAAATCACGGCCGACAGCGTTCTTCTTCTGGAGGCCGGTGGGCCGGAAGGGCACTGGTCGATCCGCATGCCCGCCGCAACTCGCAACAACTTTACAGGTGGTCCCAGGAATTGGTGTTTCGAGACCGAGCCTGAGCCTTGCATGAATAATCGTCGTCTGTTTCAGCCACGAGGCAAAGTGATCGGGGGCTCTTCATCCCTTAACGGCATGGTCTATGTGCGCGGGCACCGGCTTGACTTCGACGGGTGGGCGGAGAACGGCGCGGCTGGCTGGGGTTATGACGAAGTATTGCCCTTCTTCAGGAGTATTGAGCGCTATGTTCCGGGTGCCGATGACTATCGAGGCGGTGACGGACCCATCGTGGTCGAACGCCTAGGCAACAATCACCCGATCGAGCAGGCCTTCCTAGATGCAGCCGAACAGGCCGGCTATGCCAAGGTACAAGACTATAACGGCGCGGAGCAGGAAGGCGTCACGGCATTTGACGCCAATATCGACCGTGGCGGCCGATCGGCGACGGCTGCTGCCTGTATCGCACCGGCCAGGCGGCGTTCAAACCTTCGCGTGGAAACTGGCGCTCACGTGACGCGGGTGTTGATCGACAACGGAAGAGCGATCGGTGTCGAGTACATGCAGAGCGGACGAACCAAGCAAGCCATGTGCGACGGTGAAATCGTCATTTGCGCTGGCGCTTTTCAATCTCCGCAAATTTTGATGCTCTCAGGTGTAGGACCTGCCGACCAACTCCGCGCACACGGGATCGACGTGATTCAAGATTTGCCTGGCGTTGGGGAAAATCTGCACGATCATCTGGAGGTTCATGTCAAACACCGCTGTCCTAAGGGACTTTCGAAGAATGGTCTACTGCGAAAGCACCGGATGGTGATGATCGGCCTTCAGTGGTTTCTCTTCAAAACCGGCGTCGCGGCGACATCCCAAAGCAGAATCGGCGGCTTCTTACGCACTGATGACAGCGTAGACTATCCAAATATTCAGTATCATTTCTGGCCCTACTTCCTGGAAGGGTGGTCACCGCCGCCGGATAAGGATGGATACTGCTTCGACGTCGGTCCTGTGCGTACCGATAGCCGCGGTTGGGTGCGGCTTGCCTCCGCCGATCCGTTTGTGCCGCCCCGTATTCTTCTGAATGCTCTTTCCACGGAAAAGGACATGCGGGAGTTTCGCGCCAGCATTCGCATTACCCGCGAGATCGCCTCGCAGAAGGCGTTCGATTTTTGTCGTGGGCCTGAGGTGGCGCCCGGCCCCGATGTGACATCGGACGCAGATATCGACGCCTATGTCCGAGCAAATGCCAACAGTGCCTACCATCCTTGCGGCACTTGCAAGATGGGCACGGA
Source organism: uncultured bacterium (assembly GCA_965364895.1). Classification (GTDB taxonomy): domain Bacteria; phylum Chloroflexota; class Anaerolineae; order Anaerolineales; family E44-bin32; genus JADFRG01. The sequence goes on from CBDTZL010000145.1 coordinate 5,109, forward strand.
TAATCTCGCGGTTGTCGATCCCAGCCTCAGAGTCTATGGCGTTGACGGGCTTCGCGTGACTGACGCATCCATTATGCCAGTGGTGACCAATGGCAATATCAATGGACCTTGCATGATGATAGGCGAAAGGGCCGCCAGCTTGATTTTGAGTTCCTGAATTTTGAAACGCTGAATGCGGCGACTGCGACATCGCTCTAACAATGTCTCCCCTGGGTCTTGGTTGTGTAGAAACGTTTGCTGAGGCAGGTCCTGGCGCGTGGTGTTG
>CBDTZL010000146.1:0-5350 GCA_965364895.1 uncultured bacterium
TATGACGATCCAAACCTGTCCGGCTCAAGCCTGATCGGATTCTCCGAGTTCGCAGATATCGACATGATCAATCTGTCTGGGAGCTTCATGGGGATGTCGCTTGACGACGACCATCCGCTGCCAAATTCGCTGCCTTTTTACCTGGTCGACCCTGGTGGCAGGCTGTACTTCGGCTTATTGGGCGACACACATGGTTTATCAGCAAATATCTCGATCTTCCGACCTGGCGATTCCCAATTTCAACCCACTATATTTAGCAACGTCGACACTGGCACCGCGGCTGAGCCGGTTCGACCGTCGTTTGAGGACGGGAACGTTATTGACTCTGAAAGCGAGGGTTACTGTGCCTCCAACAATGCTTTACTGGCTGATACCGGCCACAATGTAGCTGATCTAGAGCCAGTCGGCGGCCACTCGATATGGGTGTATAAGCTGAAACCTTCGGGCGACGGCTACGATCTTGTGCACGTCAGTCTGACGAAGGAGCAAGTGCAGGCGGTTCTCGATGCGATCGCTGCCGCAATGACCGGGGGCCCACCCGCCGAGCCCAGGCCTTTCATCTTTGGAACAGTTCGCCGATCGGTGGGTGGAGAGATCGTGGAAGTGACTCCCGAAGAGGCTGCGGCCTCTGTACTTGCTCAGCTGTTCCCTGATATAGCGTCAATGATGGATTTTGGGATGCTTGAATTCATGCAGTGTGTGCAGCTCATGGTTGGGCGCTAGTCGCGAGTACACCTAGAAGAAGAGTCAAGTTTAGAGAATAATTCTGTACCGCAAGTCAACGCATAGCGAAGTTTCCACGCTCGCGCCTCTTCCGCAGAGGCGCGAGCCTTGCCTGATATAATCGTTTTGGATGCGTCTGCTCATAGACTAACCTCCGAACAGCTACCTCCGAACTCCTCGTAGTTAAGACCACGCTGGGCGGCAACTCGCATCCCAGAGGACCAATGAAAGTATTAATCCCAAACCATTTCCCCCTTGAGGGATCTGGAAGTGGTATCTATACCCAAAATGTGGCCCGCGAGCTGGTCGAGCAAGGGCATGAAGCGCTTGTCATCACTCCGAGTCTCAATCAGCAGGAGGGATATCCGTTTCCGGTTCGTTCGATCCTATTTTCGCCGGATGAGGGAGGGGTCAATTCGAATGGCAGGCTACCGTTCAATTTTCCGTGCTTTACGACTCATCCTTTGAGCACGACCAAATATTCTGATCTGGATGAGGCCCAACGCGCGCAGTATGTCGCTTCATTCGAGTCCGCGATATTTGAAGAAGTCAACTCGTGGAGGCCGAACATCATCCATGCACAGCATCTGTGGACGACGGCCTATGTTGCAAGCAAGCTGAGCATTCCGTATGTTGCCACCGCTCACGGTACGGACCTGATGGGTTTCCGTTGGTATAAAGAATGGAGAGCAATGGCCCTCGAAGGTGCGGCGAAGGCGAATGCCATCATCGCGATCTCCGGAGAAGTCGCTCGCGATACTCTCGACCTTTACGAGGTCCCGAAAGACCGGATCCATACGATTTGGAACGGATTCGATACTGAGATATTTCGGGTTATGCCGCTGAAGCGCGATGAGGTGGTGAAGGAACATGGGCTTGAAGCCGGGATTGAGTTTTTGATCACCTTTACCGGCAAGCTGGCAGAGTTCAAAGGGATCGACGTGCTGTTACAGGCAGCTGCTATCTACGAAAAAGCGCTCGGCAATGTGTCCACGCTGATTGTTGGTGATGGGGGATTGCACTCTGAGCTCCAAGCGCTAGCACGCGAGCTGGATCTGCAAGGGGTGCACTTTCTTGGACACCAGGCCCAGGACGAAGTCGCAAGGATCATGAATGTCTCTGATCTAGCGGTGGTCCCTTCTCGGGTTGAGCCCTTCGGTCTGGTAGCGATTGAGGCATTGGCTTGCGGGACGCCGGTAGTCGCGACCAATCAAGGCGGGCTGCCGGAGTTTGTAAATGAGAGCGTTGGAACGCTTGTTGATGTAGATGATGCGCAGGGATTGGCGGAAGCGGTGGTCCGCGAAATTAAAGCGGACTCAAAGAGGATAAAAGGACCCGCTGCAGCCGAGTATGCCCGGAAAGGCTTTTCATGGTCGACGCAGGTCGGCAAGATGATTGAACTTTATGAAACAACGATTTAGAAACAGCAACAGCACAGTCAGCCTATTCGGATCGGCCAGGGGCAGGTTTCAGGTATGAGCAGAATCGCTCTGGCACAAATCGCCAGGTCCCTGGATGATCCAAGTCCCGCTCAGCAATTCCTGAGTAACGCGCGGGATCATGGGCATCGAGTAGAACGGCTCATTGTGGCCTACTCGCATGGGGTTGATGAACGTGTTGTGCGAATTCTAAGACGACAGGTCCGGCTGGATTTAGTGTCTGCTCAGGGAGATCCTGGTCTGTCCCGCCGCTTATCGGAAGCCGGGCTTACCGACCGAGAAGTCAATGGGCTGCTGGAAGTTCCCAGTTGGCGCACATGGAACCAAATACCTTACGGAGCCTATCGGAACGCAGCCTTGGCCATGGCGTTGTTGGAGGGGATTGATACCCTGATCTTCTTTGATTCTGATGTGCGGCCGGTCGAGCTAACCGCACTTGAAGACAGAAAGCCAATATGGAATGAGATCGATTTTGTTGGCGAGCATCTGGCCGGTCTTGCACTTCCAGGAGTTGTCGCCACCTCGAGCGAGTATTCTGGCTACTACATCATCCCCCCGATGAAGTTTGAAGGGTTGGATCAACTATTAGTTGGATTGGGGAAGGCCTCCGATCCGTATTGCATGCCCAGGCTCACTGACCATGGAAGCCTCTCGATTTCCGAGCCAGGCGATGTTCGGACCGAGCCAACGAAAAAACTACTCGGGGGTAATCTGGGTCTCAATCTGGAGCACTCCGAGCGACTGCTGCCTTTCTACTCCTCAGGCTACGAGTTTGAGCAACGGTATGTTTTGGGTCGAGGAGAGGAAACATTTCTGAGCTATGGGCTGGCCGATATTAGTTCTGAGATGATCGATATCAAGCTGCCTGTATTTCACGACACTTTCGAAGATTTTCCCTCCAGGCCAAGCATCCGAACCAAAGGAGTACGCGACAGGTTCTACAATGCCTGCCTGGGGTGGATCGGCCGAAACCCACTGCTGGCATGGCGTCGGGCCGAACTCGGATTGCTCGAGAGCAGTTTGGACGCCGAATTCAAACGGCAGATGCAAGGATTGCAAATCGGCGGGGCGAAGGCTTCGGAAGCCCTTTCCGATGATCGCTTCAAATCGCTGCCAGATGCTTTAGAATGCTCGGTGGCGGCGCTCCCTCAGACGATCGAAAGATACCGGTCGCTTAGCATCGGATGGGCCGCTCTACAGGTTGCACTAACGCATCGCAGCTACAATCTCGAAGATCTCGGAGCCGAACCCGCATAACCAACCATTCGTTATCCAATCAAACCCCTACTCGCCAACCCCCACATGTTTCATCCCTTGTGCGCGCTAGCCGAAATTCGACAGGCGCTTCTATGCGACGTCCAGGGAACCCAGCCATCGGAAATGCGCCGAGGCTGAAAGGGCGGATGGGTGTTTTCTAATTTGAATCGTCAAGGAACTAGATGAAGACAGTAATGGTCATACCCACCTACTGGGCGAGAGAATCTGCCACTGGCTGGCAGCCTGGCGACGCGGTCTATGACCATCCGACTCCTATCGATCAGGAGGGAACTCTCCGCGAGGCGCTGGATTCGCTCGCAGTATTAGAGAGCAACGATTTCTCACTGCTTATCCTGGCCTGTGCGACAACACCGGAAATTGAAGAGGCTGTCGAGGAGCGAGTCTCGGAAATCGTCCAAGCAAGCAAGCGTCCGGTCGACACCTATGTCGTTTCCCATTCGCATTTGAGGGATCTCCAGGCTGTGATTGCTGAGTCTGGAAACGAGGAATTGGCAGACATCCTCTCCTTGACTGGTTATGCCAACATCCGCAACATGTGTCTCTTCGTTCCTTACGTGTTAGGGGCGGAGGTGGTTGTCTTGATCGATGATGACGAGATTTTTGATGACCCACAATTCATGGAGAAAGCCGGCGAATTTATCGGACGCCGGTTTATGGGGCAGACCATCGACGGAGTGGCCGGATATTACGTTAACTCAAGTGGAAGCTACTACGATGATGTGCCGGACGAGATTCACTGGATGACCTATTGGGATCGCTTTGGAAGCAAGCGGGAGGCATTCGACCAGGTCATACCGGGAGAACCGCGCCTGAAACTGACTCCTTTTGCGTTTGGGGGATGCATGGTCATCCACAGATCACTTTTTCGGAGCGTTCCGTTTGACCCTCGAATTGCTCGCGGGGAGGACACCGACTATGTGATCAATGCTCGCATGTTTGGATTTGACTTCTTTCTGGACAACGAGCTGCATATCCAACATCGTCCGCCTGAGAAGACCCATCCCACCTGGCGACGGTTCCGCGAAGACATCTTTCGGCTGCTATATACCAAAGCAAAAATCGACGGACAAACCCCTGAGACCAATATGACGATTATTTCGGCCGAAGATTTCGACCCATACCCCGGGGAGTTCCTGAAAGACACCCTCGAAGACAAGATCCTGAAGTCCAACCTGATTCTCGCGCTCGATTATCTGGCAAATGATCGCATCGAGGAAGCAAGAGAGACCATTCGGAACATTTGGCTGGCAAACACCGCGGCCATACCAGGAGAAAACCCATTCCGGGGTTATTTGAAATTCCAGCAAAGATGGCGCGCCCTACGAAAGCTGACCTATCGTGAGCTCCACGAAGCACTGCACTCGGTGATCGACAAAAGCCGGCTCAATCATCAAAAAGACGAAAAACGATCGGAAGCATTGCCCGCACAAACTCCTGAGACCGCCCCCTCGATTTCAGCCCCTCCAATCGAGGGAGTGCCATTCTTTGCAGGATTAAATGATGAGCAAGTTGAGAAGCTGTTCGCGATTGGTGACCAGCTGCACTTCGATCAGGACGATGTGATCCTGAAAGAAGGGACACTCAACAGCAATCTCTACATCATCCTGAAGGGCGCCGCACGAATCGTGCTTGCGAATGATTCGGAGGAGAGTATGGAGCTCATCGAAGTGGGAGACGGGGAGGTGCTGGGCGAGGTTTCTTTACTGATCGATGCGCCTCATGCGGCAACTGTTACCGCGATTGAACCTACAGATGTGATCCAGATCGAACGCGATAGCCTGCTTGAGCTGACCGAAGAGGCTCCCGAGCTAGCCGCCCAGGTGTGGCATCAGCTAGCCATATCACTCGGTACAAGGCTTCGTGACACAGACACGCGCTATCTCTCTCATGTGCGTGAGACTCACGACGTC
>CBDTZL010000147.1:0-5346 GCA_965364895.1 uncultured bacterium
CCGCCTTCGCGCCGGGCTTAGCCGAAGTCGGGCGCTCGACACGAACTACAGTCGCCAGCGCAAACAGCTTTCCAGCTCGCCGCAGTTCCTTCTCGATCTCCGCTATATCTCTCATGGTCGTAAAAAAATATAGGGCGGAAGCGAATGCCTCCGCCCTATCATAGTGTAATAGGTTACTGTTCGAGCGCGCCTCCATGCTCCTTCAGCAAAGCCCATACCTTTGGCGCCGTCATGGGGATATCGATATGGCGAACGCCCAGATGCCTTAGACCATCTACTACGGCGTTGACGATCGCAGCCGGCGCGCCTACCGTAGCCGACTCGCCGACGCCCTTCAAGCCTTGCGGGTGGTGCGGAGAAGGGGTCACGGTTTCTCCCGTCTCCCACTTCGGCGTTTCCACCGCGGTCGGCACCATGTAATCTTGGAAACTGCTGCCGTAGATGTTGCCGTTTTCGTCGTACGAGATCTCTTCCATCAAAGCCGGGGCGAAGCCCATCGTCAGTCCGCCGTGGATTTGGCCCTCGACGATCATGGGGTTGATCCGGGGTCCGCAATCGTCGACGGCCACAAATCGCCGTACTTTGACCGCACCGGTCCCACGATCGATATCCACCACGCAAATGTAAGAACCAAAGGGAAAGGTCAAGTTAGGCGGGTCGTAGTATGAGACAGCCTCCAGCCCGGCCTCCATTCCCTCTGGAAGGTCGCTGTAGGCTGCGAAGGCAATCTCCTGGATCGTCTTGGCTTGATCGGGCGAGCCCTTGACGAAGAACTTGCCCTGCTCCCACTCCAGGTCGTCTTCGGAGGCCTCGAGCAGGTGGGCCGCGATCTTCTTAGATTTGTCTCGCACCTTACGGGCTGCCATCGCTGCCGCGGCGCCCGCGGTGGGGGTGCTCCGACTGGCATAGGTGCCCAGACCGTATGGAGCAGTGTCGGTATCCCCTTCTTCTACTTTGATGTCATCCGCGGGAATTCCAAGTTCCTCCGCGATGATTTGTGCGTAGGTCGTTTCATGTCCCTGGCCCTGCGATTTGGTTCCAAAGCGGGCGATGATCTTGCCGGTCGGATGTATGCGCATCTCGCATGAGTCAAACATCTTGAGCCCCAGGATATCGTACGAGTGCGACGGCCCGGCGCCCACGCCCTCAGTGAAAGAGGAGATGCCAATACCCATGAATTCTCCCCGCTCGCGCTTCTCAGCCTGCTCCTTGCGCAGCTCGTCATAGCCGATCATGTCCATCGCGAGATCGAGCGCCCCCTCATAGTTGCCGCTGTCATACTCTAATCCCAGGGCAGACTCATAGGGGAATTGATCCGGCTTGATAAAGTTCTTTTTCCGAAACTCGGCCGGGTCCATCTGAACTTCCTGAGCCATGAGATCGGCCATGCGTTCAATCGTATGTACCGCTTCCGTAATGCGGAATGAACAGCGGTAAGCGATTCCTCCGGGGGGTTTATTCGTGTACGCCCCGTCGGCTTCCACATAGGCGTTCTTGATGTCATACGATCCGGTGCTGATGTGGAACAGGCCTGCGGGAAACTTGAGTGGCTGGGCGTCAGCATAGACGTACCCATGATCCGAGAGGACCTTGATCCTCAGAGCGGTGAGGCTGCCGTCCTTCTTCCCAGCCAGCTCCGCTGTGATGTGGTAATCGCGGCCAAACGAATCCGCACCCAGGTTTTCAGTACGATCCTCGATCCATTTGACCGGTGCTCCGGTCACGATAGAGGCCGCCACCGCAATCACATAGCCGGGGTACACGGGCACCTTGCCGCCGAATCCTCCACCGAGGTCGGGAGAGATCACTCGGATCTTCTCCTCAGAAAGCCCCAGATGTCCCGTCACAAGTGCGAGCACGGTGCGGATCGCATGGGGCGCCTGAGTCGTCATCCAAAGCGTCAGCTGACCTTCCACGGCATCCCACTTGGCCACGCATCCACAGGTTTCGATTGAGGCAACATGGATGCGAGGAATGTATAGATCTTCTTTTACGGTAACCTCGGCGTCATCAAACGCCTTGTCGGTGACTTCCTTGTCGCCCGCCTCCCAGTGCCAGATGTGATTGCTGCGCTCCTCCTCCGGAACTTCGGCCCACTTGGGCCGATCCGGCCAGATTAACGGCGCGTCAGGTTCGAGTGCTCTAAATGGATCCACAACAGCTTCGAGCGGTTCGTAATCCACCTCCACCGCAGCCACGCCATCTGCCGCCGCATAGCGGCTGGTCGCCAATACGCCGGCAACCTCCTGGAATTGGTATTCCACCATATCCAATGGCAGCACCATCTGATGTTCGTTCATGAGAGTCGGCATGTTGTGAACGTTGTATTCTTTCAGCGTTTCTCCGGTTACGACCGCCAGTACCCCGGGAACTTCTAGTGCCTTTTCAGTGTTGATGCTTTTGATCTTCGCCCGCGCCAGCGGGCTGCGAACGATATCCAAATAGATCATGCCCGGGACCTTTAGATCGTCGATGTAATCTCCACGACCCCGGATGAAGCGTGCGTCTTCGACTCGTTTTCTGGAATGTCCCAGTCCCTGAATCTCTGCCATTGTCTGCTCCTACTCCTGCATCTTCTCGGAGGCGTACTGCACCGCCTTCACGATGTTGACATAGCCGGTACAGCGGCACAGGTTGCCGGATAAGCCCCAGCGAATCTCATCTTCGGTCGGGTTGGGATTCTGCTCCAAAAGCGCCATCGATGAGAGCATCATCCCCGGAGTGCAGAAGCCACATTGCAATCCATGCATTTCGTGGAAACCCTCTTGAATTGGGGACAGGTCGCCATTCTGCACGAGCCCTTCCACGGTGCTCACTTCGGCTCCATCCGCCTGAACGGCGAAGTACGTGCACGATTTGATGGCCTTGCCGTTGATGAGAACGGTACACGCACCGCAGTGCGAGGTATCGCAGCCGATGTGTGTTCCCGTCATGTCTAGATCTTCCCGGATGAAATGCACCAGTAGAAGACGAGCATCGACGTCGGCCTCTTGCACGGCGCCGTTGACAGTAACACTGATGTGGTGATTGCTCATGGCTAACCTCCCTCTGCTCGGCCGACGGCCGTCTTGATCGCGCGATGCGTAAGAGTCTTGATCATCGCGCGCTTATATTCCGCTGATCCGCGCGGATCCCCCTCCGGCTCTGCGGCCTCGGAGGCCAGTTGGGCCGCCTCAGAGATCGCGGCCTCGTCCGCTTCCTTACCCTTCAGAGATTCTTCGGCGGCGGTGGCCTTGATCGGGGTCAAGCCGACATTTGTGAGCCCGATCCCGGCCTGCTCCACCACACCTTTTTTGCCCAACTTGACTTGCGCCGCAACCGCGGCCGTAGCGAAATCGCCTACCTTGCGCTCGAGCTTTTCATAGGCACCGCCGCTTGAGCCGTTGGGTGACGGGATGCGGATCTCAGTCAAGATTTCATCTTGTGCCAGACTCGTCTCAAATGGACCGGTGAAGAAATCTCCAACCGGAATCGTGCGCTCGCCTTTAGGGCCGGTCGCGATCAACTCCGCGCCGTAGGCCAACATCGCGGCGGGGTGGTCGTTCGCCGGATCAGCGTGGGCCAAATTGCCGCCAAGGGTAGACAGATTTCGCACTAGCGGATCGGCAATCACGCGGGTGGTGTCAGCCAACAGCGGATATTTCTTCCGGACCAGGTCAGATGCATCTAGCTCACTTTCGCGCGTCATTGCCCCGATCTTGAGCCATCCGTCATCCTCTTTGATGTAGCCGAGACCATCAATGTTGTTGATGTCAACGAGCACTGCGGGCGATGCCAGCCTAAGTTTCATTAATGCTATTAGGCTTTGACCGCCCGCCAGGATCTTGGCCTCCGGGTTCTTGCCGAGAATCGCAACCGCCTCCTCAACCGAACTGGGAGCCTCGTAATCGAACGAGGGTGGAATCATAAGACCTTGCCTCCTTCGCGAACACTAAATTGTGGATAGGGGACCAATCGAGAGATTGGCTCAGTGGGGGAAAAATACCGACTGCGGCCTGCCGGAATGCGACTTCCCTTTCGCTGGCCGCTTATATGGATTATGTCATAGGGGGCGGGCTTTGTCTAGATTCACCCACAGTTAGCTCGGGCGATGAGAACCAAACCGGACTCGGACAGGGAACCGCACACCTAGTTGGCGAGCTGGTGTGTTCGAGCCCCATCAGTGGCTTTTGTTGCGACTCCGGAAATGAAGGTGCTTAGGTGCAATCGCCCCACAGGAGAACAAAGCCACAGGTACAATCGCTCGCTGGACTTAGTTTTGCTTGGCAAAAGGACTGTTCGGTTTGGCCACTCGAAATCACATCATTGTCTTACTCGTGGTTGTTCTGGTTGTTACAGCTAGCTGCAACGTGCCTCAGGGCAGCCGAATGGTTGCGATCCCAACCGCGATTCCCACGAATCAGGATCCTGCCGAATTTCCTCCAGATAGCGACCCAATTGCTACGCAACCGACAGGACGCCCAGCACCGACGGCCTCACCCAGCGACCCCGCTTCAGAATCCCCGACAGCGACAGAAGTTGTCTTCGATGTTGGCAATGAGATCACCATCCCCTATTTGCGTGGCCTCGAGATCACGGGAAGTCAAATTACCTTCGAGGAGGAACTAACACCAACCTTCTTCTATCAACAGCACCTTGTGAGCTACATATCTGAAGGCAACAAGATCTATGGCCTGCTCACGATTCCCAACTCAGAAATGCCAGAATCCGGCTTCAAGGCCGTCGTATTCAACCACGGGTACATACCGCCTGCAGATTACAACACCACGGAGCGATATGTCGCCTACCTTGATTACCTTGCCAGGAATGGTTTTGTGGTCTTCAAGATTGACTATCGGGGCCATGGTGAATCGGAGGGTGAGCCGACCGGATCTTATTTCTCACCCGCATACACCATCGATGCAATCGCCGCCCTGAAGAGCCTCCAGACACTTGATTGGATCGATCCACAAGGTATCGGCATGTGGGGTCACAGCATGGCAGGCAACCTGGTCCTGCGGGCGATGCTGATCGAACCAGATATTCAGGCCGGGGTGATCTGGGCCGGCGCAGTATACAGCTATGATGACCTCACGGCCTATGGAATTGTCGACAACTCCTACCGGCCACCGGCGACCCCGGAGGGCACTGACCGCCCTCGAAGATCACAGGAGATCTACGACGCGTATGGGCGTCCAGATTCCCAGACTGACTATTGGAAGGCCGTCTCGCTGACCGAAAACATCGGGTTCCTTGATCATCCAATCCAGATCCATCATGCGCAGGACGATCCCGTTGTGAGTGTTCGATACTCGGAAGACCTGGCGGCCGTATTGCTGAGAAACGGCAAGGTGTACGAGTTCTACA
>CBDTZL010000148.1:0-5176 GCA_965364895.1 uncultured bacterium
GCGAGCCGCCATCCGGCAACTCTCGCTTCACCGGTCATATTGGCGGTCAGGATCTCGGGCTTGTAGCCAAGCTCCTTGGCCTTTATGGCCGCGGCATCAAGGACCATACGATTGGAGCCAACAATGATGTTGATCGGCCGCCGCGCCGGGGCTGGCTTTAAGCGGGGTTTTTCAAGCGCTTCGCGGATTGTGATCGGAACCGCCTCCCAGATCCGGTAATCTTCCAGAATCTTGATGGCTCGATCCGGCTGGCTGGCGCGGACCACGGTCGGTCCCGAGCCTATCGAGCTCAGGCGATCCCCAACTACGTCCGAGAGGATGAGCGAAACCACCCGGGCTGGGGCCGCAAGACGAGCCATCCCCCCAGACTTTAGCTGCGAAAGCGCACTCCGCACCTGGTTGACTTCATCGATAGGAGCTCCGGAAGCCAGGAGCAGTTGGTTTGTGACGCTTAGCTCTTCCATCGAAACCCCGCGAATCGGTAGCTCGATCATGGCGGACGCTCCGCCGGAGACCAACACCAGTACCAGGTCCTTTTCGTCAGTTCCGCCCAATAAGGCGGCCGCGGAAACTCCAGCATCCAGGCTGCCCGGGCCGGGAAGCGGGTGCTCCGTGAGGGTCGTGTGAAAAGCACGCGAGAGCCTGACCTTCTTGGCGCGCCCCTCGATCCCGGGGTACCGAGGCTCGGTAACCAGGCCTTCTGTGACCTTCCTGCTCAGCACGGCGGATGTGGCCGAGGCCATCGAAGGCGCTGCCTTTCCAATAGCAATCACGTAGATCTTCCCGTCTGGCTTCAGCTGCACACGGTGATCTCCAACCTGCAGAGCATCCCCGTCCAAGCTCAAATGACGGCGTACAGCTTTCGAGGCATCGGCTGCTGCCAGCACGGCCTTTTGAATGGCGGTCATGTGGCCCTTGCGCTTAGTGTAGTGAGTCAAATAAATACCCTCGATGGTCTGGCGGATGAGTATACAGGGTTCAACACACCGCAGAATATCACCCTTGAGCCCTATGCTACAATCGCGCCGACATGCCCCAAGTGATGCTTGAGGGGATCCCCGCCAAGCCCGGCTGCTATCTCATGAAAGACAAGGCAGGCCGGGTGATCTATGTAGGCAAGGCGGTGAATCTTCGCAGCCGCGTTCGCTCCTATTTCCACGCCTCAGCCGCCCACGAGAAAAGAACCAAGCATCTCGTGGCGCACATCGCGGATATCGAGTGGATCGTCGTTGATTCGGAGCTCGAGGCCTTGATTCTCGAGATGAACCTGATCAAGCGACACAAGCCGAAGTACAACGTGCGGCTCAAGGACGACAAGCGTTATCCCTACGTAAGAGTGCATTGGGGGGATCCGTTTCCGAAGGTCACCATGACCCGCCGCGTGGTTGACGATGGCAGCCGTTACTACGGGCCCTATACAAGCGTATGGGCCGTGCATCAGACTCTGGACGTCCTGCGAAAAATCTTTCCATATCTGACCTGCGATCGCGTGATCACGGGCGAAGACTTGCGAGCGTGTCTGTATCACGACATTAAACTCTGCCTCGCTCCCTGTATCGGTGTCGTAGGACAGGCGGGTTATCGTGCGATGATCGCGGATTTATGCCGGTTTTTGGAGGGGCATACCGACCCGATCCTCGAACGGCTGGAGCAAGACATGGAGCGCGCTTCTGCCGGCATGGATTACGAGCGAGCAGCGGCTATCCGTGATCAACTCACGGCGATCGAAAAGGTCGTGGAAGGCCAAAAAGTAGTATCTAACGATCGGCTGGATTCAGATGTGATTGCCTTTGCACGGGACGAGCGAAACGCGTGTGTGCAGGTGTTTTTTATTCGTCGCGGAAAGATGATAGGACGAGAGTATTTTGTCCTGGACGGCACAAGTGAGGCCGACGACGAAGAAGTCGTGCGTGCCTTCGTAAAGCAGTTTTACGCAAATTCAGCTACTTTGCCACAGCGACTGCTTCTCCCATTGGAAATAGAGGAAGCCGCGATTATTGAAAGCTGGCTGAATCGTCGGAGTAAGCATCGCAAAGTCAAGATTACCGTCCCGCGACGGGGGCTGAAGAGAGAACTGGTTGAGATGGCGGCCGACAATGCGGCCGAGACGCTGATAATGCTAAAAGCCCGGTGGGAGGCGGACCGGAGTAAGCATGTGCTTGCGCTCTCCGAATTGCAGGAGGCCCTGAACCTGGATAAGCCACCCAACCGGATCGAGGGGTACGACATTTCAAATCTACAGGGCACTGCTGCAGCGGGGTCTATGGTAGTGTTCGAACGTGGTTCGCCGAGTAAATCACTCTATCGCAAATTCACGATCAAGTCTGTTCAAGGCCAGGATGACTTCGCGAGCATGGAGGAATTATTGAATCGTCGGTTGAGCCGCTGGACGTTGGCTCAAGAGACTGCGAAGAGCCCCGGAGCGAAGGTAGATCGGGGATTCGGCATCCTACCCGATTTGATCCTCATCGATGGGGGCAAAGGCCAGCTCAGGAGAGCGGCCGACGTTCTGAAATCCTTTGGACTGGAGCAGAAGGTCCCTATCGTGGGCCTGGCCAAGCGGTACGAGGAATTATTTCAGCTAAAGAAACGGGATTCGATCATCCTGCCTAAAAACTCACAGGCTCTGTTCCTTGTTCAGAGGGTACGTGATGAAGCCCATCGGTTTGCCCTCAGCCACCATCGGACGCAAAGAAGGCGGAGTGGGATCACGTCGAAGCTAGATACAATTCAGGGAATCGGGCCTGCCCGCCGAAAGGCATTGCTGCAGACTTTCGGCGATCTGGATGGAATTCGTTCGGCGGAGGTAGAAGAGATCGAGACCGTTCCTGGCATCAATCGGGATCTGGCGGAGAGAGTCAAGGCCGAGATTGCTTGATCGATCCACGGCCGGAGTATTAAATGAGACAAGCCTGGATTATTGACGACGACGACGAGATGAGCCACGCCGTACGGCTGATGCTCGAACTACTGGAGTTTGAAGTGAAAACCTGGCGAGATGCGCGCAAAGCGGCTCAGGCACTTCTCGCCGGCCAGCGAACCGATCTGATCGTGCTGGATATCAACATGCCCGAGGTCACAGGCATGGATTTCCTGGAGTTTCTGGGCATGCGCAAAGAGTTGAAGGACCAGAAGGTCATCATGCTGTCCACCGAGGCCTCCGACGTACGTGTCGACCAGGCCATGAATTTAGGTGCCAGCGGTTTCGTATCTAAACCGGTAACAATCGATGAATTGGAGACAGTCATCGCGAAAGTACTTCCGGATTCGCGAGCTAGCTCTCCGGGAGGAGATGGGTATGCCAGTTAGACACGCTTCGGCCACATGGCACGGGAGCATCAAAGAAGGTCACGGGCACATGCAGTTCGCAGACTACGAGGGTCCCTATTCAGTGCCCTCTCGTTTCGAAGAGGCAGATGGCACCAACCCTGAGGAACTCTTGGGTGCGGCGCATGCCGGGTGCTTCTCCATGGCGTTGTCTTCTGGGCTAAGCGCCGCAGGCCATGCCCCCGATTCGGTGCAAACCACCGCCGAAGTCCACATTGATAAGCTTGAGACTGGATGGACCGTTACCAAGATTCACCTGATAACAAAGGCTCAGGTAGCAGGAATTGACGAGCAGGCATTTCAGGAGCAAGCTGAGAGTGCCAAGAAAAACTGTCCCATTTCACGTGCCCTGGAAGCGGTCGAGATCACGATGGAGGCCAGCCTGTCCTGACCAAGTCAGGGCTTGTCCCGACGAGCTAGCAGGGTCTAGCCTGACGCTCTTGTAGGGTCTGAGGATTATGCGGAGGTCAAAATCGCAGCAATCCTGAGGCACGCTGGACGATCCTCAACATTTCTGGAGCCTATTCAGTAAGGTGATGAAATGCATTGCTAATTGCCTGCAGCACGCGGGTAAAGCCATGGGCGAAACAGGCGAGTCATCCACGGCATAATTAAGTACGTCATTGTTGGAACCAAAACGAGCACGGTAAGCAGGATAAGCAAGGCTCTTGGCCATCCCTGCAGAAGTGACGCGAGCAATGTGCTGACTACAAGTAGCGGAGGGTAAATTGCCAGAATGGTAATCAATGCCATCTTGTAACGGGCGGGTGGGGCCGACAATGCGGAATGATCTGGAAGCGTAAACCAGGGCTCAAATCCGTGCGCTTCTTGGATATAGGCCTCACCGATCGTCATTTCTTCCGACTTCTTTAGCCATTCTTCTCGCACCTCCGATCCCATCCATGTTCTCAGGTGCTCGTATTTGTCAAATCGAACCACTATGACATACTCAGGATGCGTGTGGTCGCCAGGGCGAATGACATCTGCGCCCAGATAACCGTCAAATCGCCGTACAGCCTGGATAATGCCTTCGGCCCACTCCTCGAACTCACCCATTCGATCCGGCTTGACATCTCTCACAAATACGGCTGTGATGGGGTCTGAACTCATTTTTCCCTCAAATCCCTTTCCCTGATACGTCTCCAAACCACGATCGCATTGAGATTTGGATCGCTGAAGGTAGTCATCAGATCCATCTTAAGCGGCTCAGGTTCTCTCCCGGCCGACCTATGGCCTGGAATCGATGTGCTGGTCACCGATGAGCAGACCCAATTGGAGTGCAGCTTCCCGCAGCTTCTTCCACTTGGCTGAATCCACAACGACGCTCTTTGGCCCTAGCTGCTCCCCTAAGAAGCGACG
Source organism: uncultured bacterium (assembly GCA_965364895.1). Taxonomy (GTDB): domain Bacteria; phylum Chloroflexota; class Anaerolineae; order Anaerolineales; family E44-bin32; genus JADFRG01. The sequence goes on from CBDTZL010000148.1 coordinate 4,687, forward strand.
AGTGCTTGGTTCATTCATCAACAGAGCGAGCACTTGCTCATCCTCTACCTGAAGCACGGTCTGCCGCCCAACTTCCGCCTCCATCCCAGCCTGCTCCCAACGTTTCAGCGCTTTGAGCATGCCTTCCGGTACTGGAATCTCAGCTAGGATTTGATGCGCGTGCGCTGCAGTCAGGCCCTGCTCTTCAGCGGCCCGCAGGGACCGGGCGGTCAGGCGGTAGTGATACGCACCTCGGTCCATCTGCTCCCACTCGCAGAGCCGCGCGACCTGATAGCGCAATGCGCGATCCGCCTGACGCGCGACCCGAATCCGGCCATCTGGCCAGGCCTTCGCCAGCCCTTCCTTCGACTGTGTGCCTGAATGAGTAAGCTGAAAAGCGGATCCATCCTGGCTGATCTCGGACAGTCCAAGCCAGAGCATCGGTCCGGTGATCAAATACCTCAAGTATTGCCCTTCAACCTGCTCCCAGGCTTCGAATCCATGCAGATTG
>CBDTZL010000149.1:0-5139 GCA_965364895.1 uncultured bacterium
GGCCTGAGGGGCGAGCAGCTGAAAACCCCCTCCGATCAACATGGGGTTGCCGAAGTCTGAAATAGATGAGATGAAATTGAGCAGCCAGGCGGTTAGAAGGGCCGGAGTAACCAGGGGAAAGGTAATTGTCCTAAGCACCCTGAAGGTCTTTGCGCCTAAGTCCTCAGCCGCATCTTCAAGATCTCTGTTCATGGAAGCGAACACGGCCATGAGAATGAGCACCGCCAATGGGATGTTGCTGATCAGCTGGACCAGGATAATCCCATCGGGACCGTAGATGGTCCACTCCTGTATGCCCAGAAGATCGTAAGTGATCAGTCCCCGCCGACCAAAAAGTAGGATGAAAGCGAAGCTCACTGCAAATGGTGGCGATATGAGGGTTATGACCACCAGAATCCTCAGCCATCGCTTCCAGGGTATATCCGTCAGCGTCAGCGTGTATGCCACGACCGCTCCGATCATTGTCGAGAGCGTGGCCGAGGTCACCCCTAGCCAGAGCGTGTTGCGAGTGGCGCGGGCCACCATGGGCTTTGTCAACAACCGCTGAAAGTGCTCGAGCGAGTACGCCCCCTCCACTTCGGTTGACTCAAAAGCCTCCACGAACACCTGGGCCACAGGCCAAAGCACAAAGATGAGCAAGGCAACGATTGCGAGCTGCACTGCGAGCATCATCACCGGCTCGCGGCGAAGCCTGCTCGACAGCAGCGGCAGACTCATGCCGATCGCCGCGAGCACGAAAAGCAGAGGATCGCCGATCAGCTCGCGACGAAAGGTGATCGTCTCTACTCCATCCACCACTTCCCGCGTATCTTCGACAATCACGATATCCATGACCCACATAGCGACCAAGGTCAGAACGACGATCTGGACCGCTGCGATGATGAGTAGCGGGCGACGATTACGGATGCGATCGGATAGCGAAATGGAAATTGCCATGAACAAGTATTGGGTTTTTTTTAAATGCGCGCTTGAGCGTTGCCTGTGAAAAGAAGGGGGCAGGCGATGCCTGCCCCCTTGAGAAGCTTGATCAATTTACCGCTGTGATCCGATTTCCTCCTCCCACCGAGCGACCAGCCGATCGCGCTCGGCGGCCCACTCTGTCGGGTTGTATCCATCGATTAGCTTAACTTCGTCAAGTCCGAAAGAAGATTCCTGAAGCGCAACAGTATCGAGGACCGGGATTCGGTTGTACACGTCGTTGTGATAGCGCTGGAAGGCCGGCTGCAGTACCCAATCTACCCAGGCTTGCGCAGCGGCCAGGTTCTTAGCGCCTTTGATGATCGAGATTCCGCCGACTTCAAAGGGCATCCCTTCCGACGCGAAGTTGAGAAGTACCGGCAGACCCTTTTGCTGTTGAACTTGGATGTCGTGGGCGAACGAGATCCCAATTGCGAACTCACCCGCCGCAGCCATCTTGCCGGGCGCGCTGCCCGACGAGGTGTACTGGGCTACGTTCTTGTCGAACTCGTGGTACCACTCAAATGCGGCGTCTTCGCCCATCAGCTGGGCAAGCCCGCTCAGCACCGTGTATGAGGTGCCCGAGGCTGCCGGGCTGGCGATGACAATCTCGCCTTCGTAGATTGGATCGAGCAGATCATCCCAGGATGTCGGGCATTCAGCGCCGATTTCCTCAAGCCGCTCTGGACTGCAGCCGATTCCCATCACGCCGTAGTACAAGCCCGTCCAACCGCCGTCCGGATCTTTCACTGCACCTTCGGGCAGGCTGTTCCAGCCATCGCCCTTGTAGGCCTCCGTCAGGCCGTCTGAGGACAGGTTCACGTGTGCCAGGTTTGTATTGCCAAACAGCACGTCAGCCTGGGGATTCTCACTCTCTGCGCGAATCCGCTCCAACGACTCACCGCTGCTCATTTCCAGGCAGGTTACCGTGACACCGTACAGCGCCTTGAACTGTTCGAACAGCACTCCGTACTCGGGCGGGTCAAACAGACATGAGTATAGAAATAGCTCGCCGCCGATTGGAGTGGGTTCTACTACGACCTCGACTTCGCGCGTTACCTCGACCTCGACCGGAACTTCAACCTCACTCTCAACGACAACCGTCTGAATGACGGGCTCCGGCGTGGCACAGGCGGCCGCAAGCAGGCCCCCGAGAAGCAATACGCCAAAAATTTTCCATCCTAACTTCATCGATTTCTCCTCCTTGGAAGAATAAAGGGTCATCAACTTAAGTTTCAATGGGGTTCGATTAGCTGTGATCCACCTCCTTTCGAAAGCCTCAGATCTGGCTGTGCGCGATCTGAGTTCGGACCTTAGAAGCGCTTGGAAACCCTAACCCAAACGATCAGGGAGTAGTGCGCGGAGTCAATCCTTGCAGGAAGGAAATGCTCTTTTCTATACCCTCCCGCGAACTCATCAACATGTCTTCATGTTCGATGCTGAGTACGCCATCATAATCCATAACACGCAAGGTACTCAGGAAGTTTCGCCAGAAACTCTCGTCGTGGCCGTACCCAAGCGTCACATACTCCCAGGTTCTGACTCCAGGCTCTACCATTGGCCGAGTGTCGAGCGTGCCATTGAGCGCCGTTTCGTGCGGGTTGAGGCGCGTATCTTTGGCGTGCACGTGGAACACAGCACCCTGCCCAAGCGCTCGGACGACCTGGTTTGGGTCCATACCCTGATAGAACAGGTGGCTCGGATCCAGATTGGCGCCGATAACATCCAAACCACCAATCTCGCGGAGTTTCTGCAAAGAGCGCGTGTTATAGGCCAGTTGACCAGGATGCATTTCAATCGCAACTCGAACCCCGAGCTGGCGTGCCTTTTCACCCGCTTCAGTCCAGAACGGCACCGCTACTTCATCCCACTGCCGTTCCAGCAGCTCGACATACTCCGGCTGCCACGTGCAAGTCACCCAATTTGGGTAGCTCCCACCCTCGAGGTCGCCCGGGCAGCCGCTCATCGTGACGATCGTATCCAGCTCGAGACGATTGGCAGCCTCCAAAGTCTTGTTGAATACTTCTTTCGAACTGGCTCCTCGATCGGCATCTGGGTCGAGCACATTTCCGTTGCAGTTCAAAGCACTCAGCAGCAAACCTCGATCGCGGATCGCGCCCAGAAATGCTTCTCGAGCGCGCTTGTCGTTCACGAGCGCATCGAGATCGCAATGGGGCGCGGATGAGAAATTTCCTGTTCCAATCTCGACCGCTTCGATCTCGTGAGAAACACACCAATCCAGCGCGTCATCAAAGCTCAGGTCGTCGAGTGATTCGGTGAAGAGTCCGATCTTCATGATGTTGGTTCTCCAACGGGCTGCATCCCAAACAGGGTTTTTCTTCGAAGCCGGTCGACTCCATCCGTTGAACTGCGGCGCAGGCCGACCACACCTTCCTGATAGATAGGGTCATCGTCGCTCAGCGGGAGTGGCACACGGCGTCCCAGCATCCCTGAGGCGTAGGTCGCCAGCGCAGCCTGTAGGCTGCGAGCTCCGTCCTGGGCGGTCCCGGCCGGTTCACGGCCTTCGCGGATCGCTTCGATAAAATCTCTGTGCAGTTCGTCGAAGGTGTCGTCGGTGGCTTCCGTCCCGTGCCTTGGTTGATAGGTTTTCTTTCCGGCTTCGTTGACGAGCGTCATCTCATCGAATGTCGAAAAGGGCCCGGTATTGAAATCCTCATAAAAGGCGAGAATCCTGCCGCGCGAACCAGTAACCTCCACTCCCCCCGGCCCCTGGCTCCAACTCACGTTGACCGACGCGTAGCCTTTCGGAAAGTACAAGTGCGCCAGCACAAAATCCTCGATCTGCTCCTCTGGCGATCCGAAGTTGTCAACGACTGCGCTTACTCCGGAGATCTGACTGTTCATAAGGAACTCCGCCAGGTAGAACACATGGATCAGATCCATGAGCACCCCACCCCCGGCCGCATCTACATCGTGTCGCCAGCGCGGCCGGTATTCTTCGTTACCTGGATCATCGGGTACCCCCAGGAGATTAATGGCAATGTGATGCAGTTCGCCCACTTCGCCCTGATCGACTAACTCCCGAATCAATCGGTACTCAGGGAAATACAGAAAGTTGTGCACCATGCCGAATGTGCGACCGAGCGCTTGAGCCTGCTCGATCATCTTATCTGCCTCTGAAGGGCGCGTTGCTAGCGGCTTCTCGGTCAGCACATCCAGACCCAGCTCAAACGCTTTCTCAACGATCGGACGGCGCACCGATGGGGGAACGCCGACAACCAGGTAGTCCAACTCGCAGGCCTGCGCCATAACCTCCAGCGAATCGAAGGCTTTGGAGTCTGATAACCCAGCCGCTTCCTGCGCCGCACGGGCGCGTGCGTCCACCGGATCGGCTACCGCCACCACCTGTGCACCTTCTACTCGCATCACCGCGGGAATGTGCCGCGTGACGACCACATTCCCGCAGCCAACCGCCCCCACCTTGAGAGGGGATTGGATCACGGGCTTATCTCCTTCAAGCTCACAGGCCGATTCTCATCATAGGACAACCGAGCGGCCAAACCGATAACGACTGGCGCACGACCATCCGCGCCGGTTACCTCGAGCGGTGTGTCATTTTCAACGCTATCTACAAAGGACTGCATCTCGCGTAAATAGGATTCAGTATAGCGCTCGAGGAAGAAGTAGAGCGGCAGGGGGCTTTGAATTCCATCCGCATTGCTATACGTGTGTCGATCAAGCGTTTCATTCTCAGTAGAAATCATTCCCTCCGAGCCAAATAGCTCGATGCGCTGGTCATAGCCATAAACTGCCTGACGGCTATTGTCGATCGTGCCGATGACGCCATTCTCAAAACGCAGTGTGATGATCGCCGTATCGAGATCCCCAAGCTCTCCAATCCCGGGGTCGATCATGACCCCGCCGATCACATAGATTTCTTCTACTTCGCTCCCCGTAATGTAGCGCGCCATGTCGAAGTCGTGAATCGTCATGTCCAGGAATATCCCGCCGGATGTCTTGACATACTCCAGCGGCGGCGGCTCAGGGTCGCGGCTCGTTATGCGCAGGATGTGAGGTTCGCCGATCTTGCCATCTGCCACCATCTCCTTCACCCGTCGAAAATTCGGGTCAAAGCGGCGGTTAAAACCCACTTGAAGCTTGACCCCTGCGGCTTCTACCGCCTGCAGTGCCATGTCGATCCGGGTCAAGTCGAGATCAAGC
>CBDTZL010000150.1:0-5138 GCA_965364895.1 uncultured bacterium
GACACCCGCCATCCCGCCCATGCCGTTGGATTGCCACCATTTGCTGCCAATCACCTCCCCGATTTCAACCATCTCCCGCCAGGCATCCATCGCTTCGGTCATGTTGCGCAGGACAATATTTCCCACCGCGAACGCTGTCAACGAGTAGGCGGTGTCGTTGTGATGGCCGTGCTGGCGGAGCCAATCGAGCGAGCGCTGAGCGGTCTCCAATCCTTCTTTCGGAAATCCGAGGATCACCGTGAAAAACGCCTCGATCCCCTCGAGCTGCGCGGCCAGGACTTTGCTATCTTGCGTTTGCGAGGTCTGTGTCAGCAACTGCCCAACGCTGGAGAACAATTCCACGCCGGCGTGATACCATCCCCGTTTTTCGTGAAACAGCATGAGGCTGAACATCGATTTCTGAAGCGCAGCTGTGTCGCCCACTTCGCCCAAGTGCGTCCACGCCCGGCGGATGTTCTCGATGTCCGCTTCGATCTCATCCTGCACTTCCGGCCGATCGGCGCTCGTCAACGGAACCTCCTGAGCCGCCAAGAAATCGGCGAAGTAGGAGGCATGCGCCTTGCGGGTCGATTCGGTGGCCTCAGCCGAGAGCCGTCGTTCTCCGAATTGCCTGAGCTGTTCGTGGATCTCGTATCGACCGGTATCTGGCTCTCGCCGGAGGAAGGATTTGTCTGTTAGGCGGGCAAGTGACCTCAGGTCAGCCTGCGCAACTGCTGAAGCGGCCGCACGCGTGAAGCCGCCACGAAACACCGAAAGCCTCATGAAAAGCTCGCGTCCCGGCTCCTCTAATCGCTCCCAGGAAGCTTCGAAGACCGCGCGCAGGCTGCGCTGGCGCGCCGGTGCGTCTCTCATTTCCGATTCAAGAAACTCGAGGCTGGCTTCGACTTCGTCCGCGATCTCTTCAACCGAAAGCACATCGATCCAAGCGGCGCTCAGGAGCAAAGCCAGGGGTGCGCCGTCGACAAGCCGACAGATGCGTGCCACGTGCGTGACATCGGCCTCATTTAACTCGAATTGTCGTTGAACCTGCAGCGCGCCTTGAACAAACAGTTGACCGCAACTGGCCGAAAGAGCCTGCTCGACCGTCTGCCAGTTCGCGTACTCCAGGCCGGTCAGATCGAATACCGATTCGCCTCGCAACCCCAACCGCTCGCGCGACGTGGTCAGGACCTTGACCTTTGGGGCGATCTCTAAGATCTCCGTCACAAGCGGCGCGTCATCCAAAACGTGCTCGAAATTGTCGACGACGATCAGAAGATGCTCACGCTGGAGGTGGTGAATCAGGAAGTCCCTGGGATCCTCTCCGCTGGCTGGCCTGAGATCGAGCGATTCGAGGAACGCCTGCACGATCTGATCCGCGGAGTCCAGCGGAGCCAGCGATACAAATCGTGCACCACCGGCGAACCTTTCCAGCACCTGGTTTGCGATCTCAATTGCCAACCGCGTTTTGCCTATCCCACCCGGGCCCTTGAGGGTCACAAGCCGGATTCCATCTTGAGAGAGCAGCGAGCGGACCTCTGCAATCTCTGCCTCTCTGCCGACGAAAGGGGTCAGCTGCTCCGGAAGGTTGTGGTTGGGCCCAAGCTGCGTTTGGAGCTCGGGGAAATCGGATGGGGCTTCTGGAATGACCAGTTGAAAGATTCGCTCTGGCCGACTCAGGCCCTTGAGCGGGTGCAGGCCCAGGTCGCGGACCTCGACCCCTTGCGAGAGGTGGTCCGCGATCAGCTGCTCAGTCGCCAGCGACAACAGCACCTGCCCTCCGTAGGCCAACGATCGCACCCGGGCGCAGCGATTGACCGCCGAGCCGTAGTAATCGCCTTCGCGTAAATCGGCGGTTCCTGTGTGCAATCCCACCCGGATCTGCAGCGGCTCTGGCGTAGGCCATGTCTCGGCAACAAACGCCTGTTGGATGGAGGCGGCCGCCTTCACCGCACCAGGAGCCTGTTCGAAGACCGCAAATCGGCTGTCCCCCTCGCCGCGTGGCCGGACGAGCATGCCCTCGTGATCCTCGACTAGCTCCTCGATGATCCGGTCGTGCCGAACGAGCATCTGCCGCGCGGCGACTTCATCTCGCTCCCAGAGCTCGGTGCTGCCTTCAATATCGGTGAAGAGAAACGTGACGGTTCCGGTGGGGAGTTCCATTGTTTGACGGTGGATGGCCTAGATCTGGATCAAAGCAAGCACTGCGCGGATCTCTGGAGCTGTTTCACGTCGCCAGGAATCATGTCTCTAGCCGGCTGAGAATTCTGCCCACAATGTCATCGACTTCTTCGCTGGACCCCTTCTCCCAAGCGGTTTGATACTGATCCGGACTGAGTTCACTTTCAAGTTCAGATCGAAGAGCGTCTGCGTCTTCACGGATACTCGATCCTCTGAAGACGCTCGACCGGTCGCTCTCTGGATGAGCAATTACGATAGCGATAGCTTCGAGCGCTTCTGCGCTATTCCCTTGCGTTCTCCAAACCTTTGCAATGTCCGTCAAGTTTGCCAGCATCTCTAAAATTTGCCCTGTGTCCCAGGAGATCCTGAGACTGAGGGCGTAGTTTTCCTCGGCTTCGTCGAGTTCTTCAAGGCGCAAGCTGATCCGTCCTAAGCTGCTGTAGGCGTACTGCATCCCGCGCACAAAGGAGACAGAGCGCAGTGAATTAATGAGCGATAGATTGATCTCTTTTGCTCTAGCGAGATCACCGCGCGCTTCCGCCATCGCTGCGTGCGCTTGCAGTCCAAAGCTCGAATTCCAGGCGCCCCCTGTTTCGGCCAGCAATTGGTCGTTCTCCTCAAGGTAGCGTCCGGCTCGTTCCGGATCTCCCATCAGCATTGAACTGGCTACGGCGGTAGTCTTCCCTTTCATCGTCCACCATTTGCTTCCCATCTCATCTCCGATATCTGACAGTTCTTCCGCAGCGGTCATCGCATCAGGCGGGGATCGTAGGAATTGGTTTCCAACAGCCATAACAAGCAGAGAGTAAGTCGACTCGTTTCGATAGCTGTGTTCGTTCAGCCAATCGAGTGTTCGCTTTGCGGTCGCCACTCCTTTCTCTGGCAGCCCGAGCAGAATAGTGAACCACGCACTTACCGCCTGCAATTGAGTTGCAACCAGATCAATCTGGCTCCCCTCAGATGATTCCCTCAAGCTCCGTTCGGTACTTGTGAATAGTTCCCGCCCTGCGTGCAGCCAGCAGCGCACTTCGTGGAAGAGCCAGAGACTGAAAAGCGAATTTTGCAAAGTTTGAGAATCGCCGGCCTTGGCCAGATAGCTCCAAGCCCGCCTGATGTTCTCAATGTCTGCTTCGATCTCATCCAGCGGCTCCACCTCAATGCCGGATGTCAGCGGCTCTTCTTTAGCCGCTAGCAGCTCGGCAAAGTACGAGGCATGGGCTTGACGCGTTGTCTGACTCGCCTGCTCGTTGGCCAAGAGCCGCTCTTCGCCATACTGGCGCAACAGCTCATGGATCTCATAACGACCGGTATCTGGGTCCCGGCGAATGAAGGACTTGTCCGCCAGTCGAGCCAATGACCTCAGATCGACCTCAGCAACTTCCGAGGCTGCTTCACGGGTGAAGCCTCCGCGAAAAACGGAGAGCCTCATAAATAGGTTGCGCTCCGGTTCGGCCAGGCGATCCCAAGAGGTATCAAAAACCGCTCGCACGCTTTTCTGACGCGCGGGTACGTCGCGCAGTTCCGCTTCCAGAAAATCGAGGCTGCTCTCGACTTCGTCAGCAATCTCCGCCAGGGAAAGCATATCCATCCATCCCGCGCTCAAGAGAAGAGCCAACGGCGTGCCATCCACTAGGCGGCAAATACGCAGCAGGTGCGGGACTTCCGGCTCCTCCAATTCGAATTGAGGCTGAATCTGGACCGCGCTTTGAACGAAGAGCTGGGCGCAGCTCGATAGCAGCGCCTGCTCGACTGTTTGCCAGTCCGAGAATTCCAGGCCGGCAACATCGTAAACAGACTCTCCGCGCAGGCCAAGCCGCTCTCGAGAAGTCGCCAGGAGCTTCACCTTCGCGGATTGTTCCAAAATGTCGGCCATGAACGGCGCGCCGTCGAGGACGTGCTCGAAATTGTCGACGACGATAAGAAGATCTGCCCGACGAAGGTGCTGCAGCAGGAAGTCTCGCGGGTTCTCCTGGCTGGCCGGCCGGAGATCAAGCGCTTCGAGAAAAGCCTGAACAATTTGGTCAGCCGAGTCCAGCGGTGCCAGCGCCACGAACCGGGCGCCATCTGCATAGGCCTCGGCTTCTTGCCCTGCGACCTCGATCGCTAAACGGGTCTTGCCCATCCCTCCCGGCCCCTTCAAGGTGACCAGACGGGCACCGTCTTCCGAGAGAAGATTGCGGACCGCAGCGATCTCGGCTTCTCGACCCACGAAAGGAGTGACCTGTTCCGGGAGATTGTGCTTCGGACCGGCCTGGGACTTGAGGGGAGGGAAATCTGACGGGAGATCGGTGATGATCAGCTGGAAGACTTGCTCAGGGCGCTTCAGACCCTTGAGAGGGTGAAGTCCCAGATCTTGAGCCTCGACCCCATCCGGGAGGTAACCTGCCGCCAATTGCTCTGTGGTCAAGGAAAGCAAGACCTGGCCGCCGTGTCCAAGCGAGCGGACACGAGCGCAGCGGTTCACCGCTGAGCCGTAGTAGTCCCCCTCGCGCAAATCGGCGTTGCCAGTGTGTAGTCCCATACGAATGCGGAGCGGATCTTCCGTCGTCCATGGCTCTTCGGCGAATGCACGCTGGATATCGACCGCGGCCGCGACCGAGTTTGGCGCCATCTCGAACACCGCGAAGCGGCTGTCGCCCTCGCCCCGCGGCCGCACCAACATGCCCTCGTGCTGCTCTACCAGCCCCTCAATGATCTCGTCGTGGCGCACCAGCACCTGGCGCGCGCCCTGCTCATCACGTTCCCAGAGATCGGTGCTGCCCTCGATGTCAGTGAAGAGAAACGTTACGGTTCCAGTTGGTAGACCCAACGCGTTCTGCTCCTAGGATTTTGTCAGTGGTGATTCGCGACCATTCAGGGGTATTTGCGCCACCGCCCAGTTATCTTAGTGGAGAATCCCGCGGTATTCAATCTGCTCGGCGCACGTTGTGGTACAAGGCGGCTATGGTTGGGCTCTTCAGGAAGAGCCAATAATCTAG
>CBDTZL010000151.1:0-5135 GCA_965364895.1 uncultured bacterium
CTTGTCCCGGACGTTCACGGCGACCATCACACCAACCGCCTCATTCACTCCGACGGAGGCCGAGACGTCGACCCCTACACATACGCCGACACCACCACCTCCTGAGATCATGGCAGATGTAAACCTCAATTGCCGCTACGGTCCCGACTCGGCTTATCTCTACGCCTGGGGCTTAGATGAGGGCAAGACCGCCACTCTTGACGGTCGAAATTTCTCCTCGACCTGGTACTGGGTTCAGCCATGGGATGCATTATTCCATTGTTGGGTTACGGCTTCCGGTGCTACCTCCAACGTCGACCCCGGCACGGTGCCGGTGGTCTATCCGCCGTTGCAAACAAATGCATCCATAGCGCCTGCAAAGGGAGTGGGAGCCGGTCGCAGCGGCTCCAGCGTCAACATCAGCTGGTCAGCTGCTGCTCCGGCAGTCGAGCTCGCCTATTTCATCGAGGCCCGCATCTGCTCTGGCGGCTTCCCGGTCGACGTTTTCTATACCACTACGAGCACGTCCATATCGCTTACGGACGAAACGAGCTGCGGCCCGGATTCCTACGGTCAAGTTCGTGTGCAGAATAAGCTCGGATATTCAACCGCCGTGAGCATTCCCTGGCCTTAGATCTACCTCTACACCACTCACTGGTTCAGAGCCATTTAGTTTGAATTAGCGCAATCCGAAGTTTTATCCCCCCAATCCCAGCGATTGATCCAATTCGGGCCTCATGTGTTGCCTACAAGGCGCATCATCGCGTTGTGTAAGCTCGATGTAAGCGCACAGTGGTTGTCTGATGCCCAGAATGGAGGTCCAGCGTTTCTTTAAGGTTGAATGGATCTCCTTCGAGCCGAGCATGTTCGGCGCCGCATCTACCATTGGCTCATCCCACCGATCTCACTTTGGGTGTTGATCCTATTCGGGCTGGCGTCTTATGGCGCAGAGGTAGCCCGGGCCGAGAATACAGGGACGCGCCCGAAGCTCTCCTTGGAAGGAAACCCTTCCAGGATTCGGAATTCGGAGCCGGCAGCGCGCTTGCGCGCGCAGTCAGCGGCGGGGACCGCGTTCGATGAGACCATCGGTCATACCCAAGAGAGCGCAACTATCCGAGCATCAACGGTTCTCCTGATCGACGGAGATCCGGATCTGCTGGCTCACGATCTGCTTCCCCCTCGGGCAACCGCTGTGCCCCCACAACGACCCCTCTTCCTGAACAGTGAATGCCAGACACCGATGTCATTGATGCTGCACTCCTCATTTGGCACCGAGCGGATGCGGCTGCTGGCCAGGGAAATCCTGGCACAAGGTGTGAGGACTACTACCTATCGAGAGATCACAGAAAGACTCCGAGAGGGGAATTGCCCCGCTTCCAATTCGCTAATTGTGTCGCTAGATGACTTCGGGACCGATTGGCTGCGCCCCCACTTCCAGTCAATGATTCGCGCCTTTACAGATCGGGGTCTAAGCCTGGTGGTTGCCGTCAATGTGCACGGGCCTCAGGATCCCGACGCCTGGGCCTATCTGCGCGAATTGGAAGGGCTGGGGAACGAGATCGCCAACCACACGATCGATCATTACAATCTGGCGCGAATAGAGAACGATGATGTCAGGTGGCAAGTCAAGGGGGCGCACCAGACCATATGTCACAACTTGGGACAATGCCCCGAGACCTTAGTTCTTCCTTTTGGCATCAATGATGAAAATGGAGCCGTGCGCTCTGCGGCTGCGGGATATTCCTATATTGTTGGGATCCCTGGAGGCAGATCTTTCGAGGGCAAAGCGCCGTACTACCTGGGGCGGATTGGGCCGGATAATTTCGACCAGCGGATAACTTTGAATGAGCTGGGAATCACATTCAGGAGCATGCCATCGGCGGGCGCCAAGTTTCTGTTGTTCCGCGCGAACAATGGCCGGGGTTGTGCGGCTGGCCCATCTCCGTCCACAGCATTTTCCTTGACGGTTTGTAGTCCCTCCGGCGCTCAGCCTCCGGCCGTAGCTAGAGGCCAGGCTATGCCTACTGCGCCCTAGGCTCCAAGAACTGCGGGATAATCTCGCTCCCGAACCTCTCGATTGGCTTGATGTCGGATACCGTCGTGAGACTGAGGATGAAATATTCGATCCCGATCTCAGTAAACTGCCCGATGTGATCGACGACCTCGGCCGGCGTCACTCCCCCCGCTGATAGATCGAACCGATCGATCGCGGTCTTCTCAATTTCGTCGTAATCTCGATTGAGCGTTTCGCAATGCCCCCTCAATACATTCAATTTGTGGGCAACTTGATCGGCCCCGTTCCGCGCAAACAAATTGCACGCGTCCGCATACTGGGCAACCAACCGTAAGGTCTTCTTCTCGCCCTCTCCTCCAATAAGGATCGGCGGGTGAGGCTGGCTGAGCGGCTGCGGATTGTTGATTGGCGCGTCCAGCTTGTAGTGTTTTCCCTCGTAGGCTTCAAAGTTACCCGACCATACCTGTTTGGCGATCTGCAGCACCTCCTCGAGCCGCTCAAATCGTTCACTGCGAGGAGGAAAGGGAAATCCGAGACCATGCGCCTCTTCCTCATACCAGGCGGCTCCAATTCCAAATATGGCGCGTCCACCCGAGAGAACATCGAGTGTCGATACTTGTTTGATTAAAAAACCCGGATGTCGGTAGACAACGCCAGTCACCATCGTTCCCAACGTGACACGCTCGGTCACTCCCGCCATGAAATTAAGTGCGCTGTACGCTTCGAGCATCGGATCCTCTTTACTGCCCAAGCCAGGATCGATCTGGTAATAGTGATCCATAACCCAAATTCCATCGAATCCGGCCGCCTCTGCGGTTCGAGCGATTTCGGCTAGTTTCGAGCCAATTGATTCTGGAGCATCTTTCCAGTCAAAGCGATTGATTTGCAGTCCAAATTTCATTAGAACTCCTTCCCCGAATGGGGTGGTCAGCCATCATTTGCCGTTTTTGCCTCAATTTGGAGCAGAGCTGCCAACTAAATCGAGGTCTCGAATTCAAAGCAGCGGGGAAATGGGCCACTAATACATGCTGTACGGAGGCATAGCATTCGGCAAGGGTCCGTCCTCGGTTGCCCCTGGTAGCTCACGCAGTGGGACAGGTCCCGGCATGAAGAATGGTTCTCCATACGCCGCGCCGATCATTTTTCCGAACCAAATCGAGCGGCCTTCAATTAGCTCCATGAAACCAGGCTGGCTAATTGGCGTTTCCGGGCCTTCTAAAGTGATATCAAATTGACTCGCATAGGCGGAAACGGCAGCCACTTTTCGGTCCCATACGGAGGAGATGTCGACTACAAACGAGGGTTCGAAAGGATGTGAAATCATGTAGTAGCAAATTTTAGCCGGCCGATGTGGAGCCCCCTCACCCACTTTGCCCACACCGGCTAGAAAACAAGCCTTACGAACCAGTCTGCTGGTAGCCTCGTGGTCCGGGTGTCTGTCCTCCCAATATGGGGCGAGGACGATTCGGGGTTTGGTCTTGCGGATGAGCTGAATGATTGCTAGCTGGTGAGATGGGTCCGATCCAATTTGAGTATCGGGCAGATCAAGGTTCTGGCGCTCAGCAAGGCCCAAGCGATTCGATGCTTCGGCTGCCTCCTCGCGACGCGTATCGATATTTCCTCGGCTCGACATTTCAGCAGCGGTTAGATCCGCGATGGATACTTTCAGCCCATTATCGGCAGCAAGGATCAGGCTTCCCCCGCAACCCAATTCGGCATCATCCGGATGCGCTGCAAATGCCAGAATGTCCAGTGTCATAGTTTTATCCTTGCCAGGTCGTCCAAAGCAAACAGTATGGGATTCGAGCTGCCAATCGAGGCTCGTTATTCTTCGCTGGCAGCCCCTGCCGAAAGACCGAATGACGTCGAGAACGAAGGCGCCGCGCGCGAACGCGCATCCGTCCTGCCATTCGTACGGGCGCCGATCAACCGGTGATAGAGGGCTTCGTACCTAGCCACGCCTTCTTGATGGCTGAAGCCGCTGGCATGTTGAATCGCAGCCTCGCGCATTGCCCGTAGTCGGTTGGGATCAGATAATAGATCAACTGCCGCATCGGCCGCGGAATCGTAATCGTCAACCTCAAATAGGATCCCAGTCTTTCCCTCCAGAACCACCTCGGGCAATCCACCTACACGTGGGGCTAAAACGGGTACCCCGCAAGCCATGGCTTCCAAAGCCGCCAGGCAAAAGCTCTCGGTCTCACTGGTGACCAGCAAAAGATCCGTCTGCGCTAACAGCCTCGGAATGTCGCTCTGAAGTCCCCAGTATGTAACATGATCATGGGCGGCATTCTGCCGAAATATCGTCCTGACCAGCCCCATTTCTGCACCGTCCCCTATCAGCCAGAGATCAGCATTTAAGCGCTCCCGTACGCTCAAAAAGACTCTGGCCATGGACTGGGCCCGCTTCACTGGCCTGAAATTAGACACATGAGCAATTCTCGGCCGATCGTGAGCCTCTGGCTCGTGTCCATTTCCATCTCCGGGATGGAAGCGCGAAAGATTGACAAAATTGGGGATCACTTGAGGCGGCGCTGCTAAGCCAAAGACATCGGACGCTAGCCGAGCGTGGCTAGCTGACACCGTAGTTAGAGCGTCCAAGTGTTTAAGTGAATTGCCCAATTCAGGTCCCGTCTCTGAGTGCCTGCCATGTATGCTGACGTCCGTCCCATGCAGGGTTCCAACAAGCAACGGGCTTCCGGCCCCCATTCTGCTTCCGACTGCCTGAGACACATGTGAAAATGGCAACGCGTAGTGGAAATGCAGTACATCCAGTCCTTCTGTTTGAGCAACCGCGAGCACGTTGGACAGAAAAGCCTCAAATTCCCTTGCAGACCAATTCACATGAAGTTCAGCCGCGGATACAGGGTCCTCGTCTGCGGGTGCGATCGTGTGAAGGGTCACGCCGTTCCTTGAATCCCAGTGGCTAAAGGGTGTCGTCCTCGTGAATAGGTGGACTTTATGCCCTCGTTGTGCAAGATGGTCCGCCAGTTCGATAGCAATTAGAGCGCTGCCACCGAAACTGGAGTGACACATGATGCCTATTCGCATGATCGGTCTAAAATCCTCATCTGCCAAGGATGCTACCCTTCGCCTTCCCACTTGGCCTTCATTTTTGCTATTGGATGCTCCGAATTCGGAG
>CBDTZL010000152.1:0-5099 GCA_965364895.1 uncultured bacterium
AGACCGCTTCAAATTCGCTGGTCTCAATCAGCCGCGCGGTAAAGGCATCGTAAGCGCCGGGAGCAACCAGGATGGACGGTTCTTCCAGCCTCTGGCGTAGGCTTATGGTCACCGAACACCTCGACGATGATTAGTGCCGACCGGGCTCGATACCGCTTGCCGCAAACCAATTACCGAATGCCTAGATTCACACATTGAGCGGCTGAACCGACGGCAGATTGCTGATCTGGTATTGAAAGCGGTCGCCACGATAGACGCCTCGAAAATCCTCGATAGGGCGATTATCTCGACTCACCACTAATCGTCTTATTAGCAGCAGCGGGGCGGCTGGCTCGACTCGAAGATGCCGTGCTTCATCCTCGCTCGCCCCGACGGCCTCCAAGAATCGATCTGCCAGGCTTTCTGCCAGATCATTTCCTTTCTGCAAATATCGTAAAGAGCCGCCTTGGTCGAGCGCTTGTTCATCAATAGCCTCGGAGAACTCGGGCGATACGAAGGCGATGTGATATCCGATGGGATCACCATCTGCCAACCTCAGTCGCCTCAATCGAAAGACTTCTGTTTCAGGCGCGATGGTCAACCTTTCGGCCACTTCGGGCGGAACAGAAATCCACTCCGCGTCGATAATCTGCCATCCAGGTGTCATTCCCATTTGCTCAAGATAATCGGTGAGCCTCAAACGCGGATTGTGCGTCACCTTCGGCTCAGCTACAAAGGTGCCCCTACCCCGGTAGCGCGTGACCAGCCCTTCAAGTTCCAGTTCTCTAATTGCCTGTCTGACTGTTGTGCGACTAAGGTCGTGCTTGTCTTGAAGCTGCTGCTCGGTTGGCAGCATGTCTCCAGGCTCCCAGTCGCCGCGCCGTATTGATTCCAAAAGGAGCTCAGTCAGCTGGTAATAAAGGGGAAGCCTTGATTCTCGGTCTATGGTCACCGGTGTGACGGCGTACTCCTAAGGGGTAGTTACAGGGGCAATTGTTACTATGTTATGACTATAACACTTATTTAAGACATCTTCGTCATCGGCTCAGCAAACCGTCAGACCAGAGATGCTCCATGGCGCGCAGGGCAACCATGCCAGGAAGAAACAGCGGCACGGTACCGGCTGATTTCTTCACCTTATCTGAAAGCGCCATGGTGGTTGATCCCATCACAACTGCTTCCGCTCCGTCGTCGTTGATCGCCTCCTTGAGCTGTCGACTCATGGCATCATCGAACACCTTTGGCTTGCGCGATTCCTGATAGCTAATACCGAGCGCGCGCGAGGAGGCCAATTGATCTCCGAAACCATACTTTTCTGCGATCTCAGCAAGCCACAGAGTTTGGCGCTCCGCCCGCGCAATGTATGAGAATCGGCTCGCTACGATTCCTACTAAGGGCAAGGTAGTGAGCATGGGCCCAAAGGTGGCTATCGGTGCTTGCTCACGAAGCGCCTCTAATGCCGGATCAAATACGCAGTCGATTAAAATGGCTTCGAAGTCATCCGGATTGGTCTGCATGCCCTCTAAGAAGACGGCATGCTCGCAGAACAGCAGATCCCCGGGAGTATCAAGAGTTGTTGGGCCCTCTTCTAGATTGAAAACTTGGATGCGCGTGTCTGTGCCGGCATGTTCCGTATATCGAATTTGACGCCGTCGCAGATCCGCTTCATCGATCTTAATGGGCGAAATGATCTTGACTCGAAAAGTCATTGCTATACCTATTTTCTCCCGGCATGATGTGGCGTGGAAGCTGGACTGCATCGTTCCAGCCATAGCTGATAGTATAAAGTTGGTCTCAGTCCAAATGGGAAACGAGCTTAGCCCGCGGGATACAGAACTGCTTAGAGCTACCTTTGAGGTAGCCCGCAAAGCCGCGGCTGCAGGCAATCATCCATTTGGCGCCATTCTTGCCAACCAAGATGGCGAGATACTGCTCGAAGCGGAAAACACAGTAGATACCGAGAGCGACATCACCGGACACGCTGAAACCAATCTTGTGCGAATGCTCGGCAGAAAATGGCACGCGACCGAGCTTCAGAATTTCACAATGTACGCCAGTAGCGAACCCTGTGCGATGTGCTCCGGCGCGATCCATTGGGGAAGCATCGGGCGTGTGGTCTACGGTTTGAGCCAAGAGCGTTTCTATTCCATTGTGGGTGGGCTTGAGGAACAGCTGACCTTCGCCTTTCCATGTCGCGAGGTCTTGGCTCGAAGCGACCGAACGATTGAGGTTGTTGGGCCTTCCTTAGAGGATGAGGCAGCCCGAGTTCACGACGGAAACTGGTCGTAGAGTGTGCAGCTCAGTGTGGTTCGCATGCAGGCCCGCAGGGTACAGGGCAAGAATGAGAAGATGACTGCCCGCAAATGCGGTTGAGGGTCAATGGATACAGATCTACATCAACTAGAAAAGATCGGATATCAGATCGTCGACAATTTTCTATCGTTGGAAGAATGTCAGTCTCTGTTGGGGAGGATCAATGAATTTCGCGAGGAGAATGCGCTCCCAGAAATTCACAGACCAATGAAAGGACGGTCCCTGCGCTACCATGTCATCAACGGTGACCAGATCCAGGAAAGCCTGCCTGGAATTTGGGAGCTTTACACTGGCGAGGTCAATGATCTGGTCAACGAGTCGCTCGGCTTTCCTTTGGAGCCCCTGGCAAACACTCGTGCGGGCGTGAATGTCAATCTCATGCGCCCGAATCAATCTTCGTACCGCTGGCACTATGACCGTGCTTGTGCCACAGCTATCCTCTATCTAAACGAAGTGCAGGGGGGCGATACCGAGTTGTATCCCAATTACCGAATTCTGCTAGAAAAGGGCAAGAACACTACCGTTCAGCGGGCCCTGGATAGCTTCATTCAAATCAAGCCCATCCGGAAAGTATTTGGCAACATGGTCCGAGTTTCGCCTAAGGTCGGTCGACTGGTTTTGATGCGAGCGGATCGGTGCTGGCATAGCGTGCGATCTGTGCTGGGTGAGAGCGAGCGCATAAATATGATCCTCTCGTATGACGTTCCTGGCACTGAGTTTCCGACGGAGGAAGGGCTCGACTCTTACCTGTACACAAAGGACGAACAGCAGTCCACCGATCCGAATTACGGTTGAGCTTCGATAGCTGTGAGCACTCTATCCCCCAAGTACTTCTATACAGCTGACAGTTGGGACGAATCAGATTGGCTCGATATCGTCTCGGTTGAATACGAAGCGCTTGTTTCAGCGTATCCGTTCGACACCAAAATTCGGGAGATTGCAGAAGGGGGTCGACTCAATGTGCTCGACGTCGGCTGCGGATCTGCCTTATTTCCTCGGTACCTGGAACCAACTTTAGGCGACGGCATTCAACTGACCTGCGACCTGCTTGATGTGTCACATCGCAGCCTGCAGCAAGCTCACCAGGTCCTGACGGAATTGGAGCATTTCAGCCCCGGGCGAAGCATTTCATCGCTGATCGAGGACATTCCGGATGCGCTTCCTGTGACAGGACCACCCTATGACGCGATTTGGGCTATTCATTCCTTCACCACGGTCGACGTGGATCAAATGCCGTCTGTTTTTCGACACCTGCTGCGGCTGTTGTCAGACAATGGCCAGCTAATCATTTACCAGCTGACCGCCGATTCTTCTTACCAGACACTCCATCAGATCTACCGTGAGCAGGTGTCCAACGGGGTCCCTCGATACATGGAGTTCGAAGACACCAAACACATTCTTGAGTCGCTCCCCGTAGAGTACGAAGTAATCGAGCTAAAATTTGATCACGAGCTACCGCTGAATCAACCAGAGCTTGTTGAACATTATTTGCGGAAGTGCGTTCTCGACGAGACTATCGACGCACAGCGTGTCTTCGGCGATGTGCTGCCTCGTTTTGAACGAGACGGACTTTACCGCCTCCCACAAACCGTCAACCTAATTTCGGTGGAGATGCGATGATCCCGCTTACTGGCGAATATTACATAGAGTGCAACGACGTGTTCCGCAGCACCACCAATCAATCGGAGCAGATGCTCGCCGAGATGCGCAATTTTGCAAATGGTCGATCCGACTTGAGGCTTTTGAGCGTAGGTTCCGGCGTAGGGTTGTTTGAGATCCCTATGCTTCGGATGCTTGAAGACAGTATTGCGAGCTTCGACGGAGTCGATGTAAACGAACACGCCTGCCGAATATTGCAGGAAAAGCTAGATCAAGAATTCGGCTCTTCATTGGATTTCAAGGTTGAGCATCGTTCATTCCAACAGTACAGGACGGATCATCGATTCGAAATTGTGCTCTTCAATCACACCTTCGAATACCTGAGCGGGGATCGGCTGAGCTGGATCCAGAAATCGCGAGATCTGCTCGTTGGAGCTGGCAACGTTTTGATCTTCAGTCCCAATCGTGGTGGGATCAATCGGTTCTATGAAGAGGTGTTCGCACCGTGCTTCTCAGAAGACCTTGATCGGTTGCTTACGCACATAGGTATGGAACATTCGACCACCGCCATCGAAGGAGCGTGTGACGTAGCCTTGCTTACCGGCAGCGACGACGATCCGGACAAAGTGCGATTGCTCAGCTTTCTCACTCAAGCCGATTGTCGCGATTTGCCACCTGCAAAACAGCAGGATTTGGCTGACTACTACCTCTCGCTCAGCGGCGATGAATCCTCGATCATCCCCCATCCCGCCACGCTCTTTGTGCTGTGACCCTCGGAACGCTGCTAGATGATTCCGCCCAGGACAGGCTGGCGGAGTTCCTACGTCGACAATACCCCGACCTGGACAAGCTGAAGATTCATGAACTTAGCGAGGTCGGCGAAGGCTGGGAGACCGATCTTTACCGCTTGAAGCTTATGGGAACTCGGAATGGGGATCCTGAGAGCCTGGAGATTGTGCTCCGGCTATACAAAGGAAGCAATCCGCTGGAAAAAGCCGAGAAGGAATTCGCTTTGATGACGGACATACCGCGCTATGGAATTGCCACCCCACGCGTGCATGCACTGGTGACAGATCGCTCGGTTCTGCAACACCCGTTTATTGTGATGGAGTATATCGGCGGCGGCACGCTGGGGATACGGATTGAGAGCGATGGGGGTTCGAAATGGCTGGCTCCTATGATGGAAGTGCCGGGGCGGATTCACACCG
>CBDTZL010000153.1:0-5075 GCA_965364895.1 uncultured bacterium
GGGACGATGGAGGATCTGATTGGTTATGCCGGAGGCGGTTCGCAGCCGCCGCCACAACCTCCCGACCTCGAAAAGCGCGTGGAGAACCTGGAGGAGTGGGCAGAGGAGCTCGATGCCTGGGCGAGGGATCAAGGCTACAACAGTATCGGACCTGGGGGGTAGATCCCTCCACCTGAAAAGTGTTGAATAAGCAATAGCGCTGTGTAAAGACGTTTTGAGACAGCTCCTTTGCTGCGCTAGGATCAACCTGCGATTGATTTAGTTTGTTGCTTGTCGCAGTTCTAATTTGCAGCTTATGCTTCGAGCTTGAACGCCTCCAGGACCGATCCGGTCAGGCTGCGCCCTAGGCCGCCGACATTGAACCAGATGCGCCCCAGAAGGTATTCGTGGGACACGGCAACCGGTTCCGCGCCCGCTTCAAATCGCACTTGGAAGATATCGCCCTCCTGGCCCAGGATGCGGCCGAAGAACGGACCTGCCAGCGTCTCAACCGCCACCAGCTCGCCGGCCGAGTAATCGTCTGCCCGGCGGACGATCGCGAAATCGCCCTCGTAGAGCTGTGGCTCCAGGTCCGTTTGCTGAACCGTAATGTAAGAGGCGGTTCCCCCCAGTACGGGTGGCCTGATCATGAACAAAAAGGCCAGCATCAGCACCCCCATCAGCAACTGCGTCAGTCTGAACATCTGCTTCCTCCTTCCCCGTGAGGACTCAGGTTTCGTTCATAAGCGAGAAACCGGCCGATTGGCCGGTTTCCTCGTGTTCCCCCTGCTGCGGACACTAATGTTGTCCCGCCTTTGCCTTCGGCTTTCTTAGAAATCAAGTTCCTTGATCTAGCACCCCAGGTTAGGCCTCGGACTTGGCGGAAACTGTGCCCGCCGGCAAAAGAAAAAAAGGGAGGATCGCGGTGGAGAGGGGACTGAGCAACTCAGCGCTTCCACCGCGCCTCCCTCCGGCAATTTGAGCATAATGGTAGATTGTAAATAAAAGGTAAACGCCCGGTCACCATTGAGTCATAGTTCTCCATGTCGGATAGATCATCCCACGATACCTGGATTGGATTACTTCGCGGTAGGAAAAGGGTCACCATCGGGAAGCAATCGTTCGCGGAAGCTTGAAGCTATGGATTGTGCTACCATCTGTGCCTTCAAAATCCGCAGGATGCATTGACATGGACACTGCCTTCGACAAAGCTGCTGATACCCACGCACAGGCCGAAAGCGATTCGCCATCCATTATCCGAGTAGTGCTCTTTGCCCTCGGAGTGATTGGCCTCCTATTGGCTCTGGGCTTCGTTCTGGCCGGACTGATTCTCATAGGTTATGCGACCGTATGGACCGGCTTCGGGGAATTCATTACCGAAACCGGTGAGATTCAGCGAGGCAAGACGCTGTGGGACTGGTTCGATTTGCTCCTGCTCCCACTGGTCATTGCGGGCACTGTCAGTGCGTTGGCCGTTTGGAAGTGGAGAAGCGATCGCCGTCAGGCTGAGCTGCAGCTGGAACAGGAACGCGAGCTTGCTTGGAAAAAAGTGGAATCGGAACTGCAGATGGCAGACCTTCGCAAGGATTCACATCTTGAGGCCTCCGAAATTCAGTCGAGGACCAACCGAGTCATTGCGAAAGACCGCCTCCACGAGGAGACGCTCAATGTCTACCTCGACCGGATGTCGGAGTTGGTTCTGGAGCGAGGGCTTCAAAATGCGGATCCAGACGACACGGTGCGGACCATTGCACGCTCAAGAACACTGACCGCGCTGGTGGGACTGGACAGTGAACGGAAGGGAACGATCTTAGAGTTTCTTTACTCGGCAAAACTGATCAACCTGAGCGATAAAGTGGGCGACCTCATGCTTCAAGTCGACCTTGTCGATACCAAACGTCCTCCAGTCGACCTAGCGCATGCTGACTTCAGCGGTGCCTATCTGGCGGCAACTACTCTGAAGGGTGCAGACCTGCAGGAAGTCGATTTTAGAATGGCGGATCTACGGGGCTGTGATCTGAGCGGTGCCAACCTTCGCGGGGCCGACCTCTCAGATGCTGAATTGACAGGGGCAAGGCTGGTCCAGGTCAACCTGCGGGAAGCTAAATTAAAGGATGCCGACCTGAGATCGGCAGATCTGACGGGCGCAGTGCTCCAGGGGGCGCAGATGATTGGTGCACAATTGAGCGAGACGGATATGGGCAAATCCGATCTCACGGCTGCGGCCCTAACCACGCAGCAACTGAAACAAGCCAAGTCTCTCAGCGGCGCCACCCTGCGGGATGGCACCAAGTCCGACTGAGCGCGACCTTTTGATTCAGAGCAAGAATTCGTAAAAGCGATTTGCGGCCATAGCCATTACTCAATGGCTATGAGCACCGCTCCAATCGAGTTTGAAGGAAGCGGGACTGCAAGTCTCAATTCCGGGCTTTGCTGACGCTCGATCTTCCACGATAACGCATCCAACACGTGCTGCCCATCACGGGCCACAACTTTCACCCGCAGTTCCTTTCCGATAGACCCTGACCCGATTCCCCCTATTCGCAGCGAGCTCACCATGTCATCCGTCGGACCCCGACCCCAGGAGTCCACGAACGCGGTTCCGTTATACGACATCCGACTCACCTCCTCCGGCCTCAAGTGCCCGCGTTTCAAGGTGATGTTCTCAGCATAGCGACTGCCGCCAAGCGGATTGTATGTGGACAAGCGCATCCTCCGTTGTAGATACCTGTGCCATAGGTTAGCTATTTCGGCTCATAGTGTAGTAGCTAGAGGTAACTATTGGGTAAACACAGCTCCCTTTTCCGCCGATCCAGTAAAAATGCCCTCTGGAAGTTCGATGTTGTTCACCGCGAACTTGTCCGCAAACTTGGGCCGCAGCCCGGTGGAGTCCAGCGAACCGACCACCCGTCCGACCTGGAAACCAGTCTGCTTGAACTCAAATAAGTCCTGCATCACCACGCTCTCGCCCTCCATACCCTGCACCTCAGTAACTTTGACCACCCGCCGCGTGCCATCCCGCATCCGCTCCAGGTGAACGATCAGCTCAATGGCAGAAGCCAGCTGCTCTCGGATGGCTTGAAGCGGGAGCTCCATGCCTGCCATCAGCACCATGGTCTCAATTCGCCGCAGCGTATCTCGTGGGCTATTGGAGTGGATGGTGGTGAGCGAACCATCGTGCCCAGTATTCATCGCCTGCAGCATGTCCAGTGCCTCCCCGCCGCGCGCTTCCCCCACCACAATCCGATCCGGGCGCATGCGCAGGGCATTGATCACCAGCCGACGGATGGTCACCTCCCCTTTACCCTCAACGTTGGGCGGCCGATATTCCAGGCGCACGATGTGCTCCCGTTTCAGCTGCAGCTCTGCCGTGTCCTCGATGGTCACGATGCGCTCGTGAGCTGGGATAAATGCCGAGACCACGTTCAGCAGCGTCGTCTTGCCGGTTCCCGTGCCGCCCGAAATGATCATATTGACCCGCGCCTCGACACAGGCCCCCAAGAAAGACACCAGCTCGGTATTCAGGGTGCCGTTGGCGACCAGATCCTGGATGGTGTAGGGAGTCTTGGAGAATTTGCGGATTGTGATCGACGGTCCGTCGATCGCGAGCGGCGGTATCGTGACATTAACACGATATCCGCTTGGCAGCCGAGCATCCACCATTGGAGAAGATTCGTCTACTCGACGGCCTAGCGGCGAAACGATGCGGTCAATGATCCGCCGCACATGCGCATCGTCCTCGAAGACTACCTCGCTGGCCTCTATCATCCCGCGCCGCTCTACGTAGACCCGCTTAGGGCCGTTCACCATTACTTCGCTGATGGAGTCATCCTGCAGCAGCGGTTCTAATGGGCCGTAACCGAGAATGTCTGCGATGACCCAGTCCAGAAGCCGCGTCCGATCGGACCGGGTGTAGACCAGGTTCTCATCGGCCAGGACCTGGTTAAAGTGGACCTCGATAGACCGCGTAAGTCGCGGTCGCTGATCCATATCGAGGTTCGGCTCACCCTCAGATTCGGCCAGCAGTTTGCGCTGTACTTGCTCTCGTACGTGATACACGTCGGCCGTCACCCTTTCCACACCGGTTGGGGCGATGACAGTATCAGGGACGTCGGTTTCGGATGCGTTCAGCGCTGGGCGGTTAGTAAACATTTCGCAATCCCCTCCGCTTCATCAAGGAAGCACCGGGATCAGGAGTTCCTGTCCGGGAAAAATCAAATTGTGGTTTTCGATATTACTGGCCAATGCGATGGCGCGTACGGTCGAACCGTAGCGACTCGCCAGGAGCGTCAAGTATTCCCCCTCCTTCACGACGTGAGTTCTGGTGATCTGATTAGCGTCTGCCAGGTTCACCGCTCGCTGAAAGCTCCTGTAGGCCACGCCGAAGTTTCCCGCCGCGGCATATGCCTCGGCTTCATTTAGCGCGCCGAGCAGCGCGGAATTGCTCTCTCCGCGCCTCGCCAGATTTCCCCACTCCGCTGCCGCGCGATAGTGCACAACCGCGGCTTCGAAATTGCCTATCGCACCGTAAGCCTCCGCCACCTTGAGTTCTGCCTCGTACAGCCGCAGCGCCGAATCCGCATCCTGTTTCCCCAGCGCCACTGCCCGCTCGTAATCGTTCAAAGCTCCTTGATAGGAATGGAAAGTCATCTTGAGCTCACCCCGCGCCACGTAGGCGTCGTAAAGAGTCTGGCGAGCCGTTCCCTGGGCATAACCCGGATCGACATCAACCGTCCGGCTGAGCGCCTCGATAACCTCGCTCCAATTTCCCCGTTCGAAGTCGGCCTGCGCTTTTAGGTAGAGACCGGCTAACTCGCGTTCGCGCCTGATATTTGGATCCTGCGGTCTCAGCGCAAGGGCCTTGCGCAGGTGGGCTTCTGCCTGCTCAAGTGCGGCCAGCGAGTCCTCCTGTCCGATGAGTACCGCGCGTCCTGCGTTTACCAGGCTCTCAAATAATCGCGCCTCAACATACTCCGGTTCCTGCTCGGGATGAAGCTTCCGCACACTGTCGAATACCGCGACGGCTTGCTCCCATTCCGCTCTGGCCATTGCAGACTCGCCCTCGCTCAGCAGGTTGGCAAACTGTGTCTGGCGAT
>CBDTZL010000154.1:0-5066 GCA_965364895.1 uncultured bacterium
AATCAGCGGCACCAGCAGAATCAGAGGATTCGGCGGACTCGTCAGCAGATTCAGCGTAGCTCCAGATTCGCGTAACCTGATTTCCAAGTACGCACGGGGCTGGTCTTCGGGCCAGCCCTTGCGGGAAATGGAGACTTCAATCCAATGTGTTGCTTCCTGACTGTGCTCTTATTTGTGGGCCCCAGAGGGGCCGACATTGTCTATTGGCTGCTCGTGCCTGAGCGCTGGAATGCTGTCTTCGGCAGCATAATCTGGCCCATTCTGGGCATCATTTTCTTCCCCTGGACGACGCTGGTTTATGTAGTCATCTGGAGCTCTCGAGGCTTCGGACTCTTCGAGTGGCTGCTGCTTGCGGCCGCCGCTGTAGTGGACATTGGCTTCTACACCGGTGGGGGCTATTTCAACCGAGACCGAATTCCCGGATCCAGCTCGCAGCAAAAACTAGTCTAGAGAGGCCAAGATGACGTTTCAGATATTCTGCGCGACATTGATCGCGCTTGTTTTCGGTGTGGCGGTGGCCTTCCGTGGCTATCGTTTTTTCCTAGTGCTGCTTCCGATTCTGGGCTTCGTGATCGGTTTCACGCTAGGCGCGCAAACTCTGCAGGCGATCTTCGACGTGGGCTTTCTCACCACAGTCACCAGCTGGGTGGTTGGCTTTCTGGTCGGGCTGCTCTTTGGAGTCCTCTCCTACTTGTTTTATTTCGTTGGCGTTGCTCTGCTTTCCTTTGGTCTGGGGTACGCTATCGGCGCGGGAGTCATGGGTCTCATCGGGTTAGATCTGGGCCTGGTCTCCTGGTTAGTCGGGATGGTCGCTGGAGTTGCGTTGGCGCTCGTCGTGATCTTCTTTAATGTCCAAAAATGGGTCATTGTGGCCATCACGAGCTTCTTCGGATCGGCTGCGATCATCGGTTCGCTGATGCTTGTATTGGGTGTGATTGCGATCGAAGACCTAGCTACCAACGCAGTCGGCAAGGCAATCGAAGATTCGTTCTTGTGGTTGCTCTTCTATATGATTATTGCCGTCTTGGGCATCGCGTCCCAGATTGGTATCGACCAAACGGTCGAACTGGAGCCACCTGAGTCGACTTTCCTTTCCAGCTGAAGATACGTACGAAGTGACTAATAATAAAATGTGAACGCGGGGAACTCCAAGGTGGAGTTCCCTGTGTTATATGAAGGGTAGCCGACAACTACTCGAGGAGTTATGGCTGATATTCCGGTAAATTCATCCGAAAAACAAGGCGCAGTACGCTTTAGCAGGGTGTTGAGGCTTCCCTGGCTGGTCGCGCTAGGGGCGAGCGTAACGGTTGGTCTAGGCGTCTACACGCTGATGACTGTTTTCGTCAAGAACCTGGGTACCGGCCAGGTCATAGGTCCTTACGTCGGGCTGGGTCTGATAGCCATCCCGATCGTTCTCACGCTGGCGGAGCGAGCGGCAGTCATACCAGGGAGTGGTGGTCTTTATCGTCTGGCAGCCTATAGCGGAATCCTCTGGGTAGGGCACTTCGCTGGGTGGCTAATGCTGGGCGGTTATGCAGTTCTCACTGCGTTGCTGAGCTGGGGAGTTGCCCTTGGCGTAGATTTGCTGCTGGTTTCCCTGTTTGGCCTGGAAATCGACGTTCGCTGGATTGCGGCAGGAGTGCTGGTGCTGGTTGCAATCGCGAGCCCGCAGGGACTGCGCTCAAACTGGCGAACAAGATCCGCCTTTATCTACGCCGCGCTGGTATTTCTGGTGGTGCTTTCGGCCCGAAATTTAGTAGCGGTCTCCTTCAGTCAAGCGATCACGGAGGCAGTTCCTGGCACCTTCGAGCTTTTCACGATCACCGCCTTCATGGCAAGCAGCCTTTGGGGCCTGGACTATATCCTCAGCGTCCGGGACCAGGTCCGCCGACCCACCAAAACCTTCCTACCAGCCCTTGGGCTTACGGTACTCGCCGGCGTTGCTTTCGGGGTTGCAGCTGCTCTTGCGTTGGGACCGAGTCTCGTAACTCCCAGCCTGACACCATTGATAGAGCTTGCGGCCGACTCTCGTCTATTGCCCGAAACTATTGCACGCACACTTTACTCCGTGTTCGCTATCGCCATAACATTGATCGCGCTCAATCGAGCATTGCTTAACGGGCGCAACCTGATGTACGCCATGGCAAGAGACGGAAATCTGCCGGATCGTATCCAGGCGACCTCCTCGGGGACCAGGTTACCCACCTGGCATTACCTGATCTTCCCCCTCGCTGGCATTCTTCTCATCTTACTCATTCCTGTAGAGATGCTTGTGGGTTTGGCTGCGTTGACCTTCATGTGGGCCGTAGCGATCGTGCATTTGCCAGACGTATTCCGCTCGCGGCCAAATCTCCCAACGACGAAACTTCCCATTCACCCGCTCTTTCCGGGACTCACAACCGTGACAGGCGTCCTGTTGCCGTTTGCGCTTGGATCTGGGATTGGTTTTGTAGGTTTGGTTTGGCTGACGTTGGGTGGCATCTACTACTTTCTCTATGGCCGCCAACGAGGCCTTGAGGTTCGGCGCAAGCAGATTGTCATAGGTGAAGTTTCTTCGGATCGCGTTGCAAAGCCGGGATACCGAGTGATGGCCGATATCTCACATGCCAAACATGCTCAAGCATTGATTGAGGTAGGAGCGGCCCTGGCAAGGAGCCGAGGCGGAGATCTCTTAATAATCAGCACTCTGCAATTGAACGATCAGATTCCACCCAACCTGAAGCAACAGCGAGCAAAGCAGGAATGGAACATGTTGGATTCGCAACTCGAGCAGGTGTTGACCGACGAAATAAGGATTCAAACGCTGGTGCGACTCGCGCCGAATCATGCCGACGGGATCCTGGAAGCGATCGCAGAGGAAGAGGTGGACCTGCTACTGATGGAATGGCGGGGTTCGGAGGACCCGGATCAAATTCAAGATCTGGACCGAATTCTTCGGACAGCCCCAGCGGAACTGGCAATCATACACGGCAATGTTCCGAGCGACCCCAGCCGCGTGTTAGTGCCAACCTCCGGCGGACCGCATGCACCGGCAGCACTTCGCTTGGCGCAAGAACTTACGACCGGGAGCGGCGGTCGGATACGGATCACCAACGTCATTCCCGGCGAGCTCACGACTGAGGCAAGATCGGAAGCGGAGGCCAAAATTCAAGCCACTCTGGATTCCGTGCCTGATCTTGGCGAGGTCGAGACTGCTGTGGTGACGGCCGGATCCGCACAAGAAGGGATTCTGGCCGAACTTGGAGAAGTAGAAGTGGTGCTCATCGGCACCACAAGAGAAGGGGTTCTTGAACGATCCCAATTTGGCGGAATCCCCACGCAGATTGCAAGCGCGGCCACCATTCCTACCATTATTGCGCGTGCCCGTGAATCTCAGCGGGCGCTGCGCCTCCAGCGCATTTGGGGAGCGATATCTGACCCCTTACCGAAGCTATCCGCACGACAACATGGGGCGGTCGCGCAGTCGATGCGCGAGGCTGCCGTCCCAACCATCGATTTCTATGTTTTGATCTCGCTTGCTGCCAGCATTGCTACCCTGGGACTGCTACAAAATAGCGGGGCGGTGATTATCGGCGCCATGTTGGTTGCGCCACTCATGGCCCCAATACTGGCTATGGGAATGAGCATGGTGCTGGCCGAAACGCGTATATTTTCGCTTGGCGCGGAGGCCACCATCAAAGGGGCGGCATTGGCGATCCTGGTAGGCCTGGTGATTGTCATCATCTCTCCCATCACTGATCCGACGCCCGAAATCCTCGCGCGAACGCAGCCCAACATCTTGGACCTGATGATTGCACTAGCGTCGGGGGCGGCGGCGGGATACGCGGTCAGCCGCTCCGAAGTCGCGGCCGCGATGCCCGGCGTAGCAATCGCGGCTGCTCTCGTTCCACCGCTGTGCGTCGTCGGCTACGGTCTTGGAGTCTCAGATCTCGATATTTCGGCTGGAGCGCTTCTGCTCTTCGTTACGAATTTGATCGCAATCGTGCTTGCGGCGGGCATTACTTTTCTCGCGCTCGGTTTCCAGCCGGAACGAGGAGAAAAGGGCGAGTTGCAGCGCGGCCTGCGACTAGCTGCGATTTCGCTGGGTACGGTGTTTGTGATCCTGATCATTGTGACCGTCCAAACGATTGAGCAGCAAGACCGCGAGCAGGCGGTGGTCGAGCTATTCGAGCAGCAGGTCGTAGCTGAGGTGGGGCGGGTGGAAGATCTGGTGATCGAACGGGAGGGGAAGGGCTTCCTCCTAACGGCGACCATCATTTCCTTCAGCGGACAACAGCTCAGCGCTGAGGAGCTCGGGCAGCTTGAGGACGATATAAGCGAGGCGGTGGGAGGGCCCGTCACGCTCGATGCGACCATCCTGGATGCAGAGCACTTGCAAACCGGGCTCGGCGGATTGGACACGCTTAGAAGCCTCGAGCAGGTTTTTGAAGAGGCAGCCGCCGCGGAAGATTGGGATGTCATCGAAGTGCAAGCCAGCGAACTGGTGGACGGCTTCCTGGTGGAAGCGACGGTCATTGTCGCCAGCGTGCAGCCGCTTTCCGAGGAGGGCCTGCGTGAAATCCAGGACCAGCTGGCAGAAGCGGTAGACGATTCGGTCGATCTCCGCGTCTTATCTCTCCCAGGCAATATGAATGAGCTATCGGGCGACGGGTGACATTCACTCGTCGGGCCGCTCGCTGGCCGCTGTTACTGCTCGCCGGCACCGCGGTTGTGCTGCTTCTGATTTGGGCCACCACGCCCGCAAGCTCCACGTTTCATCCACCAGATCTGGAGCAATCAGACGAGCCCGGCTTCACCGTCCTGACCGCCAACATAGGCAACGCCGATCCGCGCTGCGTCTTTCAGCGCTTGAAATTGTGCCGAAGCGATGTGGAGGCTCGGCTGACGGAGAGCCTGGCTGCACTTCGGCCGGACGTGGTGGCGCTGCAGGAAACACTGCCCGATCATCTGTGTGAAGGCGTGCCACCTGTGGATAACGGGCATGTGTGCTCGGGGGAATACGCGGAGCCGCAAGTGCGCAGGCTGCTTGGCCCTGATTATTCGATTGTGTGCGAAGAGAGCAATTT
>CBDTZL010000155.1:0-5056 GCA_965364895.1 uncultured bacterium
GTGTATTCGCTTGCAGTGGCTGTGGGTCGAACCAGGAGCTTGGATTCAGTGCTCGTCATGGGAACTAGTTGCGGGCCGATTATGGGCTCGGGCTTATCGGTTATCAGGGGTAGTACCAGCGGCCTCGCGCTCGTTTGATTCTACCGCTATAGCTTGAGGTCGTCGGCGATCCAACCAAGCTCCAACTCTTCGAGTTTAGCGCGGGTCGGAATGCCTGTGGCGATGTCCCAGCCCGACATCGCATAGTACCAATCCTTTGCCTGCTCTAGCTCTGCATCATCGAGCGCTATGCCATCCGTCTTGCCGCCAACCAGCGCCTTCTTCATCTTCTTTGGCAACACGTCGGCCTCCCGGCCGATGCCCTCTCTCGCATTATAGGCTCTGAGCATATTCAACCTTCGCTCACCTACCTGCTGGAGCTCCGCAACATCGACTTCCCAGCCCGTAATCAAATTAACGGCTTCTGCGAGCTGCTCGGTGCCGTAAAGATGCCAGGCTGGGCCGAACACAAATTGGCACATGTTCACCGTGTCAAGCACAGAGTAGATGTGCTGGGTTTTCAGTGCAAAATCCACCTTCTCCTCATTCAACACCGCGGGATGCTGCGGTTCATTCGTCACGCCTATTTCCGCCATGCGGTCGGTATAGTGACGCCATGCCGTATCGTGTTCCGATGACTGATGATCCGCGCCAAATGGGTTGACGGCATAGATCAGTCCCAGGCTTCGCTTGAACTGCGGCATGTGCGCCGGCACTTCCTGCTTCTTGACGGTCACTACCAGATCCTCGGTGCCGTGTCCGATCTTGTGGGCTGCTCGAGCAGATCCTTCACCGAGAAGGGCGCCAAAGCCCTCACCTTTGCCGATCATCTCCGTCATTCGCACCATGGCCTCTGCATCACCGTAACGCAGCTCGATACCCCCCGTGTCTTCCAACGAGAGCAGCCCTTCCTCAAAGCAGTTCATGGCCCAGGCAATCGTTGCTCCACAGGAAATGGTGTCCATACCGTACATGTTGCACAGCTGGTTGGCTTGCGAAATTGCTTCCAGGTTGTCGATTCCGCAGTAGGTGCCAAAAGTGGAAAGCGTTTCATATTCTGGACCACCGTATTTGGGCTCGGCTTGAAACGGGCCTTCATTGACTTCGACCACGCGCTTGCAGCGCACGGTACATGCATAACAGGTGTCCCGTTTTTTGAGGATGGTCTTGGCCCACACCTTGCCGTCCAGGACATCGGCGGTTTCAAAGTAGCCGCTATCCCAGTTGTAGGTGACCTGGCCACCTTTCTTATTTTGAAAAGTCATAACGTTGGCCGTCCCGAAGAGGGCCAGCCCGTAGGCACCAGAATCTTCGAGGTTGGAGGAGCCCCATTTCGCAAGATCAATTACGCCTCTTCGATCCGCCAATTCCGGCCGATTCTTCCCGCGCACTGCCACCGCCTTGAGATTCTTGCTGCCCATCACTGCTCCCATTCCGGTTCGGCCGTTGGCGCGGTTGGACATGTTCATGATGGCTGCGTAGCGAACCAGGTTCTCCCCCGCTGGGCCGATCTGCGCGATCTCGATCTTGTCGTCTTCGAGCTCTTCCCGAATCAATGCTTCCGCATCACCGGTAATCTCTCCCCAGAGGTGCTCGGCTGGCCGCAGCTCGGCCTCGCCATCGTGCAGCCAGAGATAAACCGGCTTCTGTGAGCGCCCCTTGATGACGATCGCATCGAAACCGGCAAATTTCATCTCTGCTGGAAAGAAACCGCCTGCTTGGGAGTCTCCAACCGCGTCCGTCAGCGGCGACTTGGCCACCGCCGTCATACGACTCTGGCCTGAGATGGGTGCGCCGGTCAGCACGCTGAGCGCAAGCACCAGCACATTTTCGGGGCCGAGCGGATCAATGCCTGGTTCTGTGTCTCGGAGCAAATAGTACAGACCCAGCGCGCTGCCGCCCATGTATTTGCGATAGAAATCCTCACCAGGCTGCTCGACCTCAAGCTCACGTGATGTCAGGTCAGCGTGGAGGATTTTATTGTGATATCCGAATGGCATGCGGCTGCCCACTCTCCCTGCTGTCGTTTCCTCGATGATGCTATTCGAGGAATGTTAGGCGGTCAAGGACTGGGTCGGTCAGTATTCCAACTTGTCTTAAAACGTTCGCGCGACCAAGTTTAAGGTTCAAATCGTTGACACTTTCCCGGGCAGCGTGCTACAGTGGTTCCAGCGCATTCCAACTGAAGCCTTAGACCAGGACGAGAGTGGATCCAAGAGCTGAAGCCCTTGAATTTGTTGGAGGGCGGTAGGACGAAACCGGTGAACAGCCGGTTTTGTTCTTTAAAGGGAAGGCGCTAGGGGGATAAGACAAAATTGAATTCGTCCCCGACCTCCACCTGGGTCAGAAAATCAGGAGAGGTCTCCAGGACATATTGGGCTGGTTTGGGAGAGGCATAGTAAGGTCGCCACGGCTTGGCTAGCTGAGCGCTCGTCACCCGCCCCATGCTGTCGATCCAGACCGCAGCGATCGGAAAGAACACGAAGAACATGTGGATTGAGCTCTGGAGCAGGCTATCATCGGGGTGTACCAGGAGCAACGCTTCTCCCGAATTGAGCTTGCGTCGGAACTGAAGGCCGCGAAATCGACACCAGCGGCTGCTGCACCAACGTGCTCGCTGGAACATGATCTCGCCCGAGTTTCGTCGTACGATGTCTACGTTCTTCATGTGGCCGTCCTGGAGCCGATTGGATTATAGGCATTTCTGAAATGAAGTTCGACCACTTCTGAAGCTTCCGAGCATCGTGGCCGTGCCTTTCACGTACGCTTCCCGAAGATCTCCCGTATATGCGCGTCGCGGCATAGTAGCCGCGTCGCAGCCGCTTGCTGCCCAGGCGGGAATTGACATCCTGGCGCTGGGGGGCAGCGCTGCAGACGCAGCGGTGGCAACCGCCGCTGCCTTAAACGTCACCGAACCAACCTCAACCGGAATTGGAGGCGACTGTTTTGCGCTCTACTATGACGCAGAGACGCGTGAGATTACTGCGTTGAACGGATCTGGGCGCGCACCATCCGCCCTAACCCTCGATGTGCTCGAGGAGCAAGGATTCGGCGATGATCTCCCTGCTCTTCATGCCCACGCCGTCACAGTTCCAGGAGCCTGCGCTGGATGGAGCGACCTACTGGAGCGCCACGGGCGCATGGGGCTCAGGATCTCGCTCGCCCCGGCTATCAATTTGGCGGAGGAAGGCTTTCCGGTATCCCCTCTGACTTCGTACTTTTGGGAGCGGGGGGTTGAGCGTCAGCTCAAGAATTCCCCAGGCGGGCATGAGCTTACGATCGACGGGCGAAGCCCCAGGCCGGGTGAGATTTTTCGCAATCCGGGGTTGGCACGAACGCTCCGCGCAGTTGGTGAAGGCGGTGCACAAGCTTTTTACCAGGGAGAAATAGCGGAAGCCATTGCGCGTGCCGTACATGAGGCAGGAGGCCTGCTGTCAGAAGACGATCTGGCAGCGCATCGGAGCACCTGGGATGAGGCGATCTCCGTGACTTACCGGGGCTTGCACGTCTGGGAAGCCCCTCCGAGCGGGCAGGGGCTTGTGGCATTGTTAGCGCTGAAGATCTTGGAAGGGTACGACCTTGCATCGCTGGATGCGCTTAGCTCATCGAGGTTGCACCTGGTGATTGAGGCCCTTCGGTTGGCCTTTGCGGATGGAAATTGGTTTATTGCCGACCCAGAATTCGTTCCGATTCCGCTAGAGGTGCTTCTCTCTGATGGATACGCCGATCGGCGGCGTATGCTGATCGATAGGGAGCACGCTACGCTAGCCCAGCCGGTTGGAATCCCATCTCCCGCCTCCGATACCGTCTATT
The DNA here is from genome assembly GCA_965364895.1 of uncultured bacterium. Lineage (GTDB taxonomy): Bacteria > Chloroflexota > Anaerolineae > Anaerolineales > E44-bin32 > JADFRG01. Next base: position 3,853 of record CBDTZL010000155.1, read on the forward strand.
TGAGCGTGGTAGATGAGCAGGGTAACGCTTGCTCGTTCATTAACAGCAACTACATGGGGTTTGGCACAGGAATAGTTCCTGAGGGATGGGGCTTTTCTTTGCAAAACCGGGGGCATGGATTTAGCCTGGACCCAGAGCACCCAAACGCGCTCGAACCCGGCAAGCGTCCATATCACACGATTATCCCTGGAATGGTGACTCGCGAGGATGGCTCACTCCACTCCAGTTTCGGGGTGATGGGCGGCTTTATGCAGCCGCAGGGTCACGTTCAGGTCTTAACTGGACTGATTGATGATGGACTGGATCCGCAGGCTGTCCTGGATCGGCCCCGCGTTAATCTCACCGAGGCACGTCCTGCAAGCCCGGTAGCGCTGGAAGAAGGGTTGCCTGACGAGACCGTATCGGAATTAGCTGCTATGGGTCATGAGGTCGAGTTGGTTACTGGCCATATGCGAGCAATGTTTGGACGCGGGCAGGTGATCCAGAGGGACGACCAATCGGGCGTACTGTGCGGAGGAAGCGATCCGCGCGCCGACGGTTGTGCGGTTCCACTGGCTTAGATCACGTCCAGAAGACCCCCTCTACACTCGCGGTCGCTGAATTTCCCCATGGTATGATCGCCCTGAAATGGCAAATAAGAAGAGGAAAAAGAAAAAGAAGAAGAAGCAGGCTCAAGCTTCGACCGGCAAGCGGCGTCGTATGAGCATGAGCCAGATCGCATTCGTGATTTTCGCGTTGCTGATCGTCACCTCATTCTTAGTCAGCCTGATTGCCCAGGGCTTCTAGGCGACATCTTCATTCCCAGCGCCGTAATCAAAACCAAGGGAAGCTAGATCACTAATCTCCACCCACTCCGATTTTTCGGGATCTTGGAACTGAAAACCGTCTAAAGTCCTCAATCAAGCCTGATTCTCCCCCGATTGTCGCTCGCATCAAATGCAGTCGACCTTGCATACGGCTTATGTCAAGCCAAGTGATCTACACCGTATCAAAGGGCAAATACCTTGCCTTCGGCCCGCACCTTGCAACCTCCGTAAGGTGTCCGTAAGGTCGCTCCAGGCGTTCTACATGCTAATCTGGAACCAATCTATCTAGCCCCGCGAGTCAGAACTCGTGGGAAACCCCAGGGAAGGTGGTGAACTCACATGTTGTACGCCCCGAAAGAGAAAGGCCAGGGATTGGTTGAATACGCCTTGATCCTAGT
>CBDTZL010000156.1:0-5050 GCA_965364895.1 uncultured bacterium
AAGGACCAGCCGGTTCAAGTACTGTTTATCGAGTTTGGCGAATCATCCATGACCATCCGCGTTCGCTGGTGGATCGATACCTACTCCGACAAGCGGGCGATGCAGGATGCAGTTAACACCGCGTTGCAAGAGGCGATCGAAAAATCCGGAATCGTTTCGCCGAACCCGGCGGTCGATGTCAACGTGAAGATGAAGGACGGCAAGCAGGAGGCATCCTGAGCCACCGTTGCACCTGATATTCGGATTCGGTCAGAATCGTCGGGGAGGTGAGCGGCAGGCCAATGACGTTCACTCCGCTCGCCAACGAAAATCCCCCACAAGAAATCAGAACAGGATTGCTGGACCAGGCAGTGGCGAGATTGCCCTCGAGTTGATAGAAAATTGAGTTAGCATTATTTGTCTTATGCCCCAATCTATTCGAAGGAGAAACCAATGACGGAAAGAAAGACCAAACACCCTGCCAACTGGATGGAGCAATCTCCAGTTGAGCCGCGTGCCGATCACAGCGGCTACTTTCCCAATACAGAGCATCTCGGGGAAGACGAAATGCGCGTGATCATTCTCGGGAGTGGAATGCCAAATGCTCGTAAGAAGCAGGCTTCGGCATCTATTCTTGTAGAACTCGGGAACGGTGACAAATTCATTTTCGATATTGGTTCGGAATCGGTCGCCAATCTCGGTTCACTTGAGATCCCCTACGATTGGCTCGATAAGCTCTTCATCACCCACCTGCACCAGGATCACTTCGCGGATCTGTTGGCTCTATGGATTGGCGGATGGACGGGCGGCCGTCATGGACCGTTGCGAGTTTGGGGACCGACCGGGGAGAGCCCCGAAATGGGCACCAAAGCCGCCATCGAAGGATTTCGAGCCTCAATGCTGTGGGACGTGGCAAGCCGCACGGGAGAGATCCCAGCCGGAGGCGGAGAGCTGCAAGTAAACGAGTTTGATTACAAGGGCGAGAACCAAGTTATCTACGACGAGAACGGAGTCCAGATAACGTCTTGGCCGGCGGTGCACGCGTTGGATGGCTCGGTCAGTTATGGCCTGCACTGGAATGACCTGTACTTTGTGTTCGGCGGAGACACCTATCCGAACAAATGGTATGTCGAGCACGCCAAAGGCGCTGATCTCGCTATTCACGAGTGCTTCCCGACGATGGATCAACTGGTCGACAAGTATCGATTTCGACCGGAAACGGCTGTCAATATCGCGATCCACGTACATACGGCTCCACAGGCATTTGGTGCCATCATGGACATTGTGAAACCGCGCTTGGCGGTCGCCTGGCACTTCTACAACGACTTCGATACGCGGTATGACGTTTATGAACAGATCCGCGAAACCTACGATGGTCCTCTAGCCTTGGCGACGGATATGCTCGTTTTCAATGTGACCAAAGACGACATTGGAGTGCGTGAGGCGATCGTGAACCCAAGTACCTGGCCGGCGCCGGCAACCATGCCGCCAGAAAAACCGGATCACACGCTGCTAACCCCGCGCTCGAAGTGGATCAATGATGGGGCTTTGCCCGAGTTGGTCGAGAAATCGGTCGGCAAGGCGCTGGAGGATTTTAACAAGCGATATGGGATCGAAGGAAAAGTAGCAGATTAGGTATGAGCCGAGAATTGACACTAATCACACAATTGTCAGAGGAGAATTGACCCATGTGCTTTTCACAATACACAGAGTATGTTCCCCGCCCGGTAAGGGAAGAAGTAGGCGCTGCGGTGGTTCGCCCAGAGGGCGCGCCCCCGAGCAAAGCCGAGCTAGACAACAAGCTGTTTGGGCCTAAGCCGATTCCGCCAGAGTGGGCAGTAGCACAAGCTCCCGCAAATGGGCATGCCCACACCCACGCGGAGGTCGCTCCGAATGTGGCGGTCCAGGCTATCGGAAGCCAGGCAAACGGATCTGCAGCGATCGCCTCGGTCAGCACACAGACGGTCGAAGCGGTGGTCGTCGAACTGGCCAACGGCACCAAGCTGCTGATCTGCCCGCTGGACTAGATCACGTCAACAGTATCGTCGAGGCTTCAGACTAAGTAGTGCCGTCTGGAGCCGAAGGTTGAATAATCCTTCTATGGGGGATCTGTCTACCGGTTAAATTGAAAGCAGGGCGGGGCGGAACTCGGATTCATCAGGGGGGTTGTAACGAAGTAATCAATCCGAATTGGAATCTATAGGTCAACTGTACTGAGGAGCAAGCATGAGCTATCTCAACTCATTGAAGCCCAACTCAAAGACCATTGCTAAGGATGCCGTTTCCGGCTTCTCTACCGGTCTGTTCAGCATCCCGGAAGGAATGGCCTACGCGCAACTAGCCGGCGTTAATCCTGTCTATGGGTTGTACTCCGGCATGGTGGCCACGATCGTCGCCGCTATGTCAACCGGCACAATCCTGATGATCAGCACACTCACAAGTGCGATCGCATTGTCCACGGGAAGTGTGCTGGAATCGGCAGGGCTCGATGCGAGCTCTGATCCGAGTGCCCTATTTACCATCACCTTTCTCGTCGGGACCTACATGTTCGTGATGGGGTTGCTGCGTCTCGGCAGCCTCATGAGCTTCGTCTCCAACGCAGTGATGACCGGTTTCGTCGCCGGAGCATCGCTGCTGATCATCATCGGGGAGCTGGGCGACTTCTCTGGCTACGACCCGGTGGGCGCCAATGATGTTGCCGAAATTATTGATTGGATAACCAATATCGGTCAGTGGGACCTCACGACTACGGCGATAGGTACGATCACCGTGGTGGCGGTACTCGTGCTCAAGCGGATTAAGCAGACAGAAAAAATGGCTTCGATTATCGTTCTCCTGCTGATGTCGGTTGTCGTTTATGTTTTCAGCATTTCCGTAGAGCTGGTCGGCGACATCGCTACCATCCCCAACAGCTTGCCAGCACCGACGCTGCCTGACTTCAGCTTGATCCCGGATCTGGCGCTGGGCTCGCTCTCGGTAGCGCTGGTTGCCCTTGTGCAGGGCGCCGGAATCAGCACCGCCTATCCCAATCCTGACAAGAGCAAAGCCTCCACCAACCGTGACTTCGTAGGAGAGGGGTTAGGGAACCTATTCGGCAGCTTCTTCCAGTCCATGTCGACTGGCGGATCGCTTTCCCGCACAGGGATCAGTGTCGGTGGCGGCGCCAAATCTCGTTGGGGGGGAATCCTGGCCGGTGTCTGGCTGGCAATAATCATATTGCTTTTTGGCAGTCTGGCTGAGTTGGTCCCGCTGACGGTGATTGCCGGTCTCTTGTTCGTTATCGGAGCCGAGCTGATCATGGCGCGGGTACCGAGCATGAAGCTTGTTGTCCAGACTTCCTGGGGCTCGACTGCGGCCATGGTCCTGACTTTCGTTACGGCTTTGCTCATTCCGCTGCAATGGACGATCTTCCTTGGCGCAGGGCTTTCGCTGATTCTGTATGTTTTTGCCTCTGCCAAGGCGGTTCGAGTGCATCAACTAGTCCGCAACGACAAAGGCATGTTCGAAGAACACGAAGTTCCGGAATCCTATCCATCGAATGAGGCGACTGTAATTAGCATCGGAGGGCAGACTTTCTATGCTGAGATTCCAGTACTTGAGGAAGAGTTGCCACTTCTCGAAGGTACGCAGAACGCAGTGGTTATCTTCCGCATACGTGGGAGGGAACATGCCGGCAGTACTGGTGTGAGGTGGCTTGAGCGGTATGTCACCGATCTCAAGGATGCGAACAGTACCTTGATGCTCTCTGATGTGGAGCCGGTGTTCTACGATGAACTCGAGAAGATCGGCGTACTCGAAATCTTCGGCAAAGAGAATGTCTTTGAAGCACGACCAGGCTTGGGTGAGTCACTCAATGAGGCCCTCGACGCAGCAGACAAACTGCTGGCCGGCCGACCTTCGTCGCAGGCTGAAGAGGTGTCCGAAGACACGGCAGACAATTAACGAGCCAGGCTGTATAGATCAATTGCGATCGAATAGCGATTTACCAGACGGCGGTTGACGCAGATCGCGTGACCGCCGTCTGCGCGTTCAAATGCAAGGGCAATTTGGGGAATCTAACGATTCGGCACAGAGGCGCATTCTGAGCACCAGAAGGGACGTGAGCTAGATGGAAGGATTAGGTTTCGCACGGTCGAAGGAATACTGGGTACGTTTTGGCTGGGGGATGCTGATCGGATTCCTGGCCGCGCTCGGGGTGCTGGGTTTCAATTACGTTATGAATCTGGGCCTAACAGCACTCTGGCCGGAGGACACGGGTGCCGAGCCGTTCTCGGGATCTTTGTGGATCATTGTGATTCTGACGGTCGCTGGGCTCATCGTGGGCTTGATCCACCATTTCATGGAGACCGAGGATGTGGACGCGGTGACTGGAATCGTGTCGGGAAAGATTAATACCAGGCCAATACCGGGCGGGCTCTTAGCATCATTGGTGTCGCTAGTCGGCGGCTTCAGCGTCGGCCCAGAAGTTCCTTCCGGCATGATCGCGGGCGGACTAGCGCAGTGGATATCGGACCGGCGAAAGCACAGCGACGAAACCCGTAAGTCAAATATCACCAGCGGCATCTCGTCGGCATATGGCGGTCTATTCACCTCTCCCTTTGGCGCCACGCTGATCCCTATCGAGTTGCCGCACCGGCAATCCATGGAGTTCTACGGAAATCTGATCATTGCAGCAGTTGCGGCGACGATAGGATTTTTGGTTTTCTTCATCGCAGGAAGTGACCAGTTCGCCGGCTTGCTGCGACTTCTCGACCTCCCGACCTACGCGCTGCTGCCCTGGCATGTCGTGCTTGCGATCCCACTCGGCATCCTGGGCGCCTTGTTGGCAGCCGCCTACGGGCTATCGATGGGAGTTTTCAATCGATTGGTGAAGCCCTTAAATCGGATGCCCATTGTGCGAAATACCCTGGCTGGCTTCTTGCTCGGGCTACTCGGATTTGCGCTCCCGCTCACGCTCTTTCTTGGATCTGATGGACTGGTCACAGTAACCGAGAACGCAGCGGAATTGGGCGTTGCGCTTCTGATCGTCTACATATTCGCCAAGATTCTGGCCACAAGTGGAGCAATTTCG
>CBDTZL010000157.1:0-5024 GCA_965364895.1 uncultured bacterium
GGGGCATCGGCACCCGCCATGGCGTTTATTCTCTTGAAAGGAGAGATCCAAAATGAAAGTTTTCGTAACAGGAGCAACTGGATATGTTGGTGGAGCGATCGTCAAGAATCTGACAAGTGCAGGACACACCCTAATGGGAATGGCACGCTCAGATGAATCGGCGGCGAAGCTCCAGGAGCAGGGACTGGAGGTTCACAGAGGAGAGCTCGCCGATCCGGAGAGTATGGCGAAGGGTGCTGAGCTGGTGGACGCCGTCATTCACACCGCGTTTCCTCAAATGGGTCCTGGCACGAACTTCGAAGAAAAGCAAAAAATGATGATAGCCGCAGTAGCGACGATGGTCGATTCTCTCAAAGGCACCGACAAGACGTTCATTCTCACCAGTGGTGCCGGGGGCTACGGCGACACCGGAACTACGCCGATAGATGAAAGCATGCCGATTGTCGCGCCGACTCACGCGCCCAATGAACAGACAGTCATGAGGGCTACGGCGGACGGGGTCCGTACGATCATCATGCGGCTGACGATCGTCTACGGCTACGGCGCCAGCAACACTATCATGGCGTGGATTAACCAATCCCGGAAACTGGGCGGCGGCATTTATATTGGTGAAGGTGATTCTGTGATGAGCTCGATCTATATCGATGATCTGGCCGAGCTGTATCGATTGGCACTGGAGAACTCCGATTCAGGCGAGGCCTACAACGCCGCGGACGGATCGATACTGGAGACGAAAGTAGTAGCGGAAGCGATAAGCCATGCTGCAGGGCTCGGAGGCAAGACCATCTCGATCCCGCTCGATGAAGTGGAGAAGGCGGGCTTCATTGGTCGGCTAATTGGGAGCAGCAAAGTTGTTTCGATAGAAAAGGCCAAACGTGTTTTGTCTTGGAACCCCACGGGTCCCTCTCTTCTGGATGAGCTAAGCACTGGCTCATACGCTAGCTAACCGATCGTTCGGCGAATTCCGTTACGAAGCAATCTCAGGTGATAGTTTGAGATGGGTCACTTCGGTTTCTTCGTAACCAAATTTCGTTCCTTCATTCCTCAGCAGCCAGCGCTTTCGCCAGAGCCCACCACCGTATCCGGTGAGCGATCCATGGCTCCCAATAAGGCGATGGCACGGGATGATGATGGCAATTCGATTGTCGCCATTGGCTCGACCAACGGCGCGTACGGCATTTGGTTTTCCGAGCCTGCGGGCCAACCTTCGATATGACCAGGTCTGGCCATATGGAATACCGCGCAACTCCTCCCACACCTGCTCCTGAAATGCGGTGCCTTCCGTGATTAGGGGAACTGAAAAGGCCTGCAAGCCTCCGGAAAAGTAGGCGGCTAGTTCCTCCTTCAATTGAGCACTCACGGCTGCAGGTCCAGGGGCAAATGTGCAGTTCCACCGATCAACCAGACGCACCAGTTGGGTCCGGAGCATTCGCCGATCCATAAATTCAAGCAAGCAAACTCCATCCTGGGTCGCGCCTGCCAGCATGGGCCCGAGGGGGGTTAGCACCCTGCTCAAATAAACCACAACCGTGTCCCGGTTTTCGGAGGGACTTCGACCAGTGAACTGGCGGATCGCTTCCTGAAATCCGCTAAGCGACTCATAACCGTTGTCAAAAGCTGTAGTCGTCACATCCGCTCCGAGACCAAGATGCTGCAGCGCTTGGCCGAGATTCAGAGCTCTTTGATAGGCATGAAAGGTGACACCGTAATTCCTCTTGAACCATCGACGTACCCAAGACGGATCCATTCCGCGCTGGCGCAAGTCGTGGTCACGGAGACGCCCGGTTGGCTGTGCTCCTAAGGTTTGGAGCAGATCTCGGATCGCAGGGGGAGTATCTCCGTTGGGTTGTAAAGGGGTGCAGCGCTTACAGGCCCGATAGCCTTGCTGCATAGCCTCGAGAGGCGTGCTAAAGAACTCTACGTTTTCGCGATGCGGCTTTTTAGCCGGGCACGATGGGCGGCAGAAAATCCCTGTGGTTTTGACAGCGGTAATGAATATGCCCTCATACGAAGAGTCGCGAGCCAGAATAGCTCGATACATTTCATCATTTGAGGGAATTGGGTGCTGGCTCATTGAGTCTCCTTTGGATTGCCCGATTCTTCCTTAGGTAAAATCTAAGCTCCAACACAAGTCGGCGCAACCGAAAAGTGAACACTGAATTCTACCGGTTCATACGCAAAGGATATCTGCAATGAAAATTCATCTTGTGGACGGAACATACGAACTCTTCCGCAGCTTTTACGGGCCACCACCGAAGAAGGCGCCAGACGGCCGCGAAGTCGGCGCGACAGTTGGGCTACTGCGAACTCTGCTTTTCCTCATCAACGATTCCGGCGCCACCCACATTGGCTGCGCCTTCGACCATGTTATTGAGTCGTTTCGCAACGATCTCTTTGAAGGGTATAAAACTGGGGCCGGAATCGACCCGGATCTGTTCTCTCAGTTCGAGCTTGCGGAAGAGGCCGTTGCGGCACTGGGCATCGTGGTATGGCCAATGATCGAGTTCGAGGCGGATGACGCAATTGCGGCAGCGGCCGTTCGCTTCCAAAAAGACCCCGAAGTCGAGCAAGTCGTGATCTGCTCCCCAGACAAGGACCTGACTCAGTTGGTTGAGGGTAACCGCGTCGTATCTTGGGATCGCCGGAGAGAGATCGTGTACGACGAGGCAGCGGTGATCGAGAAGTATGGGGTCTCACCAGAATCCATCCCGGACTATCTTGCACTTGTGGGAGACTCGGCGGACGGCATTCCTGGGGTCCCGGGATGGGGCGCAAAATCCGTAGCCACAGTGCTATCCAAATATCCCCATCTTGAAGACATCCCGAGCGATATCGATGAATGGGGAATTAGTGCCGGCCGCGCTCGGACGCTCTTAGAAAATCTTGATGCTAATCGAGAGGAGTCGCTCTTGTATCGCCGCCTCACCACCCTTCGTACCGATGTGCCCCTTAAAGAGAGCTTGGACGACCTGGAATGGCTAGGCGCGCCGGAGGCCTTTAGGCAATTCTGTCAAGATTTAGGGGCGGAAAAAATCCTGGATACCGTTCCGAGCTGGCGCTCTTAGAAGGAACCGCATGGGCAGTGGCGAGGAGGCCTGAATCCTGGGGAAAATGAACCGGCTCAGTGGAGAAAGCAGCTATGTGTAGAAGTATCCAAACCCTCTTTAACTATGATCCGCCCACCACCGACGAAGAAATCTATGCATCGTCGCTGCAATATGTGCGCAAGGTCAGCGGCTACAGACAGCCTTCCAAATTGAACGAAGCGGCGTTTAAGGCTGCAGTGAGCCAGATCTCCGCTTCCACGAAGCAGCTGATTGAATCTCTCGAAACGGCTTCTTCACCCCGAAATCGAAAGGTCGAGCTCGCGCGGGCGAGAGCAAAGGCTCAAGAACGCTTCGGGAATTCCTAATCTGGCCGCTTGACTTATTCGGCCGCTCGTTCGGTCATCTCAATTTGTGCGTCAGATTGCTTAGATCGGCGCGCGAGGCCAATCAACAGAGCTCCCAGCAGGCCTCCAGTTGCCACGACAGCCAGCATCGTGTTTCGAGAAGATATTTGAAGCGACGCCACAGCATCCTCGATCCGGCTTACGGAATCCATACCGAAGCAAAATAGTTCCTACGCAAGTAGAACGTCAATCCGATTGACGTTTCCCTCACGCACATCCTCCGCAAGTGTTTTCTCTAAAGAGTCCCCTTGCACGGTCTTGGTGGTTCCGTCGAAATAGGTTAGGGAATATTCGACCGGACTCACTCCATTCTCGCCGTAGGTCGGGAATCGCCCAGGATTTTCATACACCACCATGGTCTTGCCAAGGAACCTGAAGGCAAAGCTGTTCTGGCCCAATTCCAAGGATCGCTCTTCGCCATTAGTATCCCAGTAGTCGTGGGTACCTGCATCGCCTGTGAAGAATCGCGGTTCCAGTATCGGATGCAGTCGTAAAGCCAGCTCTCCATCAGCATCCAAATGGAACGGATCCTCTCCAGCTACCATCAGCGTCCACATGTTCAAGAATTCGCAGGTGACGCCGCTCAAGCGAGGCTGGAAAGCGCGGCCGTGCGAACGGGGGTCGGGGAAGACGCTACTGGCAATAAATGAGCTGTTCTCAATCACGCTGCGGCCGTACATCCCCGGATCGAGGAATGGCACCAGCGCGCTTTGGATATCTTCAAAGAACTCTTCATAAAGCCCGCTGCGAAGTACTTCAAGCAGCCACTTGTATTCCATATGCGTGTAAATCGATTCGTTCTCAATCCAACCGCGGGCGTACGACTTGATGCGGCCGATCTCAATGGGCTCGTCCTTGAGCCAGGTGCAGCAGCGATACATCTTCAGCTGACGATCGTACAGTTCGCTGCCCTTTACCGCACCGTAGATGCTATTCGCATCCTCGGGATGAACCCGCATCATGTGCACTGGCCCCTCGAGAAAGGGAGCCATCGGCCGATGCTCATAGGATATTGGCCTGACGGGAACCGCACTTTCCCCAGGATTTACTCCATCTCCCTCCATAACCTCATGCTCCCCGATATCCGTGATGTAGTAAGTGAAGGGGAGCCCAGCATCATTTCCAACCGGGCCAGCTTCGAAGTTTGCCTTGATTACGGCCACGCAATTACGGAGGAAGCCCACGATTTCGGTTCTTGATAGATCAATCTCGGCTCCGCTGATTCCAAGCCGCGTAGCTGCCCGATAGGCTTCCTTCAGGCTCTGGCTCCGCTCCCAGTACTCAATCGGATCGGATGACGATAGTCGATCTGCAAGAGCTTCGTTGAGACCGCGGATGAAGCCAGCCAGCTCCTCGAAAACGGGCTGATGCTCCGCAGAATCTTCGGAAATGCTATCCAGAAGTAGTCGGCATGCTCGCTCAATTTCCAGCGTCTCATTAAGTGACGAGCCAAAGATCCCCGGGAGACCATTCAGTGAGTCCAGCCAGCCGGGCTTCCCGGCCTCCATTTCAACCCCAATGCCTGCTCGGTCAAGGCTGCCCATTCGATTGGCAATGATGCAGAGCAACTTGA
>CBDTZL010000158.1:0-5011 GCA_965364895.1 uncultured bacterium
TTTGCGCCGGGTGCCGGACCTTGTGGGACAGTGCCTGGACCGAGCCGATCAGGCGGAGCACATCGCGAGACAGCTGAAGGACATGGAACACTGCCTGTATCTGGGCCGCGGTATCAATATGCCGACCGCTTACGAAGGAGCCCTGAAGCTAAAGGAGATCTCTTACATTCACGCCGAGGGGTACCCAGCGGGCGAGATGAAGCACGGCCCGATCGCGCTGATCGACGATGAGATGCCGGTGGTTTCTATCTGCCCTCAAGATCCCTGGTACGAGAAGACCGTCAGTCAGGTGGAGCAGACCAAAGCCAGAGGGGGTGTGGTGATCGCGGTGGCTACGGATGGAGACGAACTGATGCCCGAGATCGCCGATCACATCCTGTGGGTGCCCAAAACGCCTTGGTTGCTCAACCCGGTTACGACCATTATCCCGCTGCAGCTCCTGGCCTATCACATCGCAGTACTGCGAGGCGCAGATGTGGACCAGCCGCGCAACCTGGCGAAGAGCGTGACAGTAGAATAGCTCCCTCGTACCTTAATTCGATCTAACACTGATCAATTAGAATTCAAATTCTTCCGAGTTTCGGCCAGCGGGGTCTTTCGGCCGCGACTATTTTAGAATGGACAACGTAGATGTCATTAACCAATCACAAGGCCTTTAAATGAGCGACAGCGCGGCGTTGATCGACGTTCGAGACGTAGTCAAGGATTATGAGGGTCCACTGGGACCGATCCATGCCCTGAAGAGCGTTAATTTGCGAGTTGGCGCTGGAGAATTCGTCGGCATCCGCGGTCCATCGGGCAGTGGCAAATCCACCTTGCTCAACATGATCACCGGTGTCGATCGTCCCACCGGTGGCCAAGTTTTAGTTAACGGCCAGGATCTAACCGAGCTGAATGAAGATCGATTGGCACGCTGGCGCGGCGACAACGTTGGGGTCGTATTTCAGTTTTTCCAACTCCTTCCTACTCTCACCGTTCAGGAAAACGTGATCCTTCCCATGGATTTCGCCCGAAAATGGCGCCCCAAAGAACGGATGGAGCGCGCCCAAATGCTGTTAGCGCAGGTGGGACTCGAGGATCAGGCGCACAAGCTACCCAACGCGCTCTCCGGGGGGCAGCAGCAGCGTGCGGCCATTGCCCGTGCACTCGCAAACGATCCTCCTCTTTTAGTTGGGGACGAACCTACCGGCAACTTGGACAGCACAACGGCCAATAGCGTTGTAGATGCATTCGAAGAGCTGGTAGCGGAAGGAAAGACCTTTGTGATGGTCACGCACTCGAACGCGCTTGCCGAGCGGATCCCGCGCGTGATTGAAGTATTTGACGGCGAGCTATTTGAAAATGGAGCTCGACCCGAGAAATGAGAATCGCTTACCGAAAGGTCTATCGAGATTTGTGGAGCAACAAGGCGCGGACAGCCTTGGTCGTTCTCAGTATTGCCGTCGGCGTGATGGCGGTGGGCATGATCTTCTCCAGCAACTCGCTCATGGCGCAGCGGATGACCACTGCTCAGATTGCGAGCTCGCCCAGCAATGTGTGGCTCTTCTTGCGCGGCCTGATTGACGACGCCGGAATTGCCAGCGTTGAACGCCTTCCAGAAGTTCAGGCGGCTCAGGGAAGGGCAGATCGCGGTGCAAATTGGAAGGCCTCCCTGCAGGATGAGTGGGGAGATGCCTCGATTGTAGCGATCGATGATTACCAGGACCAGAAATTCGATCTCTTGGAGCTGCGCGAAGGAACCTGGCCCGGGACAAATTCGGTGGTCGTGGAGTTCAACCACGTGGATCCCTACGGAATCCCAGAGCTTGGAAGCCCGATTTACTTTGAGGTCAATGGACAGGCCAGGCCGTTCACCGTTGTCGGAATCCTGCGAGATCCGAGTGTTGCAGCCCCACCCTTTGTGGAACAGCCTTCCTTCTACGTCACCCGCGACGTTCTGTCCCGGCTTGCCGGCTCCAGAAACTTCGATCAACTGCGCTTCTCGATCCCCAACTACACGGAGGAGCAAGCGGAGCAGGTCTCCGAAATCGTACAGGACAAGCTGGAGCTCCAGGGCATTGGCGTGGGCTTCAGCTTAGTTCGAGAGCCCACGCGTCATTGGGCGCAGGATATCCTGGATGGGATCGGCCTGATTCTGACCGTCATGGCTGTGGCGGCGCTATTTCTGAGCGCCATTTTGGTGATCAATACCATCAACGCCGTGATCGCTCAGCAGATCCCACAGATCGGAATCATGAAAACTGTTGGCGGTGTCCGTCGGCAAATCTCACAACTGTATCTGGCAGGGGTTGCCATCTATGGATTGCTCGCGATAGCCATAGCCGTACCACTGGGTGCTTTTGCTGGGTACGTACTCGCAAGCTACATTCTGGGCGTCATCAATGTGCCGGTATCGGATTTTGAGCTCGCATCGAGTTCGATCTGGATTCAATTAGTCGCAGGCCTTATGGTGCCATTAATTGCTGCGCTCTGGCCGATTCTGCGTGGTGTTGCAATATCGGTGAGCGATGCGATTCGCCGCTATGGCGTTGGATCTGGGCGCTATGGAACCGGACGGGTCGATCGGGTGCTCTCACGCGTACGGGGACTGCCAAGCATGGTCACGCTATCGCTTCGCAACACCTTTCGCCGGATGGGCCGCGTGACCCTCACCTTGGCGGTGCTGATCATGGCCGGGGCGGTCTTCATGATGGTTATCACCACGCACTATTCCTTCTCGCAAGCAATCGCTGAGATCTGGGGCAGCCTTGGCTTCGATACTCTCGTTGTATTCGAAAAGCTTGAGCGCATTGAAGAGATCGAGCCCTTGATCGATGCACATCCCAACGTGGACCGCGTGGAGATGTGGGTATCCCAGGGCGCCGGCGCGCGGGTGCCCGGGGATACGAGCCCCGGGTCCGACCATCGCATCTCCCTTCAAGGGGTGCCGCGTGATACCCAGATGTACTCTCCCAAGTTGACCGCGGGTCGCAATCTCGACTCAGAAGATGGTCACGCCTTGCTGCTTAATCAGAAGCTGGCGAGTGATATGGGACTGGCGGTTGGTGACCAAATCGAAATCGACTTGGGAGACGGCGATACATCGGATTGGATCATTGTAGGCCTCATATTTGACCTCATCAACGATCAATCCACGGCCTATATGCACGTCGACACGTTGAACGAGGAACTGCACCATGTAGGTCGCGCCTCAATTGCTCGTATCGTCTCGAAGGACACTACACGTGCGGTGCAAAATGCCCTGAAGGACGACCTGGAGCAGATGTTTGAGGTGCAGGGAATTGGCGTGGCGTTCGTCCGCGCCTCGATAGAAGATCAGGAACAGGCGGAAGCGCAATTCAGTGTTCTCACCACCATCCTGATGACGATGACGGTTGTCATGGCGGTGGTTGGGAGCATTGGGCTCTCGGGGACCTTGTCCCTAAACGTGATCGAACGCAGGCGAGAGATCGGCGTCATGCGAGCCGTTGGCGCCTCCTCAAGAGATGTGGGGCTGATTATGGTCATGGAGGGGCTGCTGCTTGGTGTAACGAGCTGGTTGATCGCCGTCCCTCTCAGCATGGTGGCCGGCCGGCCGTTTGTAGAAAGTATTGGCGACATCATTCAGTTTCCCGGGCCCTATCAGCTTTCTGTAACCGGCCTTTGGATCTGGCTGCTAATTGTGGTGGTGCTATCGTTTCTGGCGAGCTGGCTGCCAGCCCGGCGCGCTTCACAGATCAGCGTCAACGAAAGCCTGGCTTACGAGTAGAAAATGAGTGCAAGTTCAATCAGATCCCATTCGGGACTTAAGGCATAGGGAGTATTCAGTGATGAAGCGAATGAAAAAATCAACATGGATGGCTGCAGGTATCCTGGCATTGGCGCTCGCGGCCTGTAATGCCAACGGCGCTGCTACTGAAGAGGGTGACATCCCAATCGTAGTGGACGATCTCTCGGTCATAGCAGACGGGCGTCTAAACCCAATCGAATCGGCGCAGCTGAGCTTTAGTTCCGGCGGTGAAATCATCGCAGTATTGGTCAAAGAAGGTGATTCGGTTAAGCGCGGTCAGCCGCTCGTCCAGTTGGGAAATCGAGAGCAATTTCAGGCTGCGCTTGCTGCGGCAGGGCTGGAGCTGGTTAGCGCTGAGCAAGCACTCGATGCTTTATACGAGAATTCAGAAACGATGGCCGCTCAGGCGCAGCAGATTCTAGCCAATGCTCGTGACGAGCTTCGAATAGCCGAATACACCTGGTCCGTGCAACAGGAAGGCAACCGTGCCAGCAAATCGAGCATCAATGGAGCCGAAGCGAACTTGATTCTGGCGCGGAAGAAGCTGGATGATGCGCAGGATAACTTCGGGAACACGTCGAGCAACAATGAAGCGGGCAAAGCGCTCGCGCAAAAAAACCTGTCAAACGCACAGCGCGACTATGATTCCGCGCTGCGTAATTTGAATTGGCTCACGGGAAGGCCGACTGACATCCAGCAAGCTATGCTGGACGCGGATGTGGCGATCGCTCAAGCGAATGTGGAAGCCGCCGAGCGCGAGCTACAGGATCGAGCCGACGGCCCGCATCCGAATGATGTAACGCTGGCCGAAGCCCGGCTGGCCAATGCACAAGCGCAACTTGCGGCAGCCGAGGCGGCGTTAGCGAATTCCGAACTGACGGCGCCTTTCGCTGGGACTGTGGCGGGGGTGATGACCAAGGTTGGCGAGATGGCCGCACCCGGCCAGCCGGCAGTTGTGCTGGCGGACCTCTCGAGCTGGATTGTCGAGACCGATAACCTGACCGAGATCGAGCTCCCACAGATAGAAGTTGGCCAATCGGTGACCGTGTCGTTCGACGCGCTGTCCGGCGTGGAGCTTCAAGGGACCGTAACTGCGATTCGTCCGCTGTTTGAGATCAGGCAAGGGGACGTGACGTATGTGGTGAAGATCTCGCTTGATGAGAACGATCCGCGCTTACAGTGGGGGATGACGGCGGTGGTGACGTTCGGAGAATCGGCCCGGGCGGCGGAATAGGTTCCTTT
>CBDTZL010000159.1:0-5009 GCA_965364895.1 uncultured bacterium
ACCTCTTAGAGTGGGTGAGCAGCCAGCTGGGCTAATCGGCCTAACAACTCGCTGGAGGGGACCGGGAGTTTAGCGGTATATGTCGGAGAAGGAAGTAATCAGGCGATAGACAGAGCTTGCAGGGAAGCTATCCCCGGCCGCTCAGCTCGCAGCTGTTATTAAGCCGTATGGCAAAACCAATAGATGGAGAATTATCCGGACTTACCCTCGCCGCTTCTCCAATACAAGATTCAATGTCCTAGCCTCGGCGTAATAGGCTGGGTCGAAGCCGAGTGGACTGAGTAAATACACGCGGTTTGCTGAAAGGGACTCAAAGAAAATGGCCCCCATGTGGGAGGCCTTTTTGATTTTCGGCTCTGTGGTGATTTGACTCATTAGTATTCCGGACCTCTTACAATACGTGGACTATGTTGGAAAAACTGACGACCATCGAAGAACGATTCACAGCCATCGAGGACGAGATGGCGGCTAACCCGGAGGATTATCAGAGGGTAGCTCAGCTGGCTCAGGAGCGGGCGGAACTGGAGCCGGTTGTCAGCGCATTCCGTGAATACAACGAGCTGCAAGACCAGCTTTCAGAGGCCGAGTCGCTGCGGGACGGAACAGATACCGAAATGCAGGAACTCGCGGTTCAAGAGATTCAGGAGATCCAGCCGAAATTGTCGGAACTGGACACCAGGCTGCGCGAGATGCTAATCCCGCGCGACCCGCGTGACCGTCGCAATGTGATCATGGAGATCCGTGCTGGCACGGGCGGCGACGAAGCCGGTATCTTCGCAGCCGATCTATACCGAATGTACAGCCGCTATGCTGAAAGCCTGCGATGGTCGGTTGATCTCATGTCCAAGAGCGAAACTGGCGTGGGAGGATTCAAGGAAATCGTGTTCCAGGTAAAGGGCAAAGGCGCATATTCCAAGCTCAAGTTCGAATCTGGAGTGCACCGTGTCCAGCGTGTGCCTGTGACAGAATCTCAAGGCCGGATCCATACCTCGACCGCGACCGTAGCCGTGCTTGCCGAAGCGGATGAGGTCGAGATTAAGATCCCGGCAAAAGATATTGAAGTCGATACTTTCAAGTCTGCCGGCGCCGGCGGTCAGAGCGTGCAAAAGAATGAAACCGCGATAAGGATTACCCACCTACCTACGGGTATCGTGGTTCAGTGCCAGGACGAGCGCTCACAGCTGCAGAATAAGCAACGAGCAATGAGTATTTTGCGCGCCCGGCTTTACGAAGTCGCCATCAATGAGCAGCACGCGGAGCAGGACGCAGCCCGAAAGGCACAGATCGGCTCTGGAGGCCGGTCCGAAAAAATCCGCACCTATAACTTCCCACAATCCCGTCTCACCGACCACCGCATCGGCTACACCTCCCACAACCTCCCGGCGATTCTGGATGGTGACCTGGGCGAGCTGGTCGGGGAGCTGGCAACCCGCGACGCGGCAGAAAAGATGGCCTCGTAGCGCGACGGCAGCGTATGACAACTACCGTTGGCGAAGCGCTCGAGGGAGCCAGCCTTCAACTCCAACCACATTCTGATTCGCCAAGCTCGGATGCTCAGCTCCTGCTTCGGGAGACGATTGGAAAGCCCCGAGCCTGGATCCTTGCCCACCCAGAGAGCGAATTGAGAAGCGATCAATTGGCTAAATTTAAAACCTCGCTAGCGGAATTGCAAAGCGGGGCTGCTCTGCCCCATGTGCTGGGCTGGTGGGAATTCTACGGACGCCGATTCCAGCTCGAGCCGCAGGTTTTTATTCCTCGGCCAGAAACCGAATTGCTTATTGAACATGCGCTCAATAGATCGGCCCCGGCCACCAGCATCCTGGATGTCGGAACTGGCTCCGGCTGCATTGCCGTCACCCTTGCCCTGGAGCTTCCAGAATCACGGGTAATTGCTTCCGACTTATCGTGGAAGGCACTCAAGGTCGCCAGGCGCAATATCGATGATTACGACGCTGGCCAGCAGATCATGTTGGTGAACTCGAGCCTGGTAGATGCATTTGCCGGCCCGTTCGATCTTGTATGCGCCAACCTCCCCTACATACCGACCGTCCAACTTGCTCAACTCGAGGTGGCTCGCAAGGAGCCAAGAATTGCCCTTGACGGCGGATCTCTGGGCACAGAGTTCATCTATGAAGCCCTGGAGAGGCTGCCCGGAATTCTTGCCAAGGGGGGATGCGCGCTGTTCGAGATTGACCCGGATCAAGCAGCTGGAGTGATTGATCAAGCCAGATTAAGCTTCCCACTAGCGGAGTTGAGGATTGAGGAAGATCTCAGCGGAAGAGACCGGCTCCTGGTGATAGAGCGTGCCTGAAACCGAAGTGCTCAAGATAGATGATCCTGAGGTTTTCGATCGAGCCATTTCCATATTGAATAGCGGAGGCTTGATCGCGCTACCTACCGACACGGTTTATGGCCTGGCAGCCGATCCCTGGAACGGGGAAGCGGTGAAGCGGCTCTTCAAGGTGAAAAGCCGTAGCGAACTGAAATCAATTTCTGTCCTTTTGCATGGAGATGCAGCAATTAATGAAGTGGCGGTAGATGTACCCGAGAGGGTCCGCGCCATCGCAGAGAAATTCTGGCCTGGACCCCTGACTATCGTGGTGAGGCGCAAGAGCGAGTTGCCTTCAGAAATCAGCGTTACAGACACCATCGGGGTTCGAGCGCCAGATCACGAGTTTGCACTGAATCTTTTACAGATGTGTGGCCCAATAGCAGCAACTTCAGCTAATCGGTCCGGACAGCCAGCCGCCACTACCGCAGAGCAGGTCGCTTCGACACTGAGCGGTACTATCGATCTGATAGTGGATGGTGGCGAATCAGCGGGCGGAGTTTCCTCGACCGTCATTGACTTCATGGCCAATACCCCGGAATTGCTCCGGGAGGGCCCAGTCTCGTTAGAGAGCGTGCTCGAGGTTTGGGAAGACTACCGCGGCTGATCGCCGAGTTCCAGATCAAGCCACCCTGATACATACCAGCGCAAGTAATCTGCCACATGATCGAACCAGTAGCTTTCGGTGTGTTCGCCTGGGAAGGATTTAAGCACGTAAGGCACGTCGGCTTCATCGAAGAGGGCGGTGAGTTCAGGAATTGAAAACCGCAGAGGATCCCTATCTCCAATGTCGATCCAAAGCTCTGGCATACTCTCGATAGGAATTTGTTCGAGCCATTCCGGAATCAGAAATTCGTCTGGGACAAGAACGGCTGGACTGTGCAAGCCGATCGCTTGAAAGAGCTCCGGGTGCTGAAGACCGATCCGAAGCGCCCAGCCCGCGCCCCGGGAAATCCCTCCGATTGAACGCAGACCTGGGTCAGGACTCGCTCCGTATTCACTTTCGATGTGTGGAATTAAGTAGTCCACGATCGTTAGCTCATATTCCAGACCTAATCGTTCCCACGGCATAACCATAATGAACGGTGGCGCTTGCTCGGCTACCATCATCTTCAGGGCGATCTCATCAGCCTCCAATTCATCCCATTGGGCGTCGGTGCGAGCCAATCCGTGAAGGAGATACATTGTTGGAAGTTGCCCATGCAAATCCTCTGCGCAGGGCGGCAGATATACGCGGTACGGAAGGCTCCGCGGCAACTCTGGGTCGACTAGTTCGGCCTGGATCATTTGTCCGGTTGTTTCCTGGCAGCCTTCATCTTCGGGGGGCGCGGTCGTTGCGAGTGGCTTCGGCACCACGGTGGAACGTGATTCCGTCTGGCCAATCGTTGGAGTAATCTCAACTTTAGGTGGTTTCGCCGGCTCCAGAGTCGGCGACCCCGTCGGGGGAGCGCAGGAGACGGTGGCAATAGTCCACCCGAGCAAAATCAGTAGCTTAATCTGGGTCATCACGGCGCCGATTATAGTGCTAGCTGCTTACTCGACGCTTAACAATCACGTCCGAACCAAACATTTAAGGATCGATTACGCAGTGTAGAATTCAAGCGATATGGCAGATCGCGGCCCCCGAGCGACCCTGGATCAAGAAGCAAGAGCCATCAACGACGACCTGCTTCGTATGCAAAAGCTGGTGGATCAATCCATTTTGCGTTCGGTGGACAGCCTGAAGCGTCGGGATCAGACCCTGGCCCAACAGGTTATTGATGAAGATGTCGAGATTAACGACATGCGCTTCAAGATCGAAGAAGCTTGCCTATCCTTGATTGCAACTCAGCAACCAGCCGCCAGCGATCTTCGATCCGTTATCGCGGCCATGCATATGGTGGTTGAAATGGAACGCATGGCAGATCATGCTTCCGGGATTGCAAAAACGGTAATCATGATGGGCGACGAACCGCTGTTGAAGCCGCTGGTTGATATTCCCAAAATGGCGGAGCTTGCCAGGGATATGTTGCGCGACAGCCTCCAGGCTTACAACGCGCGCGACGCCGAGAAAGCTCGTCAGATCGCGGTGCGGGACGACGACATGGACGGGTTGTATCGAGCGGTCTTCGATGAACTGGTGAAAATCATGTCGAAGACCCCGGGCAGCGCTTCGCGGGCTACCTATCTGCTGTGGTGCGCTCACAACTTGGAGCGGATCGGTGACCGCGTGACCAATATTGCAGAGCGGGTCATCTTTGTGAATACCGGGGACATGCAAGAACTGAATGTCTAGGTTCGCCTCCGGCTTTTCCTCAAACCCTCTCCGCACGGTATAATTTTCCTGACAGTTAAATAGAATAAAAAGCTTTCGGGGCAGGGTGAGGGCAATAGCCCAATTCCCGATCGGCGGTAGAGCCCGCGAGCGCGGTTGCGCAGGATCCGGTGAAATTCCGGAGCCGACGGTATAGTCCGGATAGGAGAAGGCTTGATATGCGGCGCCCCAGCGCGCCAGTATCATGACGGTTGCCCCGAAGACGAATGTCTTCGGGGTTTTCGAATCGATCTGGCCGAGCGGGATCGCTCCGTGATAATTGCCCCGAAGATGCGATGTCTTCGGGGTTTGTGTTTTTATTAAACCTCCGAATGCGCGGTGCTGGGCCTATGGCTCGAACACCATTAAGACCGGACCTTTGGTCCG
>CBDTZL010000160.1:0-5005 GCA_965364895.1 uncultured bacterium
GCAGATCGAACCTGCGTGGATGTTCGGTATTAGTCGCCAACTTCCCCTGCTTTCAACATTGCGCTAGTTGATTCACGAGCGTCGCCCCCATCCCGCAATGGATAAGGCAAAAGCTCGCTTTTCGAAGCTCAGCGGTGCATTCGACCCAATGCCAAGGAAAATCCGAGTCAATCGAGATACGGCTAGTGGATGCCGACCGTCAAACGGTCGCGAGGCAGGACCAGGCTTGGTCGTCGCTCTAATGGTGGATGTTCTGTAACTTCCGGGGGCAAGGCAAACAGCGGTCTCTACCCACCCGACGATGGGTCTAGCAAAAACACAAAACGCGATCAAACGAGCGAGGTGTGAATCCAAGCCGGCTCCTTACCGATGCACGAGCCTGGCGATTCATCGACCCCCTCCGTTGACCGCTGTCGTTATTAGTATTCCTGCCGGGGTTAGCCACAACAAGGGGACTTGCTTCCTAGACAAGGGGGATTGGCCCCGTGGGAGCTGTTCTGCCACGTGAGATCGATTGTGGGCGCATCTGATGGAACTCATGGATCGACTGTCGGGGAGAGGCGGTTATTCCCGGTCACCCTCTTCGTCGAACAAGGTCGGCAAGGGTCCCGTGCCGGGCTCATCCCCTTCAAGACGATCCTCTAGAAATTCGAGCTCGTCTTCGCTAGCCTTTGGCGGCTTCTGCAAGTCTTTGGTCGTCTCACCGCTCAGTATCTCAGCGACTCTCGGAAGGCTCCCGGTATATTCCTGGATGCTCTCATCCACTACCTGCCGGCCGACCAGGGTTGAGCTGCGGCCTACAACTTCGTGGACAAGCACTTCTTGCTGCTTGCCCTTCAATTGAGCTAAGCCCTTTCGCCCGAAGCGGAACTGGTGGCGTACCGGTCCGAGTTTTCGGTACGTCTGATCACTGATCACGAGTGCGGTTCCCCCGAGATCGCGGGTGATCTGCTGGATCCGCTGAGCGGTATTGACCGTGTCGCCAACCACGGTATAGTGCACACGATCCTCGCTTCCCAGCCCGCCGGCGATCACCGTGCCAGTAGATATCCCGATGCCCATCTCGAAAGCTTGCTTGCCGGCCTCGGTTCGCTCTTTGTTCACACCTCGAATGTGATCCAACATCTCCAGGCCTGCGTGGGCAGCTTGAAGGGCGCTCACTTTGGGGGGAAGATACTTAGGTAGGATCCCGAAGAATGCCATTACCGAATCGCCGTCAAATTTGTTCACGACACCACCGTGCAGCGAGATGATTGGCACCACCCCGGCAAAGTAATCGTTGAGAGTCTTCATCACTTCTGCCGGCTCCGTGACCTCCGCCATGGTGGTGTAACCACGGAAATCGGCAAACAAGATTGTGGCCTCAGAGCTCTGACCCTTCAACATGAGCGCGCCGTCTGAGAAGGATGTTCTCAGCTGATCGCGGACCTCAGGTGTCACCGTTCGGCCCAGTAGATCGCGATAGATCGAGCCTTCTCGAAGCCCTTCGACCATCTGGTTGAAGGTGACCGAAAGGACTCCGATCTCATCGGTTCCGCGCACATTCACATAAGTCTCCAGGTCGCCGCTTGCGATATCGGCCGAGGCCTTCACTAGTGCTCCCAGCCGCTTGGTGATGGAATTCGAAAGCAGCAGACCGATCAGAACGATCAATGCCAGTGCCAACGCGCCAAATCGCAGTACGACTGGTAGGCTGTCCTCCGTGGTGCTTTCAACGGGCACTCGAAGCAGTGAAATCCCCAGCACTCCCAGGTTTTCTGTCCCCTGTCGGACCACCAGTGGAGCTAATACTTCCCAGTATTCGGATCCGGCCACGGTTATCGCACGCACCGGGCTTTGTCCCGAATCCAATTCTTGAATGTTCTGGAGGGTTTCGAGGGAGACGTCGATTGATTCTCCGCTGGTGGGTTCAAGCGTTGAGCTGAGGGTCTTTCCATTCGGATCGTAGCTTGACACGTTCGCACCGGCTGCAACGGCCACCTCAGCACTCAGGCGGTCGACGTATTTTCCGACCAATACGGATCCGTTCAGGCTCCGATCTGCTTCAAGCAGCGGTCCGGCTACAAAGAATACGTAGTGTTCTTCGCCGTCAAACTCAAGAGCCGCCAAGCCAGCGTGTTTATCTCCAACCACCTCGTCAGTGACACCATCGAAAACGCGCTGGACAAATGCCCACTCGCCGTAATAAGACTCTCCGCGCAATGTGTCGTAGTCTCCTGGGGCCGCGCCAGGTCGTCGCCGGACCGTCACGATGCTCGTACCGTCGGTGTCTACCACGGCAACCACATCTGCCCCGGCGTTCAGCACCAGTGGCAACACGCGCGCGCGCAGGTCTTCCGCATTTCCTACGGTGACGGCTTCTGCAACGCCCTCCGTGTTGGCGATCAGACGCTCAAGCTCGAGCATATCAATCTCCGACCGCACAACCGCATCGGTTGCCTGCTGACCTGCGTCGACCAATTGACGAAGAAAGCGGTCGGTATCTTCCTGGCTCAATAGATCGTTGATTAGAAGCGCTGCTCCCAGGCCGAGCACCATTGCCAGGAGCATGAAAGGTAGGGTTATTTTCCAGAGGAGACTAAAGCGGACGCGAGGTGGTTTGTCAGCCATTTCTCAATGTGAGTGCCGAGCGGGCTGTGCTGAAATTAGGGGCAAATTGAATTGTATCAGCGACGGGTAGGAGAAACCTGCTGGTGCGATGGTCCTCCCTGTGCTAGCTATCGACCAGTTCCGCGAAAACTACAATTCGTTCCGAGTCGATCAGATAAGGATAGCAGGAAATTAACGTAACGGTCGCCCGAGCAGTGGGCTCCATCACACTGACCTCTGTTGGTTCAACAATGCGGGTGCCGGTAACTTTGTAAACATAATCCTGCAGCCCGGACGAGATGATGATTTCGTCTCCGGGTTTTAGTTGATCCAGATCTCGGAACAACTCGCCAAAGATGTCATTGTGGGCCGAAAGCACGACATTCCCGACTTGGCCAGGATTGGCCGTGCCGATATGCTGGCCAACGCCCCGCTTTAGCTGCTCCCAGCCGTCGCCTAAGACGACTGGGGCGGGAGAATCCAATATGGCGGGAATTTGTATGCGCTGGGCGTGCCCAGGACTTGGCTTTGGAACTTCAGGCGCTGGCATGGATTGAACCAGCGGTCGGAGATGGGCTGGAATTTCAGCCTCATTGGGGCGTGCGCCCCCTGGAGAGGTTGGCGAGGTATGGCCAGATGGAAGAACTACGGAAGTTATGAGTGGTGTTGGAGACGGCAGCAAGCGGGCTTCAGCCACATCCTGATTGAGTGACTGCACAGCCCCAACCCCGCTAAAAAGCACGAAAAGAAGGCCCGCAACGGCAGCAATTTCCACCACCAGCAGCAGCTTGCTAGCCCCTTCGCGAAGCGGCTTAGCCTCTTCGTTATCGGGTTCAGCAGTTGACTCACTCACTGAACGGAAGCTCTCGGCACCTAGCTGCGGCTCAACCTCACGACGCACACGTAGGGCGCGGCCCGACTTCCGGAAACGCCGGAGCCTGGCTTCCCGAGCTTCGAGTTTCTTTCGAGCCAGGATCGATTCCAGTTCTTCTATTGAGAAGTCGTCCAGCTTGCGAGAGTCTTTGGCCATCGCTTTGTCTAATGCTGCAAATTCAGTGCCATCCGGAATTCCCATTGAGCGATGGGAACCCGTTGGATGGCTCTTCGCCCCCGATAATTCATCGAGCGCACGATTATACAGAGGCTGAGCCGAATCGGACAGGAACTATCTTGCTAGCGCGGTTCGATGAGCCAGGTAGGTATAATTTGCATCCATGAGCAACTTGTTAGCGACCGAGCAGGCCTATGAATCAGCCTTCGATTCGGCATTGATCGTTCAGCACGATACGCCTGGAGTGATCGAGCTGACTGGTGCAGATCGGCTCGATTTGTTGCATCGGCTTTCGACGAACGATCTTGAAGAAATGCCCCACGATTCTTTCCGCAGAACAGTGTTCACGGATCCGGTAGGCAGGATGATCGATGTCGTAACCGTTCTAGCCCTCTCCGATAAGGTGCTGCTCGTGACATCAACTGGCAGATTACAGGCCATGCAAGACTGGCTTCAGCGCCACATCTTCTTTCAAGACGATGTAACGGTGATAGTCTCGCAGAAACCCTGGTCTTTGTACGGAGCATATGGACCCAGGGCAGCCGAGTTGGCACCGTCGGAAATCCCAGCCGCCGATAGTCTCATTGCAAGTGATGAGGGAGTAATCTGGCCGGTTAATCAGCCGGTTGCCGGCTATCAATTTTTAATGCGGCCCGATCAGTCAAACGCGTATTGGGCAGCCGAACCGGTAGCAGCCGATGCCTACGAGATACTTCGCATCGAGGCCGGCCTCCCCAAGACCGGCACTGAGATTCAGGATGACTCCATCCCGCTGGAAGTCGGTCTTTGGGACGAAGTAAGCTTCGAAAAAGGCTGTTACGTAGGGCAGGAGATCATTGCTCGCATGGAAAGCCGCGGCAGGCTCGCCAAGCAGCTAGTAGGTGTCAGGCTGGGTTCGGAAGCAAATCCAGGGAGCACCTTGAAACAAGCTGGCAAGACGGTCGGGACCCTCACCAGCGTTGTGCACTCCCCAAGATTGGGTTGGATCGGACTGGCAAGTGGGCGACCTGCTGCACTTGGCACCGAAGACGGCAGCGTGGTTATTAGTGAAACAGAGGACGGTGCGTTTTTGGTTGAGCTCCCATTTGTCGGAATTGAGACCCCCACTCCTTCCTAATTGAAATTGCTCGGTCCGAGCCTGAACCCCGACGATGACACACCTCTTATTTGTTTGCCTCGGAAATATCATCCGCAGCCCGCTGGCTGAAAATCTCTTTCGGTTCCAGGCCGAGACAGCCAAAGTGGACCGCAAATACTCAGTCGATTCAGCAGGAACTGCCGCATATCACTTGGGGGAACCACCCGATTCACGAATGCAGAGGACGGCCGAACTGCACGGCGTTCACGACGGTGGAACTGCCAGAC
>CBDTZL010000161.1:0-4932 GCA_965364895.1 uncultured bacterium
GCGCGGCCACTTGAACTTCTCCTTCTCCAGGCGCTTGTACCACAGGCAAAACCCGGTCTGATCCCAGTACAGCACCTTGACCCGATCACGGTTCTTGTTGCAAAACACAAACAACGCCGGGGTAAACGGCGACAGTTCCATCTCCTGCTCAACGATCATCACCAGGCCATTAATCGATTTGCGAAAGTCCACAGAATCCCGATGCAGGTAAATCGAATCTGTATCGACGAACATCCTCATGACAAGGCCTTCATCAACTGGGCTAGCCACAATGGTCCAGCTCCTGCAGGCATCTGCAAACGACTATCCCGGTATTGCAGTACCATCACAGGTTGGATCGGCAATGTCGGTACAGGCTTTGGTTGGACCTGGATAAACTGGCTCGGCTTCGCCACCAGACCTTTTCGTCTCAGTATCTTGCGCTGGCGATAAAATGTCTTGGCGTATATTCCCTCCTGCAAGCAAAAGGCAACGCCCGTTAATCCGCTTTGTTCCTGCTGCTCCATTATCCTTTGCCACTCAGCGTCACTTCGGTGTTCTCGTTTGGACATGCCTGGCTTCCTTTGAAAAAGAAACCAGTCTATTCAGCGCTACAGATATCTACAGGTGGGGTTCGCCGGACGCTTACAATTAAACCCAAAGCATCATAAAGAAAGAAACGTAGCATGATCCATTCAGGCGACAACTTCGTTGACATACACCGCAAACGGCCACTTCCGGACCTTCCCGGGCGAGGCATCGGGCCGCCGCTTTACACTGAAGCGGTAATCCAGACGAAGTATAGAATCGGCCGATTCCGAAACAAACTCGAAATTTAAGATAGACCACGAATTGTTAGATGATTGCTCTTTCCGGTCATTCGCCTACCAGCTTACCCTGCATTTTGATGATCCTGAAGCTCAGCTGAGAGCTCGCTCAGTAATTCCTTGGCGTCTATGAGATCGGCGGTATCGAAACCCTCGCTGAACCAGCCGTAGATTGGTGCCAGCAGCTCATGTGCGTCCTTCTGCCTACCCTGCTGCCACCACAGCCGCGCGAGGCTGGTCGCTGCTCGGAGTTCTAGCGACTTTACCTCTTGGTGGCGAGCCACCTCGAGCGCCTGCTGATAGCAGGCCTCTGCTTCGGCGGCGTCCTTAGGTGAAGCTGCCAGTAGCAGCTCTCCTCGAAGCCGATGGATCTCCGACTCATAGTAAAATTCGCTGGACGTCTCGGCCAGCTTCGCCGCCGCCTGCAACGCTTCGAGCCCTTCCTCGGGCAAGCCCTCCGCGTTCAACGCCTCGGCGAACTTCGCCAGTAGGTAAGTCCTCTGAAACAGCCCGCCCGTGGCCTGATAGGCGTCGAGACCGTCACGCATCTGCTGCAACCCGGCCTTGCCCTGCCCGGTTGCGGCTATCGCGGCACCCTGCATGATCTGACCGGTTGCGAGCACCAGGGCAAATCCATGCTTACCCGCCGACTGCATCGCGCTGGATGCTCGTTCATCCACAATCGGCCATTCCCGCCGGAACTCGTGGAGGACTGTGTTCCAGTACAGGGCGCGAGACTCGGTATACGGATGTTTGATTCGCTCGAGGAAGTCCAGCGACCGCAGACCGTGTTCGAGGGCCTGATCCGGGTAGCCCAGTAACCACAGATTCCAGGCGAAGTAGGCATTGACTGCGGTCCCTATTTCCAGGCCATAACGGAAGGCGATAGGGCGGTGTTGGTCGGGATCGTGAAAATCGATGGCCTCTTGGCAATGCCGGCGAGCTATGGTCTGCTTACCCATGTGAATCAGGCTGACCGCCATCATGAGATGACCCGCCGCTCGGGCCGCTGAATCTTGGGACTGCTGCGCCCGCTCCAGAAGTTCCTCGGCGAGGTCTAGTGCTCGTTCGTGTCGGGCTCTACCCAACTCGAACAGATAGACCCCGAACAGCACCGGGTAAATATCCTCGGCCTCGCCGACTAACTTGCAGAGCTCATGAGAGCGGGAATAGACCTGTCCTGTATCAGGCGACGCATAGCCCTGGGTGGCAACTACCGCGGGACCGAGTGTGCTTTGGAAGGCAAGCTCCAGCTTAGCCCGCTCCGTCGTCTCGGGCAGAGTTGTTAACAGGGTCAGCCCCTGGCGCAGGTGGGTAATCGCCTCAAGATGCGCCGATTGCCGGGCCGCTCGCTGGCCTGCTTTGAGCCAGTATGCCACGGCCTGCTCGGTGGCGCCCGCCTCGGTGTAGTGGTGGGCGACAAGCTCGGGGTTCGCCTCAGCGATATCGGGAAACCGGGATTCCAGAAGCTGTGCCACCTGCATGTGGTGTTGCTGACGCGGGCGGCGCAGCAACGATCCGTAGGCCGCATCCTGTACCAGTGCATGCTTGAAGATGTATCTGGCCCGCGGTGGTCGCCCGCGCTGGTAAAGCAGTTCAGCTTCGACTAGTTGTCTAAGGCCCTGTTGCAGGGTGGCCTCGTCGATTGTGGAAAGCCCGGTGATCATCTCATAGGCAAATTCGCGCCCCAGCACCGAACCAAGCTGGGCAATCTCACGAACCTGTGGCAGGCGATCAAGCCGCGCCATCAGTGATTCCTGAAGGGTTTCTGGGATGCTGAGCGACGACAATGGCCCGGTCAGTTCGAGGTGATCGCCCGCCTCACGAAGGATATCCGAAGATAGGATCGTCTTGGTCAGTTCTTCTACGTACAGTGGCACACCATCGGTTTTTGTGACGATATGTTCTATGACTTCTCCGGGTAATTGTTTTTGCTCCGCGATTCGCGTCACCATCGCTTCGGCATGGGACCGCTCAAGCCGGTTAAGGGTTATCGGCGTAATGTGCGAACGTGGAGGCCATGGCGGTACAAACTCCGGTCTGTTTGTCAGTATCATTAACAGGGATGTTGTTGGCGCCTGCTCAATCAGCAGTCCGATCAACTCCTGGGTCGAGGGGTCGGCCCAGTGCAGGTCTTCCCATAGTTGAAGAAATGGCCGTTGTTCTGCAACCTCCATGGAAATGCCAATAATCATATCCTGGGTCTGCTGCTTTTGCTCCAACGGGGTCAGTTCCAGTATTGGGTACTGGCCGTCCGGCAAAGCCAGAGAAAGTAGCGAGGCCATCAAAGGGACGCTCTC
This sequence comes from uncultured bacterium, assembly GCA_965364895.1. Classification (GTDB taxonomy): domain Bacteria; phylum Chloroflexota; class Anaerolineae; order Anaerolineales; family E44-bin32; genus JADFRG01. The sequence continues at coordinate 3,107 of CBDTZL010000161.1, forward strand.
CTCAAGCGGTTGTTCATACCGCTTGAGCATTGTCTCCAATTTATCTAGGCGTGTTTCGTTACTATCTTCAGGCTGCCACCGGGCGAGACGCTTAAAGTGTTCGATAACCGGATAGAGAGCAGAGTTGGTGTGATAGGGTGAACAACGCATGGTCAGTTGTGGCGAGTTCTCGGCGAGTACTTCGGCCTTGAGTCCTTCGAGCAGTACACTCTTGCCAATTCCGGCTTCGCCGTTGATGGTAACGACCTGACCCCGGCCTTCATTCTCGGTACTCTGCCAGGCTCTTCGCAGCAACCCGATTTCTTCATCGCGCCCGACCAAAACGGGCAATTGTGCCGGACCATCATTGGCATCATCGCCGTTCTCCCGTGCGTCATTGTCGTGCAGTCCCGTTACACCCCATGTAGCAACCCGACCCGGGATTCCCTTCAACTCATGAGAACCCATGTCCTCGTAATCAAATACATCGCCCGCCACTTCACGGGTCAGTGATCCAACAATGACACCGTTACGTCTGGCAAGGCCCTGCAGCCTGGCGGCCAGATTGGGCGCTTCGCCGATCACCGTTCGTTCCTGTGCCATGCCCTCACCGACGATTTCACCTACCATCACCGTGCCTGTGGCGATACCGATGCGTACGGCAATTTCTTTGTCTTTGTCCAGATCTAATGTCTGGTTGAGTTCCGTCATTGCGTCAATGATATCGAGTGCACTGCGCACTGCACGCTCGGCATTGCGTTCCAGGGACTTCGGGTAGCCGAAATAGATCAGAATGCCATCGCCCATATAGCGGGCAATAAATCCCTCATATTCACGGAATATCTTGGTGCAAGTTTCCTGGTAGGCTCGAATCACGTCTTGCAGATCTTCCGGGTCGAGCTGCGTCGACAATGCTGTCGAATCCGCCATATCGCAGAACATAACGGTGAGCGGCCGCCGCTCAGCGTCACTGGTCGGCGGGCACGCAGCGCTAATATCTGTTGTCTCTGTTGGAGCTGTTGCGGCGGTTGATTTGTCAGGCTCCAGGTCCTGAACGGATTCCCCATGACCTTTCCCGGGCAGAGGCGCCAGAGATTCAAGCGGTGCAAGTGTCGAGGCAGACGACGGGGACGAGCCATTCGCCGTACCTACCCAAATCAGAAACTCACCGTCTCTGTCGATAGCCCAGCACTTCATCTGGATGAGTTCGCGACGGACATCCTCCAGGGCATCACTATCCAGATCAAATTCTCTCTGGAGGCGTCGGTAGGAGACTATACCGTCGGTCAAGAGCAACCATGTCACTCGTGCCAATACATTGATAAATTTCATTACATCCCCCTCCCCGAAACCGGAGTCGACTCTGGCATCGACTCTGGGGACAGTATACCTATTGAAAGCTGATTTGTGCCCCGAGATTATTTATACCGCCTTGTAGTGAAACACTACAACCGTCTGAACGTCCGAAACGGGCACCTTGCTGCCTATGACAGAGGAAATTTGAGCGGCTGCTTAGGGTCGTTTTTTGCCGCTGACCTCTGCTATTTGAGCGGCAGCTAACAGGAAATTTTTCGGGTAATGGAAGGAGATTTTCTCAAACTTCGGATTTGGTAGTATTCATCGGTAGCAATTTCTTCAAAGCTGACGCTCAGATGAGCTTGCTGGGCTTCTCGAAACGGCCAACAACGGCCCCTTGGTGACGATGGTATAATCTGTTCTTGCACGCCTGAACATACCAAGTTTGCTCTTTTTAAGCTGGGGGACTGGAACAATGACCGAATCAGAACTCACGACGCTCGCTGCCTGTAGCGGCACCGCTCTGCGCCTTTCCAAGGGAGAATCACTCA
>CBDTZL010000162.1:0-4893 GCA_965364895.1 uncultured bacterium
AGACATCTCCATGGAAGAAGACCGGGAGATCGAGGAGATCTGTCGAGGGATTGGGCTGCTTAATAAGGAATTCGTAGACGCAAAGTCAAAATTCGATCGGACACGCTCTAATGAGGACGAGTAGCCATGGCAACTGATTTCAAAGGCTACTTGATAGAAGAATTTATCGAAGACTACGAAGAGGGATCAATTCAGCGCCGCGAGGCGCTGAAATTGCTTGCGGGGGTAGTTGGGAGCGTCGCGATAGCGGACGGGCTTCTTGTAGCTTGCACTCCCGTGCCGACCAATGAGTTGCCAACGGCTACGTTGGGAACGGATGAACCTGCCGCGGCCGAAGGTGGTTTTCTGGTCGCTGGAGAAGATATGACGTTTCCTGGCCAGGATACTGCCTTGATGGGCTATCATGCACGGCCCGCTGAAGGAGGCCCGTTTCCGGCCGCACTTATTTGCCACGAAAACCGTGGACTGACAGAACACATTAAGGACGTCACGCGTCGGCTGGCTTCCTCTGGGTATGCCGTGCTCGCCGTCGACCTGCTGACGAGGGAAGGGGGGTCGGCATCTCTGGATCCGTCTGACGTTCCCGGCATTCTGGGAAATACACCTCCCGAGCAGTTTGTGGAGGACTTTAGGAGCGGATGGGAGTGGCTCAAGGCCCAGGAATACGTGGATCCGGACGGAGTGGTCATGGCCGGGTTTTGTTTCGGCGGCGGAGTGACATGGCGAGTAGCCATCGGTCTCCCAGAGTTACGCGCCGCAGTTCCCTTTTATGGACCGCATCCGGCTCCAGCAGAGCTAGAATCTGTGCAAGCGGCGGTGCTCGCGATCTACGCAGAGAGCGATCAGCGCATCAATCAGAGCATTCCCCAGATTGAAGCTGCGATGGATGAGTACGGAAAGGTGTACGAGAGCATCATCTACCCCGACACAAGCCACGCCTTTCACAACGATACCGGCCCGCGTTATGCTCCCGAAGCCGCGGCAGACGCTTGGTCCCGGACTTTAGCTTGGTTTGGGAAGTACCAATCAGTCGACACATAAAGCGTCGAACCCTCAGGCGTTCCCTCAACTACTCAGGTAGCTTGGAGATTGTCAGGATGTGGCAGGGGTAGAGAGAATACTGGTGGTCTAAGCCTGCTCGCTGGACTAGATCTCGCAGAACCCGACCGAAGATAGGTCAACCAAAAGCTAAGCAAAACCCTCATGGTCTCGCTCATCTCTGGGCTAATCAGTCACGCAAACATCGCCTAAACTGCGTCGAACTGCGGTTCTACGCAATTTGTTGAACAGGCTTTGTGGATAGAAGATGTTTTTGAATCAGTGGGCCGGCTTCGCGCCACATCAATTCCTTAATTCGTTACCCAATCTTATTACGGACCGCATTGATCAGCGAGCCAGCCAGCATGATCTGAACCTGACGCTCGCTCATGGAGTGTTCGGTCAGATAGGTGTGATCCTTCGACTTGTTGATCACCTCGAGCCGTCTCCCCCGCTGAATAGCCCCGCGCACATCCAAGATGGTCAGCACGTCGTCGTGATCGATGCGTTCCCAGTCATCCGGGTCCTCAAAGGTCAGCGGCAGAATTCCGAAGTTGATCAGATTTTGCCAGTGGATGCGGGCGAAACTCTTGGCGATGACGGCCCTGAGGCCTAAATACCTCGGGGCGATGGCGGCGTGTTCCCGGCTGGACCCCTGGCCGTAGTTCTCACCACCGACAACCAAAGATCCAGTCTCCCGCTCCTTCATCGCTCGCTCGTAGTAAGTCTCGTCAATCTGCGAGAAGACGAACCTGCTGATCTCCGGGATATTGCTCCGATATGGCAGCACTCTGGTTCCTGCAGGCATGATAACGTCGGTGGAAATATCGTCGCCCACCAGCATGAGCACGTGGCCCTCAATAGCGTCGGGGAGCGCGTCAAACTCCGGCAGCGGCTTGATATTCGGGCCTTTCTCGAGTTCGTTCTGCTCGCCCAGTTTGGCCGGCGGGACTAACATCGTTGTGTTGAGGGTGATCTCATCCGGTTCCACGAACTTCGGATACTCAATGTCGAGGGTGCGAGGGTCGGTGATCACACCTGTGAGCGCCGAAGCGGCCGCGGTCTCGGGGCTGCAAAGGTAGACTAGATCCTCCCTCGTTCCCGAGCGGCCCGGGAAGTTTCGAGGCACCGTGCGCAGGCTGATGCGTCCGGTAGCCGGGGCTTGTCCCATCCCAATGCAACCATTACAGCCTGACTGGTGGATCCGGCCTCCGGCGTGGATGAGCCGATTCAGTAGGCCCATTTCGGAGAGGTTCTCCAGGATCTGGCGTGAGGTGGGGTTGATGTCAAAGGATACCCGGTCGTCTACCTGCCGTCCTTCCATAATCAGGGCGGGGATGGCGAAATCTCTGAGCCCTGGATTTGCCGAGGAGCCGATCATGGTCTGGTAGACCTCTTTGCCAGCGACCTCGTGAACCGGCACGACTTTGCCTGGGCTACTCGGGAGCGCAATCAGCGGCTCCAGCTCGGATAGATTGATCTCTTCGTGTTCATCGTAATTCGCATCTTCATCGGGCAGAATTTCGACCCAATCGCCCTCTCGATCTTGTGTCCCCAAAAACCGTTTTACCTCCGTATCTGACGGGAAGATCGTGGTTGTGGCGCCTAATTCCGTGCCCATATTGGCGATGACGTGGCGGTCCATCGCACTCAGGTTGTCGAGCCCGGGACCGTAATACTCGATGATCTTGCCTCTCCCGCCATCCACGTCGTGCCTCCGAAGCATCTCCAGGATGACGTCTTTTGCGCTCACCCAGTTGGGTAGTTCCCCTTCAAGTCGGACTCCCCAGATCATCGGCATCTGAACGTAAAACGGTTCGCCGGCGATCGCCAGTGCAACCTCCAAGCCCCCGGCTCCGATAGCCAGCATCCCGAGCGAGCCGGCAGCGGTGGTATGGCTGTCGGAGCCCAAGAGCGTCTTGCCGGGAATTCCAAAGCGCTCCATGTGCACTGGATGGCTGACACCATTTCCGGGGCGGCTGTACCAGAGCCCGAATTTCCTGCATGCGCTGCGAAGGAAAACGTGGTCGTCGGGGTTCTTGAAGTCGGTCTGCAAGAGGTTATGGTCAATGTACTGGACGGAGACTTCGGTCTTGGCTCGGGTCAGATCCATCGCCTCCAGCTCCAACATGACCATGGTTCCCGTGGCATCTTGCGTGAGCGTTTGGTCTATGCGGAGGGCAATTTCCTCGCCCGCTTCCATCCGCCCCTTTAGCAGATGACTCTCGATCAGCTTCTGCGCCACGTTCTTCCCGCTCATGCTCCCTCGCCCCCGTGGGTCACGTTCCGAGAACCCTTAACACCGCTCTGTTTCCGCTGTCAAATGCGACGAGTGTATGGGAGCTCCCTTGTTGCTGCATTAAAACCACATCGAACTACCGGTGCCCTGGCCCGAGCAATGGGCCCGGATCAGCCTCCCGGAGCGTCGTGCTGCCAGTCCTCACCAACCGACCTCCAGTCTGACTTATGGTGTTCTGGCAAAGCGTCGAGGGCGCTTGTAAGGGCAGTAAACTGCAATTCAAGGTCACTGCCGATGATCGTGAGGTCTTCGCTTTCATCCAAGGCGGACCATAGGTCTTCCGCCGCTCGTACGACTCGCTTCAATGCTTGAAGTTCGTCCTTGGCGATTTCAATCTCAGCTCCCAAGTGGCAACTCCTATCTTTGAAGTGGCGCGGACTACCCTGGACTTCGCCGCGCCTCCAATCTCCGCGTGATCAAATCACGCTGCTTGTTAGTATACGGCGTGTCACCCGATTAACAGGTGAGCAGGCGCACTCGGATTGAAATATCGCTGTCTGGCATGGTCGAGGGGTCTGAGATGCGGTGGATGGGGGCGAAAAGTAGAGCGAAGTTCCACTCTCAGATTGCGAGATTTGGCTTTAGATTCGCAGGTATCAAATTACCTGTGAGCCCCAAATTAGGCATTAGAATGGCGCCTGATGGCTCGTAGGTTTCACCGTCCGTAGCTTCCTGGGTCTGGCGGCCCGTTCACAATCACGGGCTCCTCATCAGGGGGTTCTCCCAAATTCTTGATCGCCTCCGAGCAAGGGATCCCGTATCGCTTAAAGCTATCGCGCTTGAATTCCTCTAGATCGTCATCTGTTGCAGAGTAAGCAGGAATCGTAATTGTTTGGATATTGGCAACGTCTCCGTCCTGGCGAACAACCAATGCGTATCTAGGTCATTGAAAACGAATGCGTTCGACCCACTCCATGAAATGGCCGGGGATAGAAAAGGAACAGTTGGATACAAAACCTTATTCGCAACTACCTGTCCCCTAGCGTGTTTTCCAGTTTAGGTAACCTTGACCGACGCGGGTAAAACCGAAAGACTGTTAAAGGAGAGAGGCTCATGACTGAAGAACCTGCACCCGGGAAATTAAAAATGAGTTCAGCCGCACCAGGGAGAAAGGTCGTCGCAGGGGCGGGGGGCGCTGCACTCGTTACCGTGTTTGTCGTTGTCTTCAACACGTTTGTATTGCCGCCAGATAAACTGCTCACTCCAGGGATCACAGGTGCTCTGGCAACTGTGGCCTCTTTCACGCTAGGCTATTTAGTCCGCCCCGGCGCAAGGGATGTGGTCGTTCCAGCCTAGGCTGAGAGACACACGGTCACACTTTGCCGGCCGGCCCAAATGGGGCAGTAACAGGGGGGTGTCATGGTCTGGCTGATGCGGAAACATGCCCCAAATGAATCAAGTCCTCTACAAGACTCCACCTAACCTCTGACTGGAACGGACCCGGCCTCAGCTCATGCGAATGCGGGAAGCGATCAGGCGTTCCCTCAACTACTCAGGTAGCTTGGAGATTGTCAGGATGTGGCAGTCGTAGCCAGCGATCCTGCGATCCATTTGGG
>CBDTZL010000163.1:0-4890 GCA_965364895.1 uncultured bacterium
GATTGAGGTTCGAGGCCCCGGTCAAGGCGCTGTCTAAGACCGCCATTGGGATGAAGTCTTCGTGGGTGGCTTCGGGACCCTGGTAGGCCAGGTCCAGATATGCCGTCTGCCCTGGGCCCTCGACCGTCACACGGCGCTCGCCCGGCTGTTCGGGTTCCGCTCGATCTGTAAACTCGGGTATTGGGCCGCGGGGAATGGAACCGAACAGCTTCCGGACGAGGCGAAGCATCGTGCTCGTCTTGAAGTTTCCGGCTATCGCTAACACTGCATTGCCTGGAACGTAGTGCTTCTTGTAGTGCCCGTAAAGGTCGTCCCTGGAGATCGTGTGCAAATCGGCCATGTCGCCGATGGTCATGTGATGGTATGGATGCACCCGGAAGGCCGCCGCATGCACCTCCTCGGACAATCGGAAGGTGGGCTCGTTCTCGCTGCCTTCGCGCTCCGCAATGATCACCGTACGCTCGGATTCGACCTCCGCCGGATCGAACAGGCTGTTGTGCATGCGGTCGGCTTCGACCTTCAATGCCAGCTCGACTCGATCTTGCGGCATAGTTTCGAAGTAGGCGGTCCAGTCCATCCAGGTAAACGCGTTCCAAAAGCCACCTTCCCGCGAGATAGCGCGGTCGAGCGTTCCGGCTGGAAACATCGGAGTGCCCTTGAACTGCATATGTTCGACCCAATGGGAGATTCCGGTGATCCCGGGAACCTCGTTCCTCGCACCCACCCGGTACCAGGCCCAGGTGCTAATCAGCGGGGCGGTGTGAATTTCTTTAAGCCGGACTTCTAAGCCATTGCGGAGCCGGGTGCGAGTGACGGCCCCACTCATAAGCTAGGCTGTTCTTCCTTCGCGCGTTCAGCTACTGCAACCGCGGAGCCCTCGGGACCATAGCCTTGCCCGAATCCGAGATACTTGAAGCCAAGATCTGACATTTGCGCAGGATCGTAGATGTTTCGACCGTCGACAATCACAGGTTGGGCCATCAGATCTCGGATTCGTTCCAAATCGAGCTGGATGAATTCATTCCATTCCGTGCACACGATAATGGCGTCCGCCTGTTCCGCCAGGGCGTACGCATCCTTTGCCATTTCGATCTCTGGCACCAACTGGCTTGCATGGTCCATGCCAACCGGATCGTAGGCTCGCACAAGGGCGCCCTCTTTGTGAAGCAGTTCCGCAACATCCAGCGCCGGCGCTTCACGCAGATCGTCCGTATTGGGTTTGAAAGTAAGCCCGAGCAAGCCGATTTTTTTTCCGTCCAGGTTGCCGAGAAGCTCCCGCGCTTTTTCTATTAGCTGAGTCCGCCGATCCTGGTTGATTTCCATAACCGCATGAAGAAGCTGAGGGTGGCGGCCTTGTTCGTCCGCCATATAAGCTAGCGCTTTGACGTCCTTCGGGAAGCAAGATCCACCATATCCGAGGCCGGCGTCGAGAAATTGACGCGTGATTCGGGGATCATAGCCCATGCCCGTGGCCACTTCCTTGATGTCTGCACCAAGTGCTTCGCAGATGTTTGAAATTTCGTTGATGAACGAAATCTTAGTAGCGAGAAATGCGTTGGAGGCATATTTGATCATTTCGGCCGTCCGCAGATCGGTGATCACGATCGGCGCACGGAGCGGCAGATGAAGCTGGGCCACCTTTTCGGCCGCGCGAGCGTCAGTAGATCCAAGCACGGTTCGGGCCGGGTTCATGAAATCTGAAATAGCGGCGCCTTCTCGCAGAAATTCGGGGTTTGAGACCACGGAGAAAGGAATCGACACTTTCTGATTTGATTGAATGACATCCGCTACCCAATCTCCTGTGCCGACTGGGACCGTGGATTTGTTGACGATGATCAATGGGGCAATCATCGCCTGGGCGATGGATTCAGCAGCTTGCTGAATGTATTTCATGTCTGCCTCGCCCTTGACGCCGGCCGGTGTACCCACCGCAATAAACACGAATTCTGCGTTTCGGAAAGCCTCTTCGTAGGAGCTGGTGAAGGTCAATCGCCCTGCGGCAACGTTGCGCGAGACAAGCTCTTCCAACCCCGGTTCATAAATAGGCATCTGGCCCTTCATGAGCCCCTCGATGCGCTGTTCGTCGGTATCCAGGGCAACCACCCGATTTCCCAGATCCGCAAAACAGGCCCCGGTGACGAGGCCCACGTGTCCTACTCCGACAACTGTCAGATTTTTCAAGGTGCTCCCTTTGTCCCGATTCTATGAAAGTGGGCAATGATACCATGCCTTCTTTTTGGCGCCCTTCAGGAGATTTGGGGGAGTAGAATGCATGCTCTTACGCAAAGGAGTCCCACCATGGAAGTCAGCCAAGCGATCAAGATGAAACGCGCGGTAAGAGAGTTTACGGACGAGTCTATCCCCGATGACCAGCTCGAGGCGGTTATTAATGCGGGTCGGCGTGCTCAATCATCAAAGAACACGCAGCCATGGCACTTTATCGTTGTGCGCGACCGTGAAATTTTGGACGAGCTGTCCAATCTGGGCCGATATGCAAAGCAGATCGCGCAAGCAGCGGCCGCGATCGTCATCGTCACTCCGGATCCAGCAGAACGCTGGTCGATCATGTTTGATGCCGGACAAGCCGCAGGATACATGCAGCTCGCTGCCTGGGATCTGGGCATTGGATCCTGCCCGGTCACCATGTACGAACCGGATATGGCACGAGATCTATTGGGTTTCCCGGAAGATCTGCACGCCAGGGTCGTCTTGTCACTTGGATACCCCAAAGACCCTGAGAATCTGACCAGCTCCCCTCATGCTGGTGGACGCAAGGCGCTCACTGAAGTTACATCGTACGATCACTGGGAGGGCTAATGCGCCTGCAGCTGCTCGCGATCACCGTTACGCGCACTGTTATCAGCACCGGTTTTCGGATGGTGTACCCATTCCTGCCGGTGCTAGCACGCGGTGCGGGCGTGGAGCCACAGGCGATCGTTTTGGCAGTTACCGCCAGATCGGGCCTTGGTCTGACAAGCCCGATCCTGGGAGCTCTGGGCGATCTGCGCGGGCGCACATTGGCGATCTTAGCTGGGGTTGGCGTATTCTCGGGGGGCATGGTGCTGGTTGGGATTTGGCCGATTTATGTCGCGCTGTTTATTGCAATCCTAGCCACCGGGCTCTCGAAGATTTTTATGGATCCGGCCCAGTACGCCTATGTTGGGGAACGCGTTGAATACGAACGCCGAGGCGCCCCGATGGCGTTCACCGAAATGAGCTGGTCAATCGCCTTTTTGGTGGGGGTTCCCTTCGTTGGCTTGATGATTGCGGCCTGGGGCTGGCAGTCGCCCTTCCCTATTCTGGCAGGGCTAGCTCTATTGTGCGGATTATGGCTTTGGCGGTCTCTCCCAATGGACAGACCGTCTAAATCCTCGCGGCCCAGCCTACTCGCAGGCTACAAGTCCATTTTAGTTCGGAGGTCTGCGTTGGCGGTGCTCAGTGTCAGCTTGCTGATGGCGGCCGGGAATGAGGTTGTAAGCATCATTTATGGTCTCTGGTTCGAGGATTCCTTCGCGCTCTCCGTGGTGGCCCTGGGTGCGGCCAGCGCAGTAATAGGCTTCGCAGAGCTCAGCGGCGAGGGACTGGTGATTGGATTGGCAGATCGAATCGGAAAAAAGCGTTCGGTTGCGATCGGTCTCCTACTCACCGCATTGGCCTCGCTCGCGCTGCCGCTCCTCGGCACGACGTTGCCCGGCGCCCTTTTGGCTGTTTTTTTTCTGTACCTCTTCTTTGAGTTCGCAATTGTGGCCTCGCTCCCACTAATGATCGAGCAGACCCCGAGCGCGCGCTCAACGCTGATGGCGACCAATATCGCTGCATTTTCTCTGGGACGAATGTTGGGCGCATTAATGGGTGTGCCGTTATTCGCGATAGGGCTGGGCGCAAATGGCTTGGCTGGCGCGATACTCACTCTGCTTGCGCTGTTGATTTTGCTGACCTTGGTTCGAGAGCGAGGAGAGGTAGTTGCCGTAGCCTGATGAAACAAGACATCATAAGGAAAATCCCTTCGTGGCGAGCATGAGTGGCGACTCAGCAACGAGCGTTGAACCTCCAATGAAGGTAGATCTGCTTATTCACTCCGCATCCCAATTGCTTACGCTTGCTGGAGGTCCTCAACGTGGGGGCGAGTTAGGCCAGCTGGGGATTATTGAAAATGGCGCGATCGCAATCGTCGGCGGGGGCATCCATGCGGTCGGTGAATCAGATGAGCTGCGAGCCGCATACGAGCCCGAGGAAACGATTCATGCCGTCGGCCGAGTGGTCATGCCGGGCTTCGTCGATCCGCACACACATTTAATCTGGGCCGGAGACCGATCTGCAGAGTTTGAAGCCCGCTCGTCGGGTGCGACGTACATGGAGATTCTCGCTGATGGCGGCGGGATTCTTTCGACCGTAAGGCAAACTCGCACAACCGAAACATCCGCACTAATTATGCAGGCTGAGCAGCGCTTGAGCCGGATGTTGAGGCATGGAACTACGACTGCGGAGGCCAAGACCGGCTATGGATTGGAGCTTGAAACCGAGCTGCGCATGCTAAAGGCAATCCTCAAGCTCGATGAAAGAGGCCCGGTCGAACTGGCGCCGACATTCCTTCCGGCGCATGCGGTTCCCCCCGAGCAGGAGGCCGACGCCTATATTGAGACCATTGGTACTGAGATGCTGCCCGCACTGGTGGAGTGGTGGGGAAAAAACGGGAACGGAACCCCATTTCCGTTCGTCGACGTCTTTTGCGAGGAAGGCGCCTTCGATCTGGCACAAAGTGAACGAGTGCTGAGCGCGGCGCAGGATCTCGGATTCCCACTCAAAATTCACGCCGACGAATTTGCGAGCTTGGGTGGAGTGGCGCTGGCGGTCGAGCTAGGCGCAGTATCGGCGGATCACCTGGTCCAT
>CBDTZL010000164.1:0-4882 GCA_965364895.1 uncultured bacterium
CCGCCGCACCGGCCTCCACCACTTCAGCCTCAGCTGCGCCGGCCTTCACCGATTCTGCTTCCCCCGCATCTGCATCAGCCGCACCGGCCTCCACCACTTCAGCCTCCGCCGCATCTACCTCCGCTGCACCGGCCTTCACCGATTCTGCCTCCCCCGCATCTGCATCAGGCCACGGGGGTCGATATTTTCCGGAAACCGGCCACTCTCTAGATCCAGTCTTCGAGCCCTTCTTCGACGGCCACGGCGCGGTGAATATCTTTGGTCACCCCATCACCGAGTCCTATGTCGATCCCTATTCGGGGTTTCTTCTTCAGTACTTTGAAAATGCGAGATTGGAACTTGCGCCCGATGCTCAAGGCGAGCTTGGGGTTCGGTTCACAGATCTAGGAGTGCTGCTTGGAGGCTGGGATCTACCGCTGGAGGTCGAGCGTTTCCCGATCGGCAACAAGCCCGGCTGCCGCTACTATGCGGAATCAGGCCATCAGGTTTGCCACTCTTTCCTCGATTACTACGAGTCCCAAGGTGGGCAGGCGGTGTTCGGGTTGCCGATCACCGAGCTCCGCTTTGAAAATGGCCGCATGGTTCAGTACTATCAGGACTTTCGCCTGGACTGGTATCCGGAAGCGCAGAACGGCGAACGCATTCGAGTTGCACCGCTCGGCGCCAATCATTTCGATCTCATGGGCTATCCGCAGTCCCTTTTAGAACCCATCGTTCCCGGGGATCTCGAAGATTACCCGGTGCTGGATATCCGGCTCAGCTCTTCTGTGCTCAAGCCGCTGATTGGAACGGATGAAACCCAGCAAGTTTATCTGGTGGTGAGTGATCAAAATCGGCAACCGGTAGCGGGCGCTGCAGCGCTGCTGACGATAACCTATCCGGATAGCGTTCAATTTCGGATGATGCCGATCACCGATGTCAGCGGTGTCACTCAAATCGATATCCCGCTCCAAGGTAGTCTCCCGGGCTCACGAATTGCGCTGGAATATACGGTTGTCTACGAAGATCTATCGGCGCTGACTCGAGATTCCTTCTACATCTGGTATTAAGTTTCGCAATATGTATTGCCAATAATTACAGACCGGCATTTTAGTTTGTGTTCAATCATTTCCTCTAAGCGATGGCGCAGCAGCGGTGCTCATTATGGAAGCCGACACCGCGGTAGAGTTAGGGATCGAGCCGACGGCCAGATTTGTGGGCTTTAGCGCAGCTGGAATCTTTGAAAATCTAAACTAAGTTGCGAGGAGAGAATATGACGGAAGAACTTACGATCGAAAAACTGATGGAGCTTATGCCCACCGCATTCCAGCCCGAAAAAGCGGGTGATTTGAATGCCGATATCCTGTTCAATCTGACAGGCGACGGCGGCGGAGACTGGGTTCTTCATGTACACGACGGAGCCGCCTCCGTGACGGAAGGCTCAAGCGAGAATGTAAGATTGACGCTCACCGCCGATGCAGATGATTTCTTGAAACTCATCACCGGCGATCTAAACGCGATGACGGCCTTTGCTCAAGGCAAGGTCAAACTCAAAGGGGATCTCAGCCTGGCAATGAAGTTGATGGATTTCTTCAAACTGCCGGAGTAAGCGAATACGGTAATTTCATGGGGCTGCCTCGAGTAGGGCGGCCCCTTTCTATTTAAGTATCAGGCGTACTCGACGCGGCACGAAAGGGGGGATCCGTCTTAAATGAGCGTCGCATTTCAGGCGGTGCCAAGAATCAACCGTACTCGACGTGGTACCAGCGGCGTGGGGTCCAGCTCGAGCGCCAGCAACACTTCATCCGGAATCAAGAATCAACCGTACCCGATGCGGCACCAGTGGGGTGGGGTCTAGCTCGAGCGCTCGCAGCACTTCATCCGGACGCCCAGTAGCGCCGCTGCGGGCCCTCAGCCGGAGCTTGAGCTCAATCGGCCGCTTGGTTGCGCCGCTATTCGCCGCTGTTTCAAGCTCGGCCTGCTTTGGATCCGCTAGCCCCATCTCTTCTATGAGTGGGCGAAGGTCGTACTCCTTCCCCCTTCGTTCCCTCAGCAGCTCCGCTGAGGTAAGCATCGTTTCGATCCGAGCCTCGAGGCGTTCCCGGTCTTCACCCAGAATCGGAATCACGTAGTTGGAAGATTGAAGCAGCTTCTGTAATTTAGGCGACCCGCTGGGGACGGGCGCGATTTCTGAAATCGCTAGCCCCGGCGGGGCAGCCGCGCTCAGTGCCTCGATCAGCCGGTCGGTCTCGACCTCTTGAACGAGCTCAACATCCACCAGATCCGCCTCACTGGTACATCCCAGCGGCAGGGCAGCGCCGATGTTTATTTTAGGCCGAGGACTGAAGCCTTCTGAGTAAGCAAGCGTGAGTTTGGCCCGGCGAAACGTTCGCTCCAACGCCTTGTGAAGATCTAGGTGACCGGTGAAGCGGAGTTCGCGACCCTTGCCGAAGGTGATGCGGTAGCGGGCGTTGGTCATGCTTGGGATCTCAGCGAAATTAGATCTGCGATGGTGCGAACAGAGAGTGGCGTGCGGCGCAGCTGCGGCGCAACGTTGAATGGCGGTTGCGACACCAATAGGACGTCAAGCTAGTACGAGGGGTATGGATTCGATCGATTTCTTCTGGCTTGGAGATCTGACCTCAGGACATTCCCACACTTCCCCCGGATTCTGGCGGCGGAGTTCGGCAAATTGCGGCAGGATGCCGCACGCGAAGCACCGCTCTCGGCAGTCGACGCGGGTGCGGCCCTCCAGACTCCAGAGATAGTCTTCCGTGAGAAATTTCTTGTGAACCGCCGCGTCGATGTGGTCCCAGGGCAGGGTTTCGTCGATGGGGCGCTCTCGATGGGTGTAAAAGGCCGGCTCCAGCCCGACATAGTCGAAGGCCTCCTGCCATGCCGCATAGTTGAAGTGCTCGCTCCAGCCTTCGAATTTTGCCCCTCGTTGCCATGCATGGAGAATGACCTGACCCAGGCGCCGATCGCCGCGTGACAGCCAGGCCTCCAGCATCGTTTCGTGCGGTTCGTTCCAGTTGAGCTTGAGCCCCGGTCCTCGCAGTTCGCGCTGCAGCAGCCGCTGCTTTGCTTCGATCTGCTCTAACGTATCGCAGGGCACCCACTGGAAAGGGGTGTGAGGTTTGGGGACGAAGGTGCTCACGCCGACGTTCACGCGCGCTCGCTTGCCGAGCACTTTGCGGCCGACTGCGCGAACCTGTTTAGCCAAATCGGCAATTGCCTGCACGTCTTCAATCGTCTCTGAGGGGTGGCCGATCATGAAGTACAGCTTGATGGTGTGCCACCCATGCTCGTAAATAGCTTCAGCGGTTTCGAGCAGCTGCGCGGTGGAGACCGGTTTGTTGATGATCTCTCGCATGCGCTCGGTGGCGGCTTCGGGTGCGAGAGTGAACCCGCCGCGCTGGGTATTGTCTTTCAGCAGATCCATCAATTCCACCGAGAACGATTCAATTCTTAGTGAGGGCAGTCCAATATTCAGTCGTCGATCACTGAACCGTTCGCTCACCGCCTTCACGAGAGTCAGTATCTCGTCGTAATCGGAAGAGGAGAGCGACAACAGACCCACCTCTTCGAATCCGGTGGCTTCGAGCGCGGCCTCGATCCCGTCGACGATCTCTTCCACCGGTCGCTCTCGAACCGGACGGGTGATCATGCCGGCCTGACAGAATCGGCAGCCGCGGGTGCACCCACGCATGATTTCGATTGGAATGCGGTTGTGGGTAATGTCGATGGCGGGAACGATGAAGTTTGTGACCGGAGCCGGCATCCTGGACACGATGCGCTTGGTTACCGGCAGCTTGGCCTCGGGTACCAGCGCCTCGACGTGGTCGATGGTGCCTTGTTCTGAATAGTGTGGCTGATAGAGGGAGGGCACGTACACTCCCCAAAGCGTTGCCAGTTTTCGGTGGAGCTCGGATCGGCTTGCGCCGCTATGCTTCCAGCCGCGGACCATCTCTACGATCTCCAGGATTACATCCTCACCCTCGCCGATGACGAAGGCGTCGATGAAGTCCGCCATTGGTTCCGGGTTGTAGGTGCTGTGTCCGCCTGCGATCACGATGGCGTCGTGGGGGCTTCGATCGGAAACCAGCAACGGGATTCCGCTCAGGTCCAGCAAATTCAGCGTATTTGTGTACAGGCTCTCATACGGGAGCGAGAGTGCAAGAATGTCGAATTCGGAGACTGGATGCTTCGTCTCCAGTGAGAAGAGCGGAATTTGCATGGCGCGCATTTGCCGCTCCATGTCTGTCCAAGGGCTATATACGCGCTCGGCCACCACGTCCGGTTCCGAGTTGAGTATGTCATAGAGAATGGCCAAGCCTAAATTCGACATCCCAAGTTCATAGATTTCAGGAAATGCTAGCGCTACCCGGAACGGAGTATCGTCCCAGTTCTTAACCACCTGGTTCAGCTCGCCGCCCGTATATCTTCCGGGTTTTTGGACGGACAGTAGGTTCGCATCGAGCCAGAGCTCGATGTCGGTGGGGAGCGTCTTCACCTTCATAGGCATTTTCATAATAGTAGTCGAAATATTATAGCAATAGCTCCCGATTGAGGGGAGTTATTGCGTTCGGTGCGAGTCCCCCGTTACACAGGACTTACATCCCCTTCGGGAAGGGCCGTCTCACCTCTACAATCGTAATCGTCTGTATCCGCACGCTGAAATCGAGTAGGCCCCGCCAAAGGAGCAAAACCGTGCCAGAAGTTCAGCAACCCCCTCAAGCCTCTCCCGAGACCATCTCCAAAATGCGCAGCTGGCTAAAAACCAAGCTGTCGAAAGAGCTCAGCCTGGGGGCGCCGGCCAGCTCAATCGAATCGACGACGCGTCAGCTGCTTGAAACCGCCCTGGACCAATCCAAATTCGCCCTAACTGCAGAAGCAAGGGAAT
>CBDTZL010000165.1:0-4881 GCA_965364895.1 uncultured bacterium
CCGTCATGTGCGAAGCTGCTCGGCTACGAAAGTGTCGAACAACTCCTCGGCCAGCACATGCACAACCTGGTGCACCACACGCTCCCTAACGGAAAGCCATACCCGGTAGAGGAGTGTCGGATCTATCAAGCCTACCGGGAGCACCAAGGCATAAATGTTGATGACGAAGTGATGTTTAGCGCCGACGGGACTTCCTTTCCGGCTGAGTACTGGTCATATCCGGTGGAGCACGACGGCGAGCTGGTGGGGTGCGTGGTCACCTTCGTCGATATCAGCGAGCGGCGGCGAGTCGAAGAAGAGTTGCGGCAGACCGAAAAGATGGCGGCTCTCGGCAAGCTTTCGGCCGGTCTCGCGCATGAGCTCAACAATCCCGCAGCGGCTGCCGGCCGAGCAGCAAGTCAGCTGGTTGAAGCTCTAGACGAGCTGCAGTCGGCCAATGTCAAGCTAGCCAGAATGGGCATCGAGGGCGAACAATGGGACTCTCTCATCGGCCGGGCTCGCGAATTCCGGGAGCGTTCAGCCAATGCGCCTAGTCTCTCACCGCTGGAAGCGAGCGACCATGAAGAAGAGCTGCTGAGTTGGCTCGACGCGCATAACATCGAGGATGGCTGGTGGATGGCGTCGACCCTGGTTACGGCAGGGATCCAAGACAAGGAACTCGATGCGATCGCTGCCGCGTTGCCGGCGGATTTGCTCGATGCGACAATGGCTTGGCTCTGCCGGGTCATGAATGCCAGTGATCACGCTTCTGACGTGATTAAGAGTACGCACGGTATCTCGGACCTGGTAAACGTTTTTAAATCCTACTCGTATATGGACCAGGCCCCATTGCAGTACATTGATATCCACGCGGGAATCGAAGACACGATCACAATCCTGGGGCATAGGCTGAAGGGGGGCATCGAAATTGTGCGCCAGTACGATCGCGATCTCCCACAAGTTTATGTGCCGGGTCACGAACTCAACCAGGTATGGACAAACATCATCGACAACGCTATAGATGCAATGGGCGGGCAAGGTGCCCTCACCATTCGTACCTATCGGGAGGGGGAGGAAGCGACGGTCGAGATTGCCGACAACGGGCCGGGAATACCGGAAGAAATACAGTCCCGTATCTTCGACCCCTTCTTCACCACGAAGGACGTCGGAGAGGGAACGGGCCTGGGATTAGATGTGGC
The DNA here is from genome assembly GCA_965364895.1 of uncultured bacterium. GTDB lineage: Bacteria > Chloroflexota > Anaerolineae > Anaerolineales > E44-bin32 > JADFRG01. The sequence goes on from CBDTZL010000165.1 coordinate 1,179, forward strand.
GCGACGGATCGTGACCAACCGCTGCGACGGACAGATCGATTTTAGCTGCAGCCCGAGTGGGACAGTTTTTCGGGTTCACATTCCAATCGCGAATGCTAGACCCGAGGAAGCCTGATTTGTTTCTGCGCTGCTTACCATTAACCGACATTGCGACACCATCCGGATAACACCCTATTCATCCAAGATAAGGAGATAGACCATGGAGATTAATAATAAAGACACAGCTCTGCTGCTCACCGACGTGCAGAACGACTTCCTCAGTGAGGATGGCGTCACCTGGGATTTGGTCGGCGACAGCGTCAAGGAGAACAAGACTGTCGAAAACATCGACCGGCTCTTCAAGGCCTCGAAGGCGAACGGATTCGAGGTGTTCATTTCTCCCCATTACTATTACCCCACCGATCACGGTTGGAACTTTGTCGGGACCCTCGAGAGTGTGATGCACGAGATCAACATGTTTGACCGCAGCGGCGCGTTGGACCTTGAGGGTTTCTCCGGATCGGGCGCCGATTGGCTGGAGCTCTACAAGCCGCACATCGAGGATGGCAAAACCATAATATGCAGCCCCCACAAGGTTTATGGCCCGGAAAACAATGACGTGGCTCTTCAGCTCCGCAAACGCGGCGTTGATAAGGTCGTCCTTGGAGGCATGTCGGCCAACCTCTGTGTTGAGGCCCACATGCGCGAGTTGCTCGAGCTAGGCTTTGAGGTTGCCGTGGTGAAGGACGCGACGGCCGGAGCTCGGCATCCCGAACTGGGAGACGGCTACCAGGCGGCGCTTATCAATTACGGGTACCTGGCCAATGCGGTCCTGACGACCGACGAGGCTGTGGAGGCCATGGAAGGCTAACAACTCACTGGATCACTCTTCGAGTGAAACCAGACCGGGGAAGCGGCGACAACGGCCAGATATCTTTGCAATGTGGGTTCCGCGCTAGGCAAGCGAGGAGCTTTTCCCCGGCCGCCCAGTTGTGGGGACGGCGGGAAAGTGAGGGGCCTGACAGGGCACGATTACCGGATCCTGGCGGCGTTCCGGCGCACCGGCTCCAGCTTGAGTGGGCACAATCACCTGCTCCCCTTCCAACCAAATCCCAACTGTTAATGCTCAAGATGGGTATTCTCTTTGGCGAAATGCGTAATTAGAGAAAAGCCATGATGGATTTGGCTGCGATCTGTGGGCGATGCTCGTCCATAGACAATGTGAAAGGGGTTACAGAGGGCAGCTGCCACTCTGCTTACCATCCTTAACTGGCTTGAGTTGGAGCCGAAGTCAGAAATCGACAGCCACAGGAGGAGCATCACATTGAAAAATCAAACTGCCAGAATCCAACTTATTGCAATAAGTGGGTTGGTTCTATTTCTAGCCGGTTGTAGCTCAGTCTCAGATGAAGCGACGCCAGCCCAGGTCGAGCTTACAGAACCAGATGAAGCGACGTCAGCCGAGTTCGAGCTTACAGAGACACATTTTTTTAGTGGCTTTGAATTCAGCGTTGATTACCCCGCCGGTTGGCTAGCCGATACAAGCGGGCCAACAAGCACCATCAGCGAGCTGGAGGCGGATCACGAGCTAGCCCTTCAAGAGGAGGAATTTGATCCGCAGGGCTATGGGATCTCTTTCGACCATCGCGACATGCCCTTTATGCAGGAGCTTGGTCTTCCTGAAAACCCCACACTAGACGATCTGCTGGAGCTAAATCGGGGATTCTTTGAGTGGGATGAATCAATTGAGGTAACAGAGCTGGAGATCTTTGGCGTCCCAGCCTACAGTGTGGAGACGGATGACGGCTCTTCTTGGGGAGTCAATCTGATGGGTATTCGTGGAGATGAAGCATTTATCTTCGGTTTTGGTGCCCCTTCCGAAGAGGCGAGGGCTGCCTTCTTGCCAACCTGGGACCTCATGCTGCAGAGCATCACCCCCACAAACTAGCGATCGAGTCCATTCTTGGCTTGGACTGCCCCTAATCTGACGTGATGGAAATGGCAGCCTTCCTCTTTGGGAAGGCTGCTTCTCATGATGGCCTATTCCCCACAGGATTGAAACCGCCCCTCAAATCATGTAGCATGGAGTTGTCAAATCAGGAATCGGCTAGGAGTGAGAGTAGGCGGGGGGAAGCCGCACACTGTCATTGAGGTCTTCAAGCCCGACTACATCACAAAGTCGGGCCTTTTCTTTGCTAACGGTCGCGGCCTCCAGACCGATTAGAAAGGGGTTGGAATGGGCGATAAGGGCAAGCGAGACAAAGCGGGACGAGAAGCCAAGAAGAAACCCCAGAAAACAATTAAAGAGAAACGGAAAGAGAAGAGGGAGAAAAAGAAGTAGCTCTCGCGAATCGCTCGGGCGCGGATGATCATGTCGAGGGATTATTGAGGGGGCTTCACAATCACAGGAGATCATTTGCATGACTGAGAAGATAGATACGCTGATCGTGGGCGGAGGCCAAGCAGGGCTCGCGACTAGCTACCACCTTACGCAGCAAGGTCGCGAACATGTCATTTTGGAACAGGCGTCGGAGGTCGCGCCGGCTTGGCGCAATAGATGGGACTCCTTTACTCTGATCACGCCCAACTGGATGATGCGACTTCCGGGTGCAGAATACCAGGGCGATAACCCGGATGGCTTCACGGCTCGAGACGAAGTCGTAGCCTACTTTGAAGAGTACGTCGAGCGGTTCGATCTCCCGATTCGATATGGAATCCGAGTGACATCGGTCGAACCCACGGAGGCTGGTTACCTTGTGAGCACCGACGAGGCGGAATTCGAAGCTGCCAACGTGGTGATCGCAGCCGGCATGTACCAGCAACCAAAATTTCCACCCTTCAGCAGCGACCTCTCATCGAAGATACGCCAACTTCATTCGAGCGAATATCACAATCCGGAGGCACTGCCTGATGGCGCGGTGCTTGTCGTAGGATCGGCACAGTCCGGCTGTCAAATTGCCGAGGAACTCTATCAGAGCGGGCTCATGGTCTATCTATCGGTAGGCGGCTCAGCTCGGGTCCCTCGCCGCTACCGGGGCAAAGACATCACGCAATGGTTTGATGAACTGGGATTCTATGGCCGGACCGTTGACCAGCTCCCATCGCCGAAAGCCAAGTTCGCAGGGAGCGTACACGGCACGGGAAAAGATGGCGGCCACACGATTAACCTGCATCAATTTGCGAGGGATGGTGTGGTGTTATTGGGTCACATACAAAACGTTGATGAAGATCGGATTGAGTTGGCTCCTGATTTGATGGAAAACCTGGCCAATGCGGACAAATTTGAATCCGATCTTGTAAAACAATTTGATGAACACATCGAGAAGACCAGCATGGATGCGCCCACTGAAACCCTCCCAGAACTGCGTGACGGCTTTGAGGCGGAAGTGGTTCTGGAATTGGATCTCAGGTCCGCCGGCATCACTACTGTTATCTGGGCTACGGGATATAAATTTGATTTCGGCATGGTCAAGCTTCCCGTATTTGACGAAGATGGTTATCCAGTGCAGGTACGCGGAGTCACCGAGTATCCGGGGCTATATTTCGTTGGACTGCCGTTCTTGCACACAGGAAAGTCCGGACTTCTCTCCGGTGTTGGAGCTGACGCCGCCCATGTGGTGTCAACGATCCTCGATTAAATCTCCACCAGCTCAACCTGATCCTGCGAGTCTAGAAAACACAACATTCCAATCGGCTTGTTACCAAGGATGTTCGCCGCCGATCG
>CBDTZL010000166.1:0-4833 GCA_965364895.1 uncultured bacterium
ATAGGGGCGGGAATCGGGGCAGTATGGAATCGACAGCAAAGAATGAAGAACGGAACGAGCGAGAACTCAGAGACACGGGACGAGTCGTCATGAATTGTGTGGAACGAAAGGAATAACTTTGCAAGCCTTACTGGGTACACGACTATCGGCAGACATCAATCTAGTAGCTCAGATCCTAATTCTGGTCGGTTTGTGGGTTGGATTCTATTTTGCGCGCAGAGGGCAAATTCCACGGCACCAAACGATCCAGACATCGATGGTGTTGGTGAATCTGTTTTTTATCGGCTTTATCATGATCACAAGTTTCTACAATTTTGTGATCTTGGGCGGCACAACCAGCGGCATCTCCGCAAGCCTGATGATGGTCCACGGGTTTCTGGGTCTTGTTGCTGAGGCAACAGGCATTTACCTGATTTTGAGAATGCGCACCCAAATCATCCCGCCTCGGCTAAGGGTGAGCAATTTCAAGCTTCTGATGCGGATGACATTAGGACTCTGGACGATCATCATCGTGTTGGGGCTCGGCATTTATTACTTTCGTTACATTAGCCCACCAACATCAGTTCCGGTTGCAGCCGAATCCGTTGCTCAAGCTCAGCAGGCTGGAGTCGATCTACTGATCCACGCTGCGGAATTGAGCGAATCGGCCAGCCGTGACAACTTACAAACTGTCAGGCGACATGCCGAACATCTGGTCAACCTGATTGAGGGTGAGTCGGGAGAACATTATGGGGATCTCGATGGCGATGGGTTCCTCGAAGACCCTGGTGACGGTGTCGGGTTGCTCAATTACCTGCAATCGGTTGCGAGCGTATCGGATGACTCGCAGACTGATTCTCTAGCGGCAGAAATTCTGGGATTGCTCGAGGAGATCGACGACCTTGCCCTAAGTGTGTTGGCTGCCGACGACCTGAATTCTATGCGCGCACCAGTCGACAAGGTGGATAGCCTTGCTCAGCGACTAAGCGGAGAGGACGTTGCTCAGCTCCTGGCCGGTGGGCCCGATACCGTCATCGTCTTGGTTGACAATTTCGCTTTCAGCCCAGGAGTCGTATCGGTTCAACAAGGCTCCACCGTGGTCTGGATCAACAAGGAGACCGCAAAACATACTGTCACCGCTGACAGTGAGCTGTTCAATTCCGAGACGATGTCCGTAGGGGAAAGTTATTCATTCACATTCAATGAGACGGGTACATTCGCCTACTACTGCAAGTTTCACGGCGATGCAGGCGGGGTTGGAATGGTCGGGCAGATCAAGGTAGGCCAGTAGCTTCTTTCGATGGCGCCCACTGGAACGAGCCTGGACAGCGATGCAAGGATTCTCGAGCGAGCAGCCGGATTGATGTGCCCCGTCCGGAGGCACGGATGTGACGTCTGGTGACATCGAAGCAAAACAGCTGATCCAGGAAGCGTGCGACCTGGTAGATCGCGTCGAGCCGCGGCTGTGTGCCCTCGTCGCCGAACCCGAGAGGCGGCGTCGGCTGCTCGCCGAGGCCGAGCGGCAGGACCCGACGCTTCGGCCGTTCCTGGTCGGAGTCAAAGACATCGTCAACGTCGCTGGTCTTCCGACTCGGGCCGGCTCGACGCTGCCTGGCGAGCTGTTCGCAGGGCCCGAGGCGACAGTGGTGGTCCGGCTTCGGGCTGCGGGCGCCATCGTCCTGGGCAAGACCACTACGACCGAGTTCGCCTTCACAGAACCGCCCCCCACCACCAACCCAAACGACGAGCGCCACACACCGGGCGGCTCCAGCAGCGGCTCAGCTGCGGCAGTGGCGGCCGGGGATGTGCCGTTGGCGATCGGCACACAGACAGTCGACTCGATCGTGACCCCCGCTGCCTATTGTGGCGTGGTCGGTTTTAAGCCGTCGTACGGCAGGGTTCCAACTGACAGTGTGGTGTCGTTCTCGCCGGCCATGGACCACGTCGGATTCTTGGCTCGCGATGTGGAAACCATCGCGTTCGCGGCCGAGATCGTGTGTGATGGATGGCATGCGACATCCCAATCTGCTCTTCCCGCTATTGGGTTGACGGCGCCATCGCACCTCGATCCCGTTGACGCATCAGCCCGTGCCACCTTCGACCTCAACGTCGCCACCCTCTCCGCCGCGGGATGTCGGGTCTTTCACACGACCAGCCTCACTGAAACCGGGATAATCGCCCGTCGTCACCGCAGGCTCGTCGCGGCTGAGTTCGCATCTGTGCACCAGGAGTGGTTCAGCGAATACGGCGACCGCTACCGACCAAAATCCGCGGCACTGTTCGCCGAGGGCGCTGCTCTCGACCCTAATGCGATTAGGGAGGGAGTTAAGGGCTCCTCTCGCCTGCGGGCAGACCTGGAACGTACCATGGACGACCTTGGCATCGATATCTGGATGAGCCCGGCCGCCACGGGACCAGCACCGCGCGGCCTAGAAACCATCGGTGATCCCATCATGGCAGTTCCGTGGACCCACGCGCATATGCCGGTCGTTTGCCTGCCGGCAGGGACAGCGCCGAGCGGCCTGCCGCTGGGCATCCAACTAATTGGCCGCCTCGGCGCCGACGAGCAACTCCTCGGCTTCGCTCGAGCCGTGGCGCGATCGTTGGCATGAACGTCGCCACCCGCGCTTCCAATGAGCCCTTGCAAGCGATGCTCACCCGCAACTGAGCATCGCTTGCAAGTGAGCATCACATGCATGATAGTTCGCCCATGCCCGTTCGTGCCCGCCTGCGTTCGGCACTCGAGTTCGTAGCCTGGGGTGTTTTGCTTGGCTTAGCCTACGGTCAGGCCCCACTTTACACGTCCAACCAAAACCAATACTTTCTTCACGGTCTGGCTCAAGCCGGGCTTGGGCTGCTTGCTGAGGATTGGCTGGCAAACACCACTGATCCTACCCCTGTGTTCACCTGGCTGGTACTCGTCACCACCCGCTTTCTCCCGCAGGCAGCCTACTACCTGTATTACTTCTTGATCTTCGCGGTTTACTTCTACAGTCTGCGACACATCGCAAATCGTCTGTTTGATGTGGATCGCTCCCGAACCGCTCGTTGGATCTTCATTGCGCTGATCTTCGTATCGCACTCCGCCGCGCTGCATGCATTGCTTGGCCGCGGGATCGGTGGTGATTGGACACACCTATTCGATGGCGGCCTCGCAGGGCAGCGACTGCTCGGCACCGTTCTTCAACCGAGCAGTTTTGGAGTGTTCTTGTTGCTCTCTGTTCAGCAGTTCCTAAAAGGCCGCCCGTACCGTGCGGTTCTGGCAGCGGCCGTGGCGGCTACGTTTCATCCGACCTACTTGCTTAGCGCAGCCGTTCTCACTGTTGCCTACATGGTTATCGAATTCCGCTCACGCAAAAGTTATCGGCAATCTCTGCAGATCGGTGTCCTTGCACTGGTTCTGGTGCTGCCCATACTGGCCTACTCAACCAATTCCTTTCTCCCATCTGGCTCAGATGCGCGAGAGATCCTGGTTCATTTCCGGCTTCCCGCACATGCCGTAGTACTTGAATGGTTTGGCCCTGCGGCCCTCGCAACACTGATCCTGATCGGCCTGGCCCTGATCCTGACTAGAGGCACACCACTGTTTGCGCTCATGCTGATCTCAAGTGCAGTCGGAGCGACGCTCACACTAATTCAGGTTCTCAGCGGGAGCGATGCACTGGCGCTTCTTTTCCCCTGGCGATTATCGGTCTATCTGGTACCGCTCTCGATGGCAGCTCTCGCCAGTTGGTTTGCGGTTTGGCTGAGCAAAAACACTGGAGAGCGAATTGGCCGGATCGCTCTAGCGCTCAGCATGATTTTGGTCGGTCTATCCATCATTAGCGGCATCACCTGGATGGCGATTCAGAGTCTGCAGCGAGGAATTGCGCCTGAGCGCGCGCTATACGCACATGTGCAGGCAGAACGGTCACCCGGGCAGTTATATGCGGTTCATTCAAAAATGCAGGATTTTCGCCTGGCAACCGACGCACCGATCCTTGCGGATTTCAAGTCCATTCCCTATCGCAGGGGAGAAGTGATCAATTGGCATGATCGAGTGCGGCTGCTCCAATGGTTCTATCGTGACGAGATTGATTGTGGCCTTATGGAGAATTTCATCGGCGAATACGGAGTAACCCACATCGTACTCGGGCCCGAACAGCTGGGGCAGCGCTGCCCAGAAATGCAAGAGAGATACTTCGATGGCGTCTATGCAGTTTACGAATTGGAACCCCGGCCCTGAATTGCATCCGGGCATGCGCGGTGGGGCGAACACAAAATGCCTGAGCTTCCGGAGTTGGAAGTCGTTCTTGATGTGCTCCAGGCCCGGATAACTGGCCGGTCTATAGCGCGTGTCACCCTTTCCGGTCGTGGGGGGCCAATCGTAGCGCGCGACCTGATTGGAAACGGGTTCGCTGAAACTCTGACCGGTGCACGGGTCGAGCACATTCTACGGCAAGGCAAATTCGTGATCTTCAGTCTCCAAATAGAAGACAGGGCGATAGGTCCAGCGAAGTTTCATCTTGCAGTGAACCCGAAACTCTCGGGACGATTTCAACTGACGGCGCCGGGAGCTAAGAAAGCCGGTCCGGTTCATGTCGTCCTGCACTTCGCCGATCCAGATGAAGAGCTTCGTTACGTGGATCGGAAACGAATGGGGCAGCTTTATATTGCCGAGCATCTTTCGGATGTGCCCACGTACTCCGATATGGGACCCGACGCGCTTGACATCTCGCAAGACGAATTCCAATCGAGGCTAAAGCGCTTCAGGGGCGAGATCAAGGGCATCCTGGCGCGCGAAAAGTTCGTGGCAGGCATCGGCAACGCCTATGCGGATGAGATCTTGTGGAAGGCTCGCATCCATCCGTACCG
>CBDTZL010000167.1:0-4767 GCA_965364895.1 uncultured bacterium
ATACCTCAAGTATTGCCCTTCAACCTGCTCCCAGGCTTCGAATCCATGCAGATTGGTCTTCTCATCCTCGGATTGCAAATACCAGCTTTCAAATCCGCCCGGAGGGCGCATGAACCCTGGATTCGCCTCATGTACCGCATCGACGAATTCGGCGACTGACCACCATGTATCGGCCGGGACTGTGCGAAGCAATTCAAGCGCCGCTTCCCGGCCCAACCGTGGATCGTTTGGCCATTCGCCGGCCGGACTACGTATGCCGAAGGTCCGGGAGAGATCATTCCAATTTCTAGATCCCTTCCAGGTCTCATGGAGTTGCTCCAGTGCCTGCGTTCGCGTCAGCTGCAGGAATGCGCCGATATGCTCTGGGTGGCCCAGTATCTCAGCTTGCTCCAAGAGGGCCTCTAGCAATGCCAACGATTCGGGTTGATGCACAAACTGCAACGGATCTATTTTTTCATCTCGCCGGTGAGCGGCCAATATTGTGGTCGCGTCATCCACGGCGAAGCCGCCTGATCGCAGAATGCGGCCGGGCGCAGCTGTGGGCTCTCCCAAGGTGAGAGTCTCTGGTTCGGTCACTCCCGGCATCCGGTCCACTAAGTCGTCGGGGACAAAACCGTATTCCTGCGGACCACCATCGGAATCGGCGAATGCCTTTGACATCAGGCCCCGATACCAGAGCATCTCCAGGGGAGAGGCGGGTTCCTTCCACGGCTCCAGACGATCGCGCTTCCCCGGACCCATCTCACGGAGCGGGCCAAACTGGCGCACAAGCGACTCCATCGGGACCCGGCCACCTCCTAGCAGCATGCGGTCCAGCGCGCGCCTCGCGCCTCCAGGCAGTGTCTCAAGAATCTCCGGAGTCCGATCCAGCATGGCGCGGGAAAGTACTTTGATCGTAACGGGTTGAGGGTCGTCCGGGAGTTCAAGCTGCCAGAGGTCGGCGATTACCTTCAGATGTCCACGATCGTGGTCCTGGAGAGTTTGGGCGAGCGTTTGCACTGCGCCTACGATCAGCCGATCAGGCGGATGGCGTTGGGGAGTACCTTTACGGTTAGCTCTCGCACATTGTTTGTGGAATTGGCGAAGATTTCCCCGTCTGTATGGATAAGCAGCGCGTGATCGGATTCGAGTTGGAGATCTCTGAATTGGCCGAGTGTGACTTCATCGAATCGCTCGTGGGTGCCTCGCATGAATTCAGGCATCATGCGGAACATTTTGATTCGAGATAACCAACTGACCATCGCGTAATTGAGTACCCCATCGTCGGGCAGAGCATCCGGTGCGAGGATGAAGCCGCCTCCTTCGCGCCTCCCATTGCAAAACGCAACCAGAAGAAAATCGTCCTCAATCTCTTCAGAGTCCGTGCGGATCTTGAAATGCGGAGCGTGGTGATCCCGCAGAATGGTCTTCACTGCAGACGCGAAATACATGGCGGTTCCCTGCAAGCGCTTGATGGATTGTGAGTTGATTACCGCTTTCGCGTCAAAGCCGATGCCGAGAACGTTGTCCCAATACTCGACCCGCCCTGACCCATCCTCTACCATGCCGATATCGAGGCCTTTTGGTTCGCCCGAGAAGGCTCGAACGATCGCCACCGTGGGGTCCGATTCGATTCCTGCATTGGAGCAAAAATCGTTTCCGTTTCCTATAGGCACTGCGGCCAGCATGGGGCGAACGTCGGGTTCGACCTGCATTAGGCCATTGACGACCTCGTGCACCGTACCGTCGCCGCCAATCGCTACGACCACATCGAACCCTTGCTGGGCGGCTTCTAATGCCAGTTCCGTAGCGTGGGTGGGATACTCAGTGCCGGTCCACTCTGCACCTCCCATGTGTTCGATCGTCGCCTGCAGCGAAGAGGCAATCCGCCAGCCACGGCCGTTGTCCGCGTAGTGGTTAAAAATCAGCTTGACGCGGCGATCCACTCAGCAATCTGTCCTTTGTAGGTTAAACCGGGGGTGATGCCAGCGATTATAGCCGATGTCCTGTTTTCACCCTTTGGGTCAGGACCCTTGCGCCTGTGTAGTACCTTTTTTAAGTGAAAAGAAGATTGACTCTTGGGCCGAGTCTGCGTAGAGTCGGGGCAGTAGGAGCCTCAGGCCACCAAAAGACAGCTACCCCCCGTCAGCCGTGGCGCTACTCTGACCAAACAGCCCAAGCCATTCAGTGGGTGGCGAAGGGAAAGTAGTACGCCGGTCGGTCGGAGTTCCGCCCTTCCCTGCGGCGAACAGATGTGGGGCCTTCCGGCAAGAGCGGCAGTGCCGGCCGTCCAGCGGATTGGCAGGGGGCTCTGCTTCTTTCTATAACCCCCAGCAATTCGATGAGATTCGAGCAATATTTTGCGGCGCTGATCTTTCTGAGTCTGCCGGCTTGCGACCTGCATGTCTCGAATGGGTTTGGAAGCTAGGAATCGCCGGGTCCTAGATCTGCCGTTCGGCCGATGACCCTGTAAGCAGTCAGCCCTTCATTCGTTCCATCTGGCTCAAAGTCAAATTGGTGATGGGCGGGTTCCAGGTATTCGTACGTACGCCCGCTGATCCACAGCTCCCAGTCATTGGCGCGAGCTTGCAGCTGTTGGGCAATCGTCACGAGGTCTCCCGTTAGAGTTAGCCCTTCCCCGATCCGAATGCCTTGATCCAGCGTGCGATCAGGAAGATACGGTCCAACCGTGACTTCCCCCGTGGCAATCCCAATACTGACTCCCGCCTCAGCGGATTCGGAGCCATCATTAGAAGATCGGACATGATCCAGTAGCGATAGCGCTGAGTGGGTAGCGAGCAAGGCGCTCACTTGAGGAGGCGCACGATTTGGTGAGAATCCGAAGGTTGCGGTTAGTTCCAATTTCTCGACTAGGTTAACCGTTCCACCATGCTGCTCCACAATCAGCGCGCTCTTAGAAAGCAACGCCTCGCTCTTCGGCCCCGCAAATCTGGCATGCAACACCGACACTCGTTCTGCCTGGCCGATGGTTGGAAGAGTTGTGGCCTCACTGGCCGATGGCTTTTGCTTGGACTTCGACGGCAGACGCAGTTTTAACCAGACCGGCAGAATGAGCAGCGTTCCGATTGCAACTGAGATGAGGAACGGATAGCGTGGGCCGAGGAATTCCCAGATCTGGCTTCCGAGCCAGGGTGAGGGGAGGGAAAAGATGCTGATGGAAGTCGCGAACAAACCATAGGCAACTCCCCTCAGGTTTTGAGGAACCGCTTTCGAGATGAGCGAACTGCCAGATGGAGCGAACAAGCCAAATCCGATTCCCTGCAGGGCGAAGGAGATTGTGAACCCCCAGACATCGGTCGATAGCGCAAGGATCAGGCGGGATAGGACGCCGGCGACCAGGGCCAACGCGATAACTTTGCGCTCGCTGGTGCGGTCGACCAACCACCCCGCGGGAAAGAGCGTGAGTAGAAGAGCGAGCCCATAAACACCGTCCATGAACCCGATGCGTTGAAGACTGACGGAATGAATGTCGGTCAAGAACACGGGGATAAGGTCAAACGAGAGCCTCATCCCCATATCGCGTACTCCATCGATGATCAAAACCCAGGCGATAACGCCTCCCGCAACAAAAAGAGCCCACATTTGCGCAAATGAGCTCTTGAGCGATTGCCACGAAACCTGCTGGGCAGAAAGCTTCAGCGAAGGGGCAGTACGTAATAAGAAGAAAAAGATGAGAGCCGCAATTGCAAAGACGATGGCTGCGACGCCAAACATGAACCGGAAACCGATGAAGGCTGCCAGCAGCCCGCCGATCACGGGTGCTATCACCCCGGAGGCTCTGTATACCGTCTGTGATACGCCAAACATCCGACCGCGGGAAGCCTCCGGCGCGATATCAGCGATGTAAGCGGCGTAGGCCGGGATCGTAAGCGAGGCTGTGATTGCCATCAATGCTGGAGCAAGCAAAGCGGCTTCCCATGTTGGGGCGAGCGCGTAAACGGTGAAGGTCAGCACGCCGGTCACGCTTCCGATCAGGATTACCTGCAGGCGACCGATTACGTCCGACAGCCAGCCACCCAGCAGCTTGATCAGAATCGGAAAGATCATGGAGATGGTGAAGAAAAGCCCCAGCTGGGTAATGGTGGCGCCCAATTCCCGTATGTAGACCGGAATCAGCACCATCGGCATGGTGACGGCGAAATTCGTCAGCGCCATGCCGATGAGAAAAATGAGGGTGCGTCGATTGATTACAAGCTTGTCAGATATGTCTCCACCCCTTGAATCAACGGGGGAAGGTCTCAGGCATCATGATCATTCCGTTCGCCTGCAAATCGCTCAGCCGCCGATAAGCTGATTGACATCCGCAATGGCCTGGTCGGGGTTGGCAAAATGGACGGCATGCATTCCGATTTCGGCTGCTGCGGCGATGTTGTGACTGAAGTCGTCGACGAATATCGCGCGATCGGCTTCGACATTCAGCCGTTCGAGAGCAAGTCGGTAGATGGCCGGATCTGGTTTTGCCAATGCTACCTCTGCTGAAATCACGAGATCGTCAAAGGCATTGTCGATGTGCCAGTGATTCTCAAGCAGATCCCGCAGTTCGAGCCACGCGTTGGATATTAGCCCAGTTTGAAACCGTGGCCTCAATCCACGGACATAGGCCACCAAATCTTCATCGAGGTCATCACCCTGCCAGAAGTCTCGAGCCAATTGCTGTCCTTCCTCCTGGCTGAGATCCAATTCCTGGCGGACCCACTCCCATACCTCGTCCACGCTGTATTCGCCCACCGTAGCCTTGCGGCCGGCATCGCCGCCGAAGATCAAACG
>CBDTZL010000168.1:0-4679 GCA_965364895.1 uncultured bacterium
GTGCCATCTTCACACGGTGGAAGTCACTGGTTCAAATCCAGTACGCCCCACCAGGGTCGGTGTCAAAAAAAGGGCGGCTAGCTCAGTTGGGAGAGCGCGGCGTTCGCAATGCCGAGGTCGAGGGTTCGAGCCCCTTGCCGTCCACCATCCGTTGCCCGCCCCGCGTGAAGCGCTCGCCGGTTGAATGAGTGAACATCGTACACGTATCTTCGTCTGTTTCCCGCCACTCCGGTGGCGTCGGCCCCGTGGTATTGCAATTTGCGAAATATCAGCAACGTCTATTCTGTGATGTCTGTATCGGTTGTCGGTTGGATCGTCATACATTCCAAGATCTGCCAGCGGATCGGCAGTACCGAGTCATTGCGGAATTGCCTTCGCGATTCGCGTTGCCCGGCGCCTCGCGCAGGTTGAACAAGCGTATTGCAGGTCTGGTACCTGAAACCGATATCCTGCACTGTCATGCTCTGTGGGAATCCTGCTTGTGGTCTGCAGCGTCTTTTGCGCGGAAACACAAAAGGCCTTATGTTGTTTCAACCCACGGTATGCTCAATCCTCTGTCTCTACTGCAGTCCAAGACAAAAAAGAAGATCGCTCAGTTCCTGGGGGCCAAGAACTACCTGTCCTCTGCCGCTTGCCTGCACGCTACTTCACAACAAGAAGCCGACAACATCCGTAGCCTCGGGACTCGGAATCCGATTGCGGTCGTTGCGCTTGGTTTGGATCTGGCCGAATATGGTCAAGCGTTCCGTCCGGCAGCTCTCGAGCAGACCTGGCCGCAGTTGCAGCAGAAAAGAATACTGTTTGTGCTTTCCCGAATCCATCCGCAAAAAGGCCTACTGCATCTAGTCAGGGCCTGGGGGCCACTCTCACGACAATACCGCGATTGGCATTTGGTCATCGCCGGACCTGATCAAAACGGCCATGAAGCCGAGCTGAAAGCCGCCGCAGAGAACGCCGGAGCTTCCCGACACACGACATTTGCAGGTCCGGTCTACGGTGAGCTCAAGAGTCAGCTCTTCGCGGCTTGTGATGTCTTCGTGTTGCCGACATTCAGCGAGAACTTCGGAATTGTCGTCGCCGAGTCGCTGGCTTCCGGTAAGCCCGTCATCACTACAAAGGGCACGCCTTGGCAGGAGCTGGAAACGCACAACTGTGGCTGGTGGATCGATATTGGACAAGCACCGCTCGAAGCGGCAATCAAGCAGGCCTTGGATCTATCGGATGACACGAGAACCGAGATGGGTGCAAGAGGCCGCGCGCTGATCGAAGAGAAATATTCTTGGCCCAAGATCGCCTCTCAGATGGTTGATGTGTACAGGTGGTTGTCGGCGCAGGGTGATCGACCGGATTGCGTAAGGCTGGACGGAACATGAGCGGGTCAGAACGTGGGAAAGTGGATTTGAGGCAATTCCCGAGTAATGATTTTGACCGAGGTGCGTCGAAGGTCAAAGAGGCGTTGTGGCTTGTGGTCAGGAGTCTCTTGTTTCTGTACCTTCCCTTCGGATTTTACGGAGTCAAGCGATTCATGTTGGCGGTTTTCGGCGCCAAAATCGGCAAGCAGGTAATCGTCAAGCCAGGTGCAAAAATCGTTTTCCCTTGGAAATTGCAGATCGATGATTACGCCTGGATCGGGGAGGATTGCATGATCATCAATCTGGCCCCTGTACATATCGGGAGGAGTGCCTGCATCTCGCAGCGGGCAGTTCTGTGCACGGGTAGTCATGATTACTCCAAGACCACCTTCGATTTGATAACTCGAGAAATAGTCTTGCAAGACGGCAGTTGGATTGCTGCAAGTGCCTGGGTGGGTCCGGGGGTCACGGTCGGCTCCCACGCGATTCTGACCGCGGGCTCGGTGACGAGCAAGGACCTGGAACCCTATGGGATTTATCAGGGGAATCCCGCGATCAAGGTGCGTGAACGAGCGATCCAATCCTAGATCATTGTGAAAATATTGTTGATCAATCAGTTCTACCGTCCCGACGTGGCGGCCACCGGTCAGTTGCTGGGTGATCTGGCGGAAAAGCTGGCAACCGATGGGCACGAGGTGCATGTGCTGTGCAGTCGGGGGGCTTATGGCGGCGGGGAAAAAAGGTACCCCAAGAGTGAAGTCGTCCATGGGGTGCAGATCCACCGGGTCGGGGCCTTTGCCTTTGGCCGTGGCAACTTCTTGGGGCGCGTGTTTGACTACCTGAGCTTCTATCTGCTGGCGCTGGTCAAGGCATTGCTGCTGCGACGGATGGATGTCTGCGTGGCGCTGACCACGCCACCGTTTGTTGCCCTGGTGGCCTTGATGCTACGGACCTTCAAGAAGTCAAGGGTGGTGCTCTGGACGATGGATCTGTATCCCGAGGTGCCGGTGGCCTATGGCATGCTCAAAGAGAACTCCCTGTTGCACAGAGTGCTGCGGCAGGTCAGTCGCTATACATACCGCAAGGCCTGGAAGATCATCTCGCTGGGCGAGGTGATGACCCGGCGGCTGGTGGAAGCGGGGGCCGACCCGCATAAGATCAGCACCGTGCATAACTGGGTGCCGGGCGATGGGATTCGACCCCAGCCGTCTCTTGATGCCTGTCATCCGCTAAAGAAGCAGTGGCAGCTCGAGGACCAAGCGACGGTCATGTATTCCGGGAATCTCGGTGGTGGCCACGAGCTCGAAACTGTGCTCAGGGCCGTGGACCGGCTGGAGACCGCAGAACAAGAAAACCTGCGGGTGTTGCTTGTCGGGAAAGGTAAGAATAGAAAACTACTGGAAGAATTGGCGGCGCAGTTGAAACTCGACCAAGTCACATTCCATGACCCGGTACCGCTCGTGGCCCTGAATGACTCCTTGGCGATGGGACAGGTCCACATCGTGTCGCAGAAGCCAGGGACTCAGGGCCTGATCGTGCCGAGCAAGATTTACGGGATCATGGCCGCCGGCCGTCCGGCGATCTTTATTGGCCCGGAAGACTGCGAACCGGCCCGGATCATCAGAGCCAGTGGCTGCGGTAGGGTCGTGCCGTCGGGCGATATCGAGGGTGTCGCCGATGCCATTCGGTTGCTCACCACCGACAGCGGCCTGCGGGCCGACATGGGGAGCCTTGCGCGGGACTACTACGAAAAACATTTCGGTCTCGAACGCAGTGTAGGCAGAATTGCCGCTGCGGTCAGCGGTAGCCGCCCGATCGAAGAGGTTCGTCCGCAAGCCACGTAGCAATCAATCGGAGATTTCTCGATGTCCAAAACCGCGTTGATTACCGGGATTACCGGTCAGGACGGCAGCTACCTGACGGAGCTGCTGTTGCGTGAAGGTTACAAGGTCTATGGGCTGATCCGCCGCAGTTCCACGTTTGGTACCGAGCGGATCGATCATCTCTATCAGGACCCGCATGAGCAGCCGGCGCTGGAGCTGGTGTACGGCGATCTGACCGATGGCGGGAATCTTTCGAGTATCTTGCACGATATCGCTCCCGACGAGGTCTACAACCTCGGGGCCCAGTCTCATGTGCGGGTCAGTTTCGATCAGCCGGTCTATACCGCGGATACCAACGCACTGGGGCCACTGCGTCTTTTGGAGGCGCTCAGGGCCATGGCACGCAGGCCAAGGTTTTACCAGGCTTCCTCCAGCGAGATGTTCGGCAAGGTCGTCGAGACGCCACAGAAGGAAACCACGCCCTTTTATCCCCGCAGCCCCTACGGTTGCGCCAAGGCCTACAGTTTCTGGCAGACGGTCAACCATCGTGAGAGCTACGGCATGTACTGCTGTAACGGCATTCTGTTCAACCACGAATCGCCGCGCCGCGGCGAGACCTTTGTCACTCGCAAGATCACGCGGGCCGCTACCCGTATCAAGGAAGGGCTGCAGAGCAAGCTGTATCTCGGTAACCTCGATGCCAAGCGGGACTGGGGTTTCGCCGGCGATTATGTCGAAGCAATGTGGTTGATGCTGCAGCAGGAGGAGCCGGATGATTATGTGATCGCTACCGGAGAAACTCACTCGGTCCGCGAGTTCCTCGGCGAAGTCTTTGGCCAGCTCGATCTCGACTGGAACGACTATGTCGAAATCGATCCCCGGTACTATCGTCCCGCGGAGGTGGAGGTGCTCCTGGGTGATGCCAGCAAAGCCAAGGAGCATCTTGGCTGGCAGCCCAAAGTAGGCATGCAAGCCCTGGCCAAGATGATGGTCGAGTCGGACTGGCGGCTGGCCAAGCAGGAAAAAGTGCTGGCGGAACACGAAAAGAAGAGTGGATAGCCAGCATGTACATGCACAAGGACGCAAAAATATACGTTGCCGGCCACGACGGGCTGGTGGGCGGGGCCATTACGCGTAAGCTGCGGGCGATGGGGTATGCCCATGTTTTGACGGCAGACCATGCCGATCTCGATCTGATCCGGCAAGCCGATACCCTGGCGTTTTTCGAAAGGGAAAAGCCTGACTTCATCTTTCAGGCGGCGGCCAAGGTGGGCGGGATTCACGCGAACGATACCTACCCGGCGCAGTTCTACTATGAAAACGTGATGATCCAGAACAACATGATCCACAGCGCGTACCTGACCGGTGCCACGCGCCTGCTGTTTCTGGGCTCATCCTGTATCTACCCCAAGCTCGCCCCGCAGCCGATGCGGGAAGAGCATCTGCTCAGCGATCATCTCGAGCCGACGAACCGTCCTTATGCCTTGGCCAAGATCGGCGGGAT
>CBDTZL010000169.1:0-4656 GCA_965364895.1 uncultured bacterium
ATGATGATGGCGACTGGTGGCAGTCCGCCGGCCAGCTGCGTCAGCTCTTCGAATCGAAAGGCATCACCAGGGACAAGGACGTCACGATCTATGCCCAGGTCGGCGGAATGAGTACGCTCGCCTACCTCCAGCTCCGCGCTCTCGGCTACCCAATGGTACGCAGCTATGCCGGCTCCTGGGTCGAGTGGAGCGCGGACTACTCGCTACCCAAGGTGGGTAAAACGCCACCCTCAAGCGCCATGCTCAACGCGATCTTTCGGACCAATGGTTGTTCCGGATGTCACGGCCCGAACCAGCCGAAAAAGTCGATGATGGAGCTACTCACCGACACCGGCAAGGAGGCTGAGTCGCTCCAGAATGGCTGCATTGGATTGCTGACCAAGATCGTTCAAATTGCCCAGAACGACCCGGCGATCATGGCGAAGATCACCGAGCGAGAAGTACACCAGACCAAGGAGGTCTTCGGTGATCATGGTTGCGCCAAGTGCCACAATGTTGACGGCGGCGGATCCACTAGTGCCAACCTCAACCGTAAAGGTCTCAGTTACATGGAGATGAACCTCGGCTGCGTGGATATGATGTTCTCGCTCGCCGATCCGTTCTCCAATTGACGTAAGCCTTGGTGCCCTCTCATGAGAGAAGGGCGACACTTTATTCCTGAGATATGCGTAACATTTTCTCCCGTTGCGGGAGATTGCCATCGGGAAAACCAGACGTTCTGAGCCGATACCGCTGGTCGTCAAGCGACCAACGGAAACGGTTTTGCGTATAAACAGATATTTTCTGCAAACGCGCCCCCGCTACCAGGAGACCGAGCCGGCCCCATTTATGGGACCGGCCTTTTCGTTTCACGCATTCATATTCATTGCATTTGTGATCGAGGGTAATCAAGTGCCGCCTACGATCGCACACGGCGTGATGGCGGCGTTTGCTATATATCTGTACATGCAACGACCCAAGTGGTGTGCGGAGTAGATAAGTTGAGATGTAGTCGTGGGCCTTTTGAGGCGTGCGATTCTGGCCATAACCCGACATTGCCGTCTGCCGCGACGCCTGCGTCTGGCCCCACAAGAGTGCACGACCGACGCGACCAATTCGGTTCATGATTCGGACCTTGATTCCGCCCCGCTTGGCCTCCAGCGGCGGAGACCCACGGCCTCGACCACCAGATAGGGAAACGGCTGTATGTTGCAGCGCGTAAAAAGCGCGATAATAGGCAGTTCGTGCGACCGTAATTCCCGAGAAGTCGCGACGTGACGCAAGCCACCGCAAGATCATGTCCATGACCGATGTTCAGCAATGGCTCAGTTCCATCGACCTCGGCCAATATGCCGATGCGTTCGAAGAAAATGCCATCGGATGGGACCTCTTCGAGGAACTGACCGACGATGACCTTCGCGCGATTGGTATCGCAGCTCTGGGGCATCGCAAGCGACTGCTGAAAGCTATCTCCGAGATGGGGGAGAGCTCGGAGACTACAGCCCCGCTGGCGCCCCCCCTTTCGCGTGACCAGTCCGTTCCAGACGGTGAGGCCGAGCGCCGTCAGCTTACAGTGATGTTCTGTGACCTTGTGGGTTCAACGCAGCTTTCTCAGGCGCTCGACCCCGAGGAGCTCCGTGAGATCAACCGTGCGTATCAGGATGCAGCTAAGGCGTCGATCGAGAAATTCGACGGATACGTGGCGCGTTACATGGGTGACGGAGTGCTGGCGTACTTTGGCTATCCTCAGGCGCACGAGGATGATGCTGAGAGGGCGGTTCGGGCTGGGCTCGATCTAACAGAGAGCGTTCCAGACTTGATCGCCACTCGCCAATTGGCAGTGCGGACCGGAATCGCGACGGGGCCGGTGGTGGTAGGTGATCTAATCGGAGAAGGCGCGTCGCAGGAAAGTGCGGCTGTGGGCGAGACGCTCAATCTGGCGGCTCGGATTCAGGGAGAATCCGAGGCGAACACGGTGACGATATCTGAGGCCACACGCACACTCGTGGCAGGCCTATTCGACTGCATCGATCTAAGGGCACGTCGGCTTAAGGGCTTCGCCGCTGAGCAGAGGCTCTGGCGCGTGGGGGGCACAAAAAGGTCCGAGAGTCGTTTTGAAGCTCTCCGGAGCAAGAACCTGACTTCGTTTGTTGGACGCGACAGTGAGCTTGGCTTGCTCCTCAACCGCTGGGAAAGTGCCGTCGCCGGCGAAGGCCAAATGATTCTCATCGAGGGCGAGGCGGGCATCGGTAAGAGCCGCTTGGCCGACGAACTCCGACGAGCGGTTGCCTCGTACGCCCACACATCAATCCGGTATCAGTGCTCGCCGCACTACACGAACTCTGCCTTCTTCCCGTTCGTAAGTCAGCTCGAGCACGCGAGCAAGATTCTCCGCGGGAACGACTCCGAAGAGCGGCTCGACAAGTTGGAGCAGCTTCTCCCCGAGTCTACGCCGGGGCGTCCGAAGGCCCTGTGGTTGTTCGCAAAGCTCCTATCGTTGCCCACTGAACGATATCCGACATTGACGCTCGAACCACAGGAGGTGAAATCGGAGACGATTGCTTTATTTCGGAGCCAGCTCGCCGCGCAGTGCAAAAAAGCTCCAGTGCTCATCGTATTCGAGGATCTGCACTGGATAGACCCTACGAGCCTGGAAGTGCTCGACGTACTGGTCCAGGCAGGTCGGGACCTGCCGGTTCTGTTCATCGTTACTCATCGTCCTGAGTTCGAGTCACCCTGGGATGCCTATGGGTTCGTCACCAGGCTGCAGCTCAACCGCCTCCCGCGGCGCGATGGAACCGCTATCATCCACGAGGTAGCGGGTGGAAAGTCGCTTCCAGACGACGTCCTGCAGCAAATCCTTGCCAAGACCGATGGTGTGGCGCTGTTCGTCGAAGAGCTGACGAAGACCGTGCTCGAAGGTGGACTGTTGCGGGAAGAGGCGAGCAGGTATGTGCTCGACAAGCCGCTTCCGGAGCTTGCGATCCCATCGACGCTTAGCGACTCACTAGTCGCGAGGCTCGATCGGCTTGCTTCAGCCAAGGAAGTCGCACAAGTAGCGGCGTGCATCGGCCGGGAGTTTTCCTTTGAGCTATTGCACTCGGTCACCGGTCTCGACGAGAGTGAGACGCGGCGCGCCCTGGAGCAGTTGATGGACAATGAGTTGATCAATCGCTACGGAGCAACGCGCAGGTCGAACTATATATTCAAGCACGCTCTGGTCCAAGACGCGGCCTATCAATCGCTTCTGATGAAGACGCGAAGGCAATACCACGAGCGTATCGCTCACGCACTCGAGGTAGACAGCCCTGAGACGGTGAACACTCAACCAGAGTTGCTGGCACATCACTGCACCAAAGCGGAGCTCTTTGACCAGGCGGTGGAATACTGGCGACGGGCCGGGTCGAATGCGTACTCGCGTCGCGCGAACCGAGAGGCGACGAAGTGCTTCGACGAGGCGTTGATGGCGCTCGACCAGCTTCCGGAGACTCACGGCAACCTCGAGAAAGGCATTGACGTTCGAATCGATATTCGACACGCGCTATTCGCCCTTCGTCAATTCGGACAAATTCTGAAGCGCGTCCAGGAGGCAGAGCACCTTGCACACGTGTTGGGCGATCAGCGCCGACTAGCACGCATCAATTGCTATTTGACTCAGGCTACATCGGGTGTCGGAGACCACAACCGAGCTATCGCGATAGGCGAAAGCGCCCTCGCTGTGGCAGAGGCGGACGAAGACTTCACCTCGCAGGTGATGACGAAGTTTTTCCTCGCCTGGGTCCACTGCACAGTGGGGAATTTTGTTCAGTCGATACAGTACGCGCGCCAGGTTGTTGCGTCCCTGAAAGGGCGGCATGTCCGCGAGCACTTTGGGCTGGCCGGCCTCCCGGCGGTGATGGCTCGGAGCACGATGAATGAATCTCTAGTTGAAACAGGGCAGTTCGCTGAGGCCACCTCCGTTGCAGAAGAAGCGATGCGAATTGCTGAGGAGGCCGACCATCCGCTCAGCGTTGTGATTGCACTTGGGAGTGTCGCTAGAGTTTCAATTTTCAGTGGCCGATTCGACAAGGCTATCGTGATCCTGGAGCGTGCGGTTGAGCTGGGTAGACGATGGGACTTGACCCGGGGCTTCCCGGATACGGCTGCAAGCCTGGCCCAAGCGTACTTTCTGGCTGGGCGATTTGCTGAAGCCATGTCCCTGCTGGATGAGGTTGTTCGGCACGAGAGGTTAAGAGCCTTTGAGGTCAGGCTCTTAGGTGAGGCATATCTACTGGCCGGACAGAGAGAAACGGCGCTCGATTACGCACGACGCGCTCTCGTGCTCTCACAGGAATGCAAGGAGCGGGGATGCGAGGCATGGGCGCTGCGCCTACTCGGCGAGATTACCTTCGATCCAGATGCCCACAGAGTCGATGCGGCCGAGAGCTACTACAGCCAGTCACTATCGTTGGCCGAAGAACTCGGAATGCGACCGCTCGTGTCTCACTGTCACCTTGATCTGGGCATACTCTATCAGCAGACGGAACGTTCCCTGGAGGCACAAGAGCATCTAAGTACTGGCACGGCTCTCTTCGACGAGATGGGCATGAGACTCCCGCCGCGTGCCGAGATTTGGTTGAAACAGGGAAGGACACTGCAGTCCTGAGTACAACAAAACCACGTACTCATCGACAAGCA
>CBDTZL010000170.1:0-4597 GCA_965364895.1 uncultured bacterium
TGGGTCGATGATGGAGAAGTTATTGGAGCCGGAATCTCTGCCGCCGCCAGTCTAGATGATTTCTTTTCGTATTGGGATGAACCGGGAATCTTCTTCGGCGCCTCGGACGATCTGGCGCAGCTTGGTGGATACGTGCAGCTTTTGGATATCTTGCGCCCAGAGTTCATACAGCACTGCGATCTTGACGGGCGATATGAATACGAGGACGTGCTCTATCGTGGCAGGTATGACCTGTTTACCAACTGCGGTGGAAGCGAGGGATCGCTCTTCATGGTTTTGACAGCAGTACCGGTGGACGATCCAACTGAATATCTGATCTTGCTTGAAGTGCAGATCGTCAATGACGCCGACCTGGAAGCCGTGGACCGAATACTCGAGAGCTTTGAAGTCGTCGCAGCCCTACCGTAGCTCCCCCTTCTTCGAAGATTCGCCTCCTGTCGCCCCTGTCATAGGCGCCAGTTTGACTCTCGCCTAGACGACATGATAGTATTTCTTCGCTCATGGTTCTAAACTTTTATCGGAACCTTAGAGCCCGGTTTCACCTGACATCATTCTTCTTTTATAGCAGCTGAAGACTGCGCGTATGGCCCCGAATTGTATGGGCCGAATAGCTCAATCGGAAGAAAGATCAGACCCCTTGGGGTGGGTGCCGAAACCGGTACTCACCCCTTTTTGATTGTCGGTGAGGAAAGAGTCTAGTTATGAGCATCGAATTCCTTTTTAGGATTCTCGGAATGTTTATCCTCGGCATAGGTGGATTCTATCTGGGTGTATACCTAAGCCGCCTGGCAGAGGGTCCGGCGGAGCTGTGGGGACTGGCTTTTGCTATGGTGGGAGCGCTCCTGGGCCTGGTTCTTACCCCTTATCTGACGACCCGACCGGTGCGCGCCATTCGTAAGCGGATGGCACAGGTCTCAGCGCAGACGATGGTGGCTGGTTTGGCCGGCCTGATCGCGGGGCTGCTCATCGCGGCCCTTGTATCAGCTCCAATTTCGGCGCTCCCCGCGCCGTTTGGCCGGTGGCTTCCGTTCATTGGTGCACTGTTCATGGGCTATCTCGGGGCTACCATCTTCATCATGCGCGAGAACGATATCAACAATTTGTTACGCAGTCGCTTTCAATCAAATCCGGATGGAAATGGCCCCGCCCCCCAAGAAGGCCGAAGCATCCTGATGGATACGAGCGTGATCATCGATGGGCGCATCGCAGATATCGCGCGTACGGGCTTTGTGCAGGGTCCGATGCTTGTCCCGGCCTTCGTACTGATTGAGCTGCAACACATCGCGGATTCGGCGGACCCACTCCGCAGAAAGCGCGGTCGCCGTGGCCTGGAAATCTTAAATCGCCTGCAAAAGGACAACACGATCCCCCTACGGATAACGGATCTGGACGTCGAAGGCGTTCGAGAAGTCGACGATAAGCTCGTGATCCTTGGCAAGCAATTGAAGAGCCCCATTCTGACCAACGATTACAACTTGAACCGGGTAGCTGAACTGCAGGGAGTGACCGTCCTTAACATCAATGAGCTGGCCAACGCGGTCAAGGCGATCTATCTCCCCGGAGAGTCCATGGATGTCCAGGTCATTCAAGAGGGCAAAGAGGTCGGTCAGGGGGTTGCATACCTCGATGACGGAACGATGGTCGTGATTGAAGATGGTAAGGAAAACATCAATACCACCATCCCGGTTACGGTAACCAAAGTGCTGCAGACTGCTGCCGGGCGAATGATTTTTGCCAAGCCCGACGCCGGCTAAGTGCTCCCATAATCCTGATGCCCCCGCAAATTTACAACACCCTCACGCGCAGCAAAGAGGAATTGAAGCCCCTTGAAGCCGGCCGGGTCCAAATGTACGTCTGCGGTCCTACGGTGTACGACCGCGCCCACATCGGGCATGCCATGTCGACGATGATCTTCGACGTCATTCGCCGCTATCTTGAGTATCGAAACTTCGAAGTTCGGCACGTAATGAACTACACCGATGTAGACGACAAGATCATTAATCGCGCCCGCATCCTAGGATTTGAGCCACTGGAGCTGGCTGAAAAATACATCGATGAATACGACCAACACCTGAAGGAACTCAATATATTGGAGCCAACGGTGAAACCGCGCGCATCGGGTGAGATTCCCGCCATCGTTGAAATGGTGGAGCGGTTGGTGGAAGACGGATTTGCATATTCCATTGACGGGGACGTCTATTTTGAAGTCAGCAAGGATGAGAAATACGGCAAACTCTCCGGTCGGCGCACGGAGGAAATGCAGGCCGGGGCGCGGCTTGAGGTGGACGAACGAAAGAGAGACCCGGCCGATTTCGCACTTTGGAAGTCAACCAAGCCCGGCGAGCCAAGCTGGGACAGCCCGTGGGGCCCAGGAAGACCGGGATGGCATATCGAGTGCTCTGCAATGAGCTTCCGACACCTGGGAGAAGAAATCGACATTCATGGTGGCGGCAACGACTTGATCTTTCCTCACCATGAGAATGAAATTGCGCAGTCTGAAAGCCTGACCGGGAAGCCTTTTGCCCGATACTGGATGCACAACGGAATGATGCAGCTCGGCGGCGAGGCAATGTCAAAATCAACCGGAGTCGTACTCAGCATTGAGGAGTTTTTGGAGATGCACGAGGCCGATGTCCTACGCATCCTGGTGCTCAACTCACACTATCGCAGCCCACTCTCTTTCGGCGATGAGATCGTGGAAGGAGCCAAACGCGGGCTGGATCGCATCAAAGCCGCACTAAAACCAGCGGTGCCTGGCGAAGGCAAGGCCGCGGGCCAATCGCTGCAGGCAGTCAGAGAAAAAGCGGACCATGATTTCGTTGAGGCGATGGATGACGACTTCAACACTCCGAGAGCCTTGAGCGCCATCTATGAGCTCGTCCGTGGGATCAACCAAGCCCGGGATGCCGGGGCTGGCGAGAACGAGCTCGGAAAGGCACAAGACAAGCTGCGCGAGCTAGCCGGAGTGCTCGGCTTGCGCTTGACGACCTCGAAGGTGCTTGAGGTGCAGATATCCGAGCTGGTGGACCTGTTGATGGAGGTCCGAGATTCCCTCCCAGAGGGCGACCTCTGGCAGGTGGCGCATGAACCCCATTTGACTAAAACAGAGATGCAGAATTCCGAACTCGTGGAGCTTCTGCTCGAAATGCGCAACCAGTTCCGAAAAGTCGAGCAATGGGCGCTAGCTGACCAGATTCGGGATCGCCTGGCTGCGGAAGGCATCGTGCTCGAAGACGGAAAGCAGGGCACGACCTGGTCTTTCAATGGACAGGGAAGCTGAGTTCATCGCCCGTTGACCCCTGAAGGGTCGGAGCTCATCTATGGTGCGCATCCGGTCGAAGAACTGCTGCGGGCTGGCCGGAGAAAAGTACATCGAGTGCTGGTGTCTGGATCGACCCGGTCCTCCATCCTTGAAGCGGCAAAGCAGGCTTCAATCCCCGTTGAACGCGTGGAACGATCGGTTCTTGACTCAGCTGGTGATCGCCATCAGGGAGTTGTCGCCGAGGTCGAACCCTATCCATACTCGGATCTCCACTCGATATTGGAGGCAGTAAGCACGAGGGCTCTGATCCTGATCCTGGACCAATTGCAGGATCCCCAGAATTTAGGCACATTGATCCGCACCGCAGATGCGGTGGGTGTGGACGGCATATTGATACCGAAGAGAGGCGCGGCGGGCGTGACGCCGGCCGTGGTTTCGGCTTCGTCAGGCGCCAGCGAGCATCTGCGTATCGCCCGAATAAATTTAGCGCGAGCGATGGAAGAACTAAAAAAGTCAGACGTTTGGATCGCAGGCCTGGAAAATAACACCGATGCACGGAACATCTACACCGCTGAGCTTGAACCCCCGCTTGCTATTGTCGTAGGTGCGGAAGGGCACGGATTGCGCCGGCTGGTGCGGGAGAGTTGTGATTACCTGGTCCGGATCCCAATGAAGGGTTCGGTGGGATCGCTCAATGCGGCTGTGGCAGGATCCATCGCGCTCTATGAGTCTCGGCGCCCGAAAATCGTGCCGAAAGGCGCGAAGAGGTGATGTAGTCAGCATGAAAAAAAGCGACTTAATTGACGTCCCTAGTGGATGCTGATAGACTCATCGATCGTAGGTTTGGTATAATCACCGGGCGCCGCGAGAGGCGCATTTTTGTCGTCAGGCCGGCGTAGCTCAATGGCAGAGCGACCGCTTTGTAAGTGGTAGGTTATGGGTTCGACTCCCTTCGCCGGCTTATGCTTCGCGGAGCGAAGCATCGTGGAGAATAAGCATGCGGAGTTGGGCCTGCCCTACGAGGTAGGGCTCGCGAGTTGAGTGAAGGATTGAGAGGGCGGTTACCCAAGTGGACAAAGGGGGCTGACTGTAAATCAGCTGGCATACGCCTTCGGAGGTTCGAATCCTTCACCGCCCACCAGTAGGTGATTTGAAGAGGGAATGCCCTCATAGCTCAGACGGTAGAGCACGTTCTTGGTAAGAACGGGGTCAGGGGTTCAATTCCCCTTGAGGGCTCAGGAAGTTCGAAGCGTTTGCACGTAGTAATAGGAGAGTTGGATAATGGGTAAGGAGAAGTTCGAGCGAACGAAGCCGCACATGAATGTGGGCACGATG
>CBDTZL010000171.1:0-4592 GCA_965364895.1 uncultured bacterium
CTCACTCTGTCAGTTGGATGAACGGTGCAACGTGTTCGTGAAGGCCTTCGGAGAATGTTGCATTGATATCCATATCCTAGCGTTTGCCGAGCGGGCTAACGGCTGCGAGCTGAGCGGCCAGGGAACGGTCTCTCATAAGCTTCCTGAGGAGCCCGCATAGTGATCATCTCCCGCATTTGGCGCGGCATCCCCGGTCCGCTCCAGCGAGTTGTTAGCCAGCGATTCGTCAACGCAATATCGATGACTCTCAGTACTACGAGCAGAAACGCTGACGGAGCCGCGAATACAAGATGACATGCAGAT
Source organism: uncultured bacterium (assembly GCA_965364895.1). Taxonomy (GTDB): domain Bacteria; phylum Chloroflexota; class Anaerolineae; order Anaerolineales; family E44-bin32; genus JADFRG01. Next base: position 304 of record CBDTZL010000171.1, read on the forward strand.
GCGGCGATTAAACGGCAACAAAGCGTGTATCGTGACCGATTCGAGGTCAGTTGCTCCGTTCATTGAGCTACGGGTGCGGATTTCCGGGTGGTACGTTTGGCCCCGGTTTGAAAACGTGAAGATCGCAATTCAGTGAAGATGAGATTGCGTACTCGGTATTTGGTGAGACCTCAAGAATCACGAGGGCGTGTCTCCGCCCAGCGCGTACGCCGCAGCGTCCTCCAGGCTCATCTTTTGCCCTTGATCCCAGGCATCTGAAAATTGATCGTCTGATAACTCGGCCCGGATTTCGGAAAGGCATCGCTCGTAGTCGATCTCTTCCGCAGTTGAAAGAGGGGTTCCGAGCGCGCCGCGAAGTTGTTCTGAAAAACCCAGCAAGATACAACTTGGTTGGAATCGCCCCTTCGCACATGCCACCATTGCAAGACCCTCCAGGCATTGAGCGACTTCTAATCTTGCACTGATTTCGGAAGCGATCAGAAGTCCTTCTTCAAAGCGAGACGTAGCCAACTCAGTGTCCTGCTCTCGGTAGGCTACTAAGCCCAACCCGTATAAGCCCCGCACGACGGCGATTTGATCACCCACCTCCCGAAGCAAAGGCAAGCCCTCCTCAATCAATTCTGCCGCCCGCTCATACTCTCCCTGGTAGCACGCCACGATCCCTTGATACACTTGCAGGCTGGCCATACCCACCTCGTAGCCGATTTCTGTGAAGGTGGCGAAACTTCGAGCGCAGAGCTCAGCTGCCTCATCGAATTCGCTCTGCTGCATGGCAGAAAGCCCCAAGTGGTAGAGTACCCAACCTGCTTGCCTCAAGTACCCACCGTCATAACAAGCTTGCAGGGCTTCCTGTCCCAATTCGACATCTCGCGGGTGGTCCCGCTGCATGGTGGCCATCTCGGCCAAGCTCGTCATAGCCCGTGCGCGGTTTTCTGGTGAGCCTCCGTCCTCCAATTGGAGGGTCTGCTCTAGCCAGCGGCGTCCCTCGGAGAATTCAGCGCGAATGTACCAGTACCACGATAAAGCAGCGGCCAACCGGACCCCTTCCTCAGCCTCGCCTCGATCAATCGCCCACTGCAGTGCGATCCGGAGATTATCTCCTTCGGCTTCCAGGCGTTCCATTACCTCCGCTTCCACTGTTCCCCACAAATGCTCTCTCATTTGCCCGGAGACCTCCTCTGCCAGGCTCAGGTAGTAATCTCGGTGACGATTGCGGACCGACTCATATTCTCCGGCATCGATCCGGTGCTTCCTCCCGTATTGTTGCAGTAGAGTGTGGATCTCATAGCGTCCAGTATCATTTCGCTTGATCAGGGATTTGTTTACGAGCGCGGATAATACTGCCAGCGAGGCTCCGGCGACGTGTGAGGCAGACTCTCGTTCGAATCCTCCTCGGAATACAGAAAGCTTACGAAACACCGATTGTTCGTCCTCTGACAGCCGCCTCCAGGAATGGTCAAATACAGCCCATATGCTGCGATGACGCTCTGGCACATCACGGAGCGAAGAGCTGAGAAACTCAAGACCCCCTTCAATTTCCTCGACAATCTGATCTGCAGAGAGCGTACGCAACCAGGCAGCGGAAAGTTCGATCCCGAGCGGCATGCCCTGCATGAGTCGGCAAATGCGGACGACATCGAGGAGTTCGGTCTTCGTGAAAGAAAAATCGGGGAGGACACGATAGGCGCATTGAAAGAACAGTTGCAAGGCATCATATTCCTCTAGCCCTTCAACGATCCCTTCATCCGGAAAGTCCATGGGGCCAATTTCGAGAATCCATTCACCCTGCAGGTTCAACCGCTCGCGTGAGGTGACCATCAGTTTCATCCGCGGCGATTGTTCCAGAATATCCGTTAGGAAATCCACGCCTTCTAGGATGTGCTCGAAGTTGTCAAGTACGAGCAACGCCTCCTTTCCCCGCAAATAATTGAGCAATTGAGTTGTTTGATTTTCAGGTCCATAGAATGCAAATTTGAGCGCGGTGGCAGTGGCAGAGGCCAGGAAATCGGCCGACGTTAGTGACTCCAAAGGGACGAAGAAGACACCGTCGGCAAACAAAGAGGTCAATTCTTGCGCGGCCTGTAAAGCCAATCGTGTCTTGCCTATTCCCCCCGGTCCAGCCAGGGTGATCAACCGGCAAGCCGGATTTTCAAGTAGCTTTCGGATTTGCTTCAATTCACCATCTCGACCCACAAAAGGAGTCATTTGGATCGGCAATTGGCTAGGCGCGGGCGCTACCTGTTCCGATTGTGGTTTGATGGAGAATGCAAATGCTTGCTCCTCATCGAGAAGCGACTGGTGCAAACGTTGTGTTTCTTCGGAAGGTTCAACTTCGAGTTCTTCAGCGAGGATGTGAGACAAGGATGTGTAGTGATCCAGCGCGTTCGCGCGCTGCCCACTGGCAGCTAACAAGCGCATGAGGTGCCGGTGTGCATTCTCATCGAGGGAGTCCAATTCGATCCATCTCCAGGCGTGGTCCAGAGCACGTTCGAAATCACCTGAATGTTCGTAATGGGTGACTAGACTTTGGTACGCTTTCGAGACTTGCCGCCCAAGTGCTTCCCGCTTGAACACCACCCACTCCTCGAAAGCAATGCTATCTTTGACGCTAAATCCCTGGAGGAAAGGCCCCTGATACAGAGAGAGGGCTTCTTCCAATGATTGAGTAGAGGGACTCGTTCCCACCTCGGCATGAGAAAGCGTTGCGAACTTGGCTGCGTCGACCCAATGGTCGCTTTCGGAATTGAATTGAATCGTCTGCCTAGTGGAGAGGATGAATTCGGGAGATGCGGCGCGATCGTGGATCGCCCCTCTGAGATTGGAAAGGGCCCCCCTCAGGTTGTTGAGAGCCGCCCGCTCGGGACGCTCTGGCCAAAACAATCCCGCAAGTGCACCTCGCCGGTGAGGACGATCGGCTTCCATCGCGAGGTACACCAGCAGCGCTCGTACTTTATCTGACTCAAACGCAGTCGCAATCTCATCATCTACCGAAATTTTTAATTGTCCCAGCAGATTGAGCAACAGGCGCGCCATTGCTAATTTCCTTTTGGGGATTGATCCCCTGACCGCAAATCCATTATTGCATCTGGATGGAGGGAGGTCAATCCTTGCGTTTTCCTTGCGTTTGACCAGCGTTCTATTGGCGGATGGATGCTATCAAATGGACAGTCGAAAGAGCGTTCTGGATAATAACCGCTGATAGGAAAGGAGAATACGATGGCTACAAGAACCGATGAAAGGATGATTTTGGGGGCAAATAGTAGGCATATCGGGATCATCCTCTTTTTGGGGGTTGCAATATTGGTTGCGATCTCAGTGATTGCCCTCCTGGCGTTCAACCCTCAGAGCAGCGCGGCGCTTCCGGTCTCATCAGAGATCTCGGTTGATGCGGAAACCGCCCGTTGGATCGCCATGGGCGAGTTCTACGGAGCCAAGGCTGAAGCTCGACAGCTGGCGCAGGGCGCGGAGCTAGCCCGTTGGAATGCGATGGGTGAATTCTATGCGGCCCAATCACTCGCAGGGCAGGTGGATGCCGAGACCGCCCGCTGGATCGCTATGGGTAAGTTCTACGCAGCCCAGGCTGAAGCTCGACAGCTGGCCCAGGAAGCTGAGGCCGCCCGTTGGAATGCGATGGGTGAATTCTATGTGGCCCAATCACTCGCAGGGCAGGTGGATGGCGAGACCGCCCGCTGGATCGCCAAGGGTGAATTCTACGCTGCGAAGGCTGAAGCTCGACAGCTGGCCCAGGAAGCTGAGGCCGCCCGTTGGAATGCGATGGGTGAATTCTATGCGGCCCAAGCCGAGGCTCCGTAAACTAAGCACTAGATGGGAGAAACGAAGAGGCGGAATAGGATCGTCAAACGAAGTTCAACTGGTGCCGCAGTGGTCATAGCCCACTGCGGCATGTCTTTCTAGTGAGTTTCTGAATTCAAGCCCTCTGCCGCAATCTCCCTGCCACGACGGTCGGGCAACCCATCAGAACGCCGAACCACCCAACCTACTGATTCAAGGTTATCGGGCAACAAGTCCGCAGAGCGATTTGGAAGGACACCCAGCTCATTAGCTCTAACGTGAAGTGTCGAATTTGCCTATCCCGTCCACACTGAACATCGTATTCATGGGGACTGCAGCACAACTTCAATATGAGGACGATTGGATTTGAATCTGTGAGGGAGTTTTCCAGACTCTTGCCTCACCAAAAGGGAGGCACTCGGGTCCTGTAGCCATTACTGGCTAACGGCTGCGAGCTGAGCGGCCATCGGCCCGGCCCAACAGTAGCACACCCTAAA
>CBDTZL010000172.1:0-4584 GCA_965364895.1 uncultured bacterium
AGCCCGCCTGCTCGGCGGGCCAGTTCAATTGCCAGCTGTAATCGATCTTTCATTAGGATTCGGCTACGGCCCCCGCTTCTAATCGCTCACTGACGGTTTCCAGCTCTGCCTCAAGCTGGCCACGCTGCACTTCAGTTTGAACCAGAAGCGCCTCAAACATTGGCCGCTGTTCGTCCGGAACGGTGTCCACCAGCCGTTTGGCGCGGTTGATCTGCTCACTCTTATCGGCCAGCTTGGCCTCCAGACGTTCCTGATACCCACGGTAAAAATCCACGTTTGATATTGGCGGGGGGAGTGTGGAGGCATCCTGATGAGTCAATACCTCAGCCACGGTGAGTAGAAGCTCCTCGGCCTCCACCGGCTTCTCGAGAAAACGAACCGCTCCCAGGCTAATTGCGAAGGCCTTGTCCGCCTCCGAAATGTACGTTGCGGAAACGAAAATTATCGGGATGTCCTGGGTTTTTGGGTTGCTCCGGATTTTGTGAGCAAACGAAAAGCCATCGAGCTTGGGCATCAAGACGTCGGTAAGAATGAGCGCCGGCTTCTCGACGGAGACGATGCCGAGCGCTTCATCGCCATCGCGTGCTGTGATGACGGGGTAGCCCTTGTACTTGAGCGTCACTTCCATGAGCTCAAGCAGGTACGGAATATCTTCGACAATGAGAATCGGGCCGGAAATCATACCTAAATTGTAGCGGAATCGGTTTCGCGTGCTAGATAGCCAGGTATTCGTCGATACGGCCGAGCAGCGCTTCAATGTCGCTGGGCTGCGTGTCTCCCATGTGGCCGATCCGGAAAGTTTTATCTTTCAAGGGGCCATAGCCGTTGGCGAGGGTCATATCGTGCCGGGCGAGATGGGTGTTCAGGGCTGCAACGTCCATCTCCTGCGTGTTGAGAATTGCGGTGACTGTTCGGGATCGATGCCCATCTGCCGCGAACAGCTCAAAATGCTGCTCAGCCCATGCCTGAACCATCGCGGCCATCTGCGTATGGCGATCCTGCCTGGTTTCGAGACTCTCGGAAAGCATGCGATCTAATTGCAGGTCGAGCGCGTACAGCAGCGAAATGGCCGGGGTAGCAGGGGTGTAGTCGCGTTGATGGTATTCCTCGAGCAGCAGCAAATCGAAATACCAGCCCCGATTAGGCACTTCCGCCGCGCGCTCCAGCGCGCGTTCGCTCACCGCGGCCATTGCCAGGCCGGGCGGCAGCGCGAAGCATTTCTGCGAGGAGGTCACGACTACATCCAGCTCCCAATCATCGGTCGGGAGCTTTACCCCTCCCATAGAGGAAACCGCGTCCACCATCACCACCAGCTCTGGCTGCGAGATACGGGCCGCCTTCACGATCGCCTCTACGGGGTTTTCCACCCCGGTCGAGGTCTCGTTGTGCACCACCGCCAGAGTGTCGTAAGGCTTCTCGGCCAACGCCGAGACGACCTGCTCAGGCAAGTTGGGTTGTCCCCACTCGACATCGAGCTGATCGAATGCGAGGCCGTTGCCTTCGGCAACATCCGCCCAGCGCTGCCCGAAGGCGCCGCACACACAAAGCAGCAGCCGGTCGCCTACCAGGCTGCGCATTGCTCCCTCCCACAATCCGCTGCCGGAAGAGGCCGTGACGTAGACCCGCCCTTCGGTCTGGAACACCTGCTTGAGCTGCGGCTGAATGCGGGAATAAAGGTCCCGGAATTCCTGACTGCGATGTCCGACCATCGGACGCGCCTGGGCCTTCAAGACATCCGGGTCTACGTTGGTTGGTCCGGGAATAAATAGCTTGGTCATAGGCACCTCGCGTCCGTGATTTTATCCGCACTCTCGAAAAGCAACAGGGATAAAAGACATCTCTGAGGCTTGCGAGAGATCATGGGCACTTTCCGCAAACCTATCGATTTCCATCGGAAAACTTAAACTTATTGAGCTTCAGTGCAATAATATTGATAATGTCCTTGACAAAATCAATCCTAATGGTATATTTCAACCCCATTATTGAAGATAGCTTTAAGAAAGCGGCCCCAGCCCGCTAGATAAGCGAGAAGCCATGAATAAGATCCCATCAATCTGTCCAGTATGTGAAGAGCACCTGTACGTCACCCGCTTGCACTGCCGGAACTGCGACACTTCCATCGAGGGCTATTTTGATACCGGCCGCATCGGCCGGTTATCTCCCGAGCAGCTGGGTTTCGTTGAGACCTTTATTCGATGCGAAGGCAAACTCAATCGCATGGAGCAAGAGCTCAGCATGTCCTACCCAACGCTGCGTTCACGCCTAAACGAAGTGATTCATCAAATGGGTTTTGAGGTCGGAACCCCCGCACCTGAGGTGGATGAGGACGAGCGACACCGTATTCTGGACGAACTCGCCACCGGCGCAATCAGCTCTGATCAGGCCATGAGCTTGCTCGAGGGCGCATAGAGAAAGCTGGAGAGTGAATGATGGAAACCAGAAAGTTTGAAACAGGCCCTTCGCCCAAGGTCACGATCGTCAACATCGGCGGCGATCTGCGCGTACGCAGCCACGAGGCCGAATCGGTGCAGGTCCAATCCGGTTCGGGAGGCAACATTAAGGCCGAGCTGGAAAACGATGAGCTGACCATCGTCTGCGATGTGGACTGCCTCATCGACGTGCCCCTGGAAGCGAGCGTTGACGGACAGGTCATCGGTGGTGACGCATCGTTCCGGGGATTTTCGGGAGATGTCAGCGTTCGCACCATCGGCGGCAGCCTGGGCTTGCGCAGCGTCGGCGCGGCAACGGTTGAAGTCGTGGGTGGAAAGGTGACAGCACGCCAGCTGGCAGGAACCTTGTCGGTGGACCGGGCCGGGGGAGGCGCGAACGTCGATCAGGTGCAGGGCAATGTGCGCTTGCGCAGCCTGGGGGGCGATGTGCGGTTGAGCCGTGTGGAGGGGGAGGTGCAGGTGTCTGCAGGTGGCGATGCCAATGTTTCCCTTGCACCCAAAGGGGATGCTAAATCCGCGGTCTCCAGCGGGGGTGACTTGAACTGCACTATCGCCGAGGGCGCCTCAGTTGGCATCACGCTCATCGCCGGCGGAGATTTGCGATTGGCGGTGCCGGTGGAGGCCACCGATATTCCAGGCGGCTGCGAAGTCAATCTGGGAGATAGCGAAGCCGAACTTAATCTGACAGCCGGAGGCGATCTCATCTTGAGAAGCGGATCAGATTTAGAAGAGGTGGCCGTGGTTGATTTGGGAGAAGCCATCGCGGCCAGAGTGGGAGCTGAGATCGAGGCTCACATGTACGAGATTGAAGACGGTTTGAATGGCCTCGGAGATCGCTTGCAGTCATTCGACTCGGAGAAAATCGGCAATAAAATTCGAGCTTCCATTGAAAAGGCCCAGCGCAAAGCCGCAAAAGCGCAGCACAAGGCCGCTCGCCAGCGACGGAAAGCGACCACTATCAAGTCTATCGACTTCGGTACGCCCACAAGCAATGAAGCCAGCGAACAAGAGCGCATGATGATCTTGCGTATGTTGGAACAAGGAAAAATCAGCGTGGAGGAGACTGAAACTCTTCTTGGAGCGCTCGAAACGTGAGCTTGTCAAATACAACTGCGTCGATGGGTGCCTCGGTGACCGCCGGCGCATCCGCCAATGCTCAAATGACTGGACTGATGGTCTCGGAATGACCGCCGGCGCTATTGCACGCCCCTCTAAATCTTCTCCTGGATTGCGGACGATCGATCCACGGCGAGACATGAGGCAGGTGGCGGATCTTATTGAGATCACGTTCCGCGGAGACCTGGATGGAACGGGCCGACGCATGGTGCGCGAAATGCGCACTCTCGGCCGCATTGGCTGGATCGGATTTGCACTCAGCCGGCTGCTGCTTCCGCCGGCCGCGCGGCCGCTGGGGTTTGTATGGCAAGAAGACGACCGCATTGTTGGCAACGCCAGCTTGCTGCCAGTCAGCGGGCACCCAGGGCGCTGGGTGATGGCCAATGTAGCCGTGCATCCGGATTATCGTCGGCGCGGCATCGCGAGGGAGATGGTCAGCGCCTCGGATGAGCTCGCGAAGAAGGCCGGTGCAGAAGCGACTTATTTGCAGGTCCAGCAACACAACCAGGCCGCGCTGCAGCTATACCGCTCGATGGGCTACAAGCCCTTGACCACCCGTACTACATGGCGGCGTTCGCGCGGATTGTCCAACAAGCAGCCGCCCAAAGGGGTAAGTGTGCGGCAGCGGCGTGTTTCCGAATGGACACAGCAATTGGCGCTAGCCGAGCGCGTATCACCGGAAGGCTTGATTTGGCCCCATCCACTTGAGCCAGGCTACTTTCGCCCCACCGGGCTCGGCCAATACATCGGTCGCGATGCCAAACTGCACCTGGTCCGGCGAGAAGCCGGGCAGCTGGTCGGCAGCCTGTCGGTTCACGGTACTGCCGCAAAGCGATTCGTACTTCTGGTTGATCCAGCTTTGCAGGGCCAGATTGAAGAGCCACTTTTGACTTATGCGCTGGATCGGATCCGTGCCGGAAAACGCTCCATTCTCATGGACTATCCATCCGATGTGGCCGTGGAAACGTTGCGCGGCCTGGGATTTCGAGAAGAGCGAGCGCTGACATGGATGCGGCAT
>CBDTZL010000173.1:0-4584 GCA_965364895.1 uncultured bacterium
AGAAAGAAAGCCGCGCGTTGGGGGCGTCTGAGCGGTAGATGCACTGCCCTACGGCCTCGATATCGCCGTTGCGCGACACCAGCGTGACCGCCGATTTACCCCGGATAAACGGGCCCAGCAGCGCATTTTGCATGGCGTGCGCGCCGCGCGTGAAGGCCAGCTGAGAGTCGGGGCACAAGCCGCGGTCTCTCACCCGGTGTAGCAGTGGGAGGTCTCGCCAATCCAATTCTCGAATCATTCGGTTCTCAGAATTCGCGCCTACGGGTTGCCTCAATTTCCAGCGGGAAATCATGCCCCATGCGATTTCGTAAATTGCGGACCATCTTAGATAAACTCAAGGCCCCGAGACGCGATTATTGTAAAAACTCACTCCAAATTGGAGAGCAAGCGATTCTACCATGTGGGCCTTTTTCGAGCCCTCAGGGCCCTTTCGTACTCATTCTGGCAGGCAAAAAGGTGCTTAGCCTTGCTAGGGTACAATCCCCTCCAACCTGCTTTTCGGGAAAGGGTGAGCGGATGAGCGCACGATCCTTATCGATCACGGCAATTAGCGTGGCAATTGTGCTCGTATTTATTCGCCTGATCCAGGTCCCTGTTCCGGCTACCGGTGGCTTTACTCACATCGGCGCCGTAGCGGAGATATTTATCGCACTGGCATTTGGCCCGATCGTCGGCGTTATCGCCGCTGGAGTTGGGGCGGCGCTGGCCGACCTGACTCTGGGATACGGGCAGTGGGCACCGTTGTCCTTACTTGCTCACGCATCGCTTGGACTGCTGGCAGGTTTCATCGGTTGGAAAAAGAGCTCGGGCAGGATGCTCGTGGCCTGGTTAGCAGGCGGAATCGCGCTCGTGCTGGTTTACTTTGCGGCCGAGTCGCTCATTCCCAGTCTCTACGGTGGACCCGCGGCTGCCGTCCTGGAGCTCCCGGTCAACCTCTTCCAGGTCAGCCTGGGAATCCTGGGCTTGCTGCTGCTGCGGCTTACCAAGGCTGCCTATCCACAGATCGATCAGCTGGCGGAAGATGTCAGCTTTGAGGAGGTCTGAGGAACCCGGATCCCCCCTCATTTGCCCCGAATACAAGCCGCACAAGCCTCATGACAATCCGCATCCAAGACTTCAGCTACGCCTACCCTGACGGCGATTGGGCGCTCCGCGAGCTGAACCTCCGTATTGAACAAGGTGAATTCCTATCCGTCATGGGTGCCAACGGGGCCGGAAAGAGCACGCTCTGCCTGGCGTTAAATGGAATCGTTCCGCAGGCGACAGGAGGTCGAATACGCGGGAATGTCACAGTCAACGAACTAAATACGAAAAGGCACCCTGTGGCGACCTTCTCGCAGCAGGTCGGCATCGTATTCCAAAATCCTGATGCCCAGCTCTTCAGTGTCAGCGTTGAAGCAGAGGTGGCGTATGGGTTGGAGAACCTGGGGACCCCTCGCGGCGAGATGCGGGAGCGCGTCGATTGGGCGCTAGATCTGCTCAAGATTGAACATCTTCGCAATCGCTCGCCGTCTCAACTTTCGGGAGGCGAGAGACAGCGCCTGGCGATTGCAAGTGTGCTGGCGATGTCTCCCCAGATCCTGGTTCTGGATGAACCGAGCTCGAATCTAGACCCCAAAAGCAAAGAGCAGCTGCTTGCGGCCCTCCACGATCTGAAAAACTCTGCCGGCCTGACGATCGTCATGGCCGAGCACGACAGCGAACTCATCGCAGAGTTCTCCGACCGGATCGCGGTGCTGGAAAACGGCCGAGTGGCTCGTCTTGAGCCACCTGGAAGCTTGTTTGCCGACGTTGTCGGAATGCATGCGCTGGGATTAGGAGTTCCCCAGGTCAGCGAAGTTGCAGCTTGCTTGAACCAGGAACACGGGACAGATCTGAGCCCAATTCGGTATCAAGACGCCTATCAGAGCTTGAAACACCTTAACTAGAGTTGGCACATACATGACCGATATAGAGATTCAAAACGTTAGTTTCTCTTACTCCGAGGCGGAAGATGTGCTGCGATCGGTATCCCTTCAGATCAAGCAAGGCGCGTTCGCGGCTTTGATTGGTCAGAACGGGTCCGGTAAAACCACCCTCGCCAAGCATATGCTCGGATTACTTCGTCCTCGAGAGGGCAAGGTGATGATTCAAGGCCACGACATTAGGAGCAAGGCGGTAGGGGAGATTGCGCGCCGAGTGGGATATGTGTTTCAAAATCCGGACCACCAGATCTTCAGCGCCACAACGAGAGAGGAGATCGCTTACGGACCGAAAAACCTGCAGCTTGGCGAGGCCGAGATTATCGATCGAACTGAGCAGGCTATGGACCGCTTCAACCTAACCGCCCATGCGGAGCGTCAGCCGGCGGCGCTGAGCCACGGTATTCGCCGGAAGGTAGCGCTGGCTTCAATTTACGCCATGGATCCGCAGATCTGGATCCTCGATGAGCCCACCGGGGGGCTCGATTGGCGCTCCGCGCAGGAGACCATGGAGCTCCTTCACGAGCTGAACGAAGCAGGAAAGACGATCGTACTGATCACGCATGACATGCGGATCGTGGCTGATCACACGGAGCGCTGCATCGTGATGTCAGAGGGTCAAGTAGTTGCCCATGAGGCGACGCGGACCGTCATGGAGCGCAGCGAAGCGCTGGGAGTTACGCCACCGCAAGCCTGGAGGCTTGGGAGCGCGCTCGATCTCCATCCGCCCCCGTTGACGGTGGAGGCATTCTGTCGAGATTACGGGGAGAAGCTAACGGCCGAAAGGGGAATCGGTGTCGGTCGCTCCTGATTTCTATATTGCTCGGCGGAGCTGGCTGCACGCTGCGGATCCGCGCGCCAAGTTGTTGCTGCTGGCTCTGACAGTGGTGCTCCTGCTGGTATTTCAGAACCTGTGGGTCATGCTGGCCGCGTGGCTCTTGATGCTGATCGTGCACAGGACTGCACAGGTTCCCAGAGACCGAATCTTCTTCCTTCTTAGGGCACTGCTGCCGGTTACGATCTTGATGCCTCTGATCTGGGTCATCTTTTACCCGGCGGGAGAGGTGATCATTAGCATCGGATTCATCGAAATCCACGATGAGAGCCTGGCCGAAGGCTTGACCGTCGCAATGCGCATCCAGGCCATGACATTCGCTATCTTTGCGCTGCTCTTCACGACCGACACTGATACCCTCATGCAGGGTTTGGTGAGACTGAAAATGCCCTACTCGTGGGGCCTCATGCTCTCCCTGGCGCTCCGCTATGTGCCTAATTTCGCCAACTCCTATTCGGCTATTCAGCAAGCACAGCAAGCGCGCGGACTAGAGTATGAATCTGCAAAAGGCCTGAAACGGGTGCGGGAGATGATGCCGATACTGGTTCCCATGCTTATTGGATCCTTCCGTAGTAGCGAACAAATGGCAATCGCGCTCGAAGCGAGAGGGTTTGGCGCCCCAGGAGTGCGGCGCACCTACCTGAACGTGATACATATGCGAGCGCAGGATTGGGCGATTATGGCAATCGGCCTGCTCTCGGCCGCTGTGCTGCTTGTGTTGAATATCGGGTACGGATTTGGCTCAGATCTGATATCCATCTTCCCGTAGGCAGATAATGGCTAGACAATTTCTATTTGGAAAAACCCCTTAAATGGCTAAGAATTTTCCATTGGGAAAGCTCCCCTCCGATCTGTTGGCGCAGCTTCTAGGCAATATTTCGGGCGGCGACCCGCGGGTAATCGTGGGCCCCGCTGTCGGTGTGGACGCGGCCGTGATTGACATGGGCGACCGCTACCTGGTGGCCAAAACCGATCCGATTACCTTCGCAACCGATCTAGTGGGATGGTATGCGGTCCACGTCAACGCCAATGACGTGGCTTGCATGGGAGGAACCCCACGTTGGTTCTTGGCCACGCTGTTAATGCCCGAGGATCAGGCCAACGAGGCGCTTGCCACTTCGATATTCAAGCAGATCACGCAGGCTTGCAAGGTGCTCGACATTGCCCTGGTCGGCGGGCACACCGAAATTACCTTCGGTATCGATCGGCCGATTGTGATGGGGTGCATGCTGGGAGAGGTGGAGCCGCAGCGGCTGCTTACTCCAGAAGGAATCGAAGCCGGAGATGCTGTAATTTTGGCAGGCGGCATTCCTATCGAGGCCACTGCAATTATTGCCCGCGAGCAAGCGGACGATCTTGAGGGAAAATACGAAGCGGAGTTCTTGGCTCGCTGCGCCAATTTCTTGGTCGAGCCCGGAATCAGTATTGTGGCGGCAGCGCAGACGGCGCAGACCGCCGTCAACGCTGTGTTGAAGGCGTACAAGGAAAACTACAGCTATCCCGGCGGCCTGCCGCCGTCGGCCAAGGATCAGGTCCTCGTCCGCCGCGAGCGGGACCTTGAGGATCAACTCCGCGACATCCGAGGTCGCATCCTTGAGATCTCCGACCAGTTCGGCACGAACGCCCTGGACAGCATCCACACGACCAAACTGACCGAGCTCATGGGTTTCGAGCGCAAGCTCGCGGAGATCGCCCAGGCCCGGGCGAGGCTCGAGGCGGGTGAAACGCTCAACGACCGCGTCGAGCTTCTCGATGGCGGCGTCGGTCTGTCGGCCCTCGACGAGCAAG
>CBDTZL010000174.1:0-4569 GCA_965364895.1 uncultured bacterium
CCTATTTCAAGGCGTGTTAGACCTCAGCGATCTGGTTTTTTACGTCAGCCTAACTGTGCTTGCGCTCTTCCTCGCGAGCCAGGTGGTGGAAAGCAGGCGCTGGCGATAATGAGGCAACGTCTCAAGCTAACACATTCCCTCGGGAGCCAGGTGGCGGAGATGGGACGCAGGTGATGAGCATCGAGCGCTCGAAGCTGGCACTTTTCAGCTTCGCGATTGGAGTGGCGTCGCTTGCCGCAGTCCTATTGCTGATCCTTTTCCAGCGATCGGTTACACCCCTGGCACAAGCAGCGATCGTCGTCGCCATACTGGCGCTGGGAGTCGGAATCGTCCTGGACAGGAATCGCATCCGGCGCTTTCTTGGCGGACGTCAAGCGCGATTTGGAAGCAACGCTTTGATCCTCGGTGCCGCCCTATTGGGCACTCTTGTCGTAGTCAATGTCTTGGCTGCAAACAATCCTCAACGTCTCGATCTGACCGAAGACAAAGATCACTCGCTGCGTCCAGAAACCGTGTTGCTGCTCTCGGAGTTGTCAGCGCCGGTTTCCATCATGGGATTCTACACTCCCGATCGGGCGGGTTCTCGAGACTTGATCCGGCCCTTACTGGATGAATATTCCAGGCTAAGCGACGGGCTGGTGACCTACGAGTTCGTCGACCCTCGAGCAAACCCGCTTGCCGCAGACATTTATGGAATCACCAGAGACGGTTCTTTAGCAATGGTGCAAGGAGACGGTCAGCACGTGATTGAAACTCCAGACGAGACCGCGATAACGTCTGCCATCATTCGCCTGAGCAATCCAGAGAATCGAACCGTCTACTTTTTGACTGGCCATGGGGAACATTCGCTTGCCAATGCAGGAGAAAGCGGGCTGGCCCAATTCGTGCAAGCTCTAGAGTCGAAGAGTTACGGAGTCGAACCGCTCAACCTGGCTGTTGAAGCGGCAATCCCGGCCGATGCCGCCGCGCTGATTGTGGCAGCGCCGGCTCGAGCACTGTCCGAGCCGGAACTCGACTTGATTGACGAGTACCTCAGGATGGGAGGCGCACTTGTGGCATTGATAGAGCCTAGCCCGGTAACCGAGCTGGAAGCTGACCGGGATACATTAAATACATATTTGCGGGACAAATGGGGAGTCTATGCCCGGAATGACTTCGTTGTCGACCTGGCCTCTATGCATGAATATGTTGGCCTTTCGGCCGACTATGGAACTCATCCGATCACTGAGCGGGTCCAAACCTTGCTCACTCAGTTTCCTTCCGCTAGAAGCATTGCGATCGAGGAATCTGTAACGGGCGCTTCTGAGCTGGTTACGACAAGCGCCCGCTCTTGGGGGGAGACTAACTTTGAAACCGTGATCGAGGGTGGGTCGCTGGAGCTTGACGAGGGAACGGAGGTCGCTGGCCCGCTCACTCTAGCGGTCGCGCTGGAAGATAGTTCTACCGGCGCACGACTTGTCGTATTTGGAGATGCTGATTTCGCTACTAATGGCAGTTTTTCTTCCGGAGGCAATGGCGACTTGATTATCAACAGCGTGGATTGGGCGGCCAAGCTTGACAATCTGATCGACATCACGCCCAGAGCGCGGACGCAGCGCCAGGTCGTTCCAGCCACGATGTCAACCGTATTGATCATCAGCATTGTTACCCTGGTGCTCATTCCTGGAGGCATTCTGCTCGCGGGAGGCTGGGTTTGGTGGAGTCGTCGAAGGCACGCATAAATCCTAATCCATCGCGACACCTGACCAGAGGTTGGAATCGGTCGTAGGCACACTTGAAGCATGATCCGTCGAACTACTTGGATTGCGATCGGGGGACTTGGAGCGGTTGTCATCCTGGCACTGGTCCTAAGCCAAAGCGGTCGGCCCAAAGCCGCCCCTAAGCCCACTCCGGTTCCGCAGGCACTATGGGCTGTGCCCGCTGATGAAATCGCGGCGATAACAATCGAAGATCGAAATGAGGGCAGGGTCCTCGAATTTGAACGCAGCGCGGAGGAACTCTGGAAAATGACTCGCCCAGTCGAAGGGCCGGCGGATGTCGCTCAGGTGGAGCGGGGGGCAAGTTGGCTGGCTTCTCCCAGCCCTCGAGCACAGATCTTTGATGTCGAAAGTCTGGAGCAGTTTGGGCTAGTTTCGCCGGCGTATCGCATACGAATAGTCCTGGTGAACGGAACCCATTTTGAATTCAGCGTCGGGCGCGAGACACCGACAGGGAGCTCCCGTTACGCTATCTCCCCAGGGATTGAAGGGGTTGTGTTAATGAGCAGTCTAGGGTTGGATGAAATCTTAGACCTTTTATCGATCCTAGATGCGCCAGCGGCACCGATTCAAACGCCGGAAGCGGGGAGCCAAAGGGCGCTCGCGACATAACTGCAAATATTGAGTGTTGATTCGCGACCAGATTTTTTATAAGCTGTAGTGGTGTAAATCCGGAGGAAGGAGAACAAGTCGGAGTTGGCTAAACGAACGAATCATAAGAGAAAGGCAAAGTATCTGATTCCAGAGGATGAGGCAGCGGAAAATCCGATTCTGGAGCAGCTGCTCGAATTGGGAAAGGTGCAAGGCTACGTCACAAGCGACGACATCCTGGCAGCCTTTCCCGATGCTGAGCGAGATTTGGATCAGCTCGAAGAGGTCTATGCTGCACTATTGAGGAAAAACATCCGCTATCTGGACGAAGCTCCGGATGCGGATGACGCTCATGATGAGGAACTTACCGAGATTGAAAAGATTCGGGAAAAGGATAAGAACGATTTAGCGCAGATCGATGCTGATGACAGTGTAGGTCTCTATCTGAAGGAAGTCGGACGAGTACCTCTGCTGACTGCAGAGCAAGAAGTATCTCTGTCAAAGAGAATTGAACGCGGGCGAAAGGCGCGCGAGGCCATGGCTGGAGGCGACAGCGACCGCGCCAGCCTCAGACTCTTCATTGAGGATGGTTGGGCGGCGAGAGAGCATCTGATCACCGCCAATTCGCGCTTGGTGATTAGCGTTGCCAAGAAGTACATGGGGCGCGGTGTCCCGTTCCTGGATCTGATTCAGGAGGGGAACATCGGTCTCATTCGAGCCGCTAAGAAATTCGATTATCGTCGAGGCCACAAATTCTCTACTTACGCTACCTGGTGGATACGTCAGGCAGTTACCAGAGCGATCGCCGATCAAGGCCGAACCATTCGCGTTCCGGTTCACATGGGTGATCAGATCAATCGCCTCCTTCGGACTTCCCATCAACTGACCCAGATGTTTGGGCGGGATCCGACTACCGAGGAGCTGGCGGAGTCTCTCGGCGTGACTCCTAAAAAGGTCGAGAACATGATTCAGGTCGCACGGCGCCCGATCTCGCTCGAGACTCCTACGGATGAAGAGGAAGATTCGATTCTTTCCGACTTTATCAAGGACAATGATTCTCCAGCGCCAACCGATATCGTTACACACAGTCTGCTGAGAGAGCAGCTGCGAGATGTTCTACACTCCCTGCCTCCAAGAGAGGTTCGGATTCTCCAGCTGCGCTACGGCCTGCACGATGGCCAGAGCTACACATTGGAGGAAGTTGGCAGGAAAATGGGAGTCACTCGAGAACGGGTGCGCCAGATTGAAGCGCAAGCTCTGAGCCGCCTACGCCATCCATCTCACCGACGCGTGTTGGCGGACTATTTGCGGGAGTAGCCGAGCGTCCTCCGTTTTTCACTAGATCCGAAACCAAAGGGACTGTCGTCAGACAGTCCCTTTTTCTTACTCTTAGGCACAGTACAAATTTCACCCACCTTCTGGTTCCCCTGGGCGAGGAAGATAGGTTAGCCCGGATCGTTTCTCTTGAAAATCAGGAGCCCATCGCTGCCATAAATATCTGTTCGTAGCTTAGATAGCAGCTCATAGTCCAACCCAAATTGCTCATCTTTAAGGAGGGTGTTTCGTCCATAGACCTCAAGAATAATAATGAACTCCGGCCTTACATCTGCCACCAGCTCCGACGGTACCGCGTAGTTGATAGCGTAGGCGGATTCCGGCAAGGGATAGTAGGTCGAGGCCTTCGGAGAGATCAAACCCAGTAGATCGAATATCTCGCCACGCGTGTGATATCCAAGGGTCCCGATGTCGGCCGCCGCGAGTACCTCTTCGGGGCGAATGATTTCTGAGAGCTGTTCAGCCGCCTGTTCATAGAGTAGCTCAAGCTGTATGAAGGCCATCTTGGGAGCCGGCCTGGGTGGCCCGTGATCGGGGCGCAGAGTCCAGGCCGAAAGCGACCCAATAAGTCCCAGAAGCGTCAGCAGCGCGAGCGGAAACCAATGTTTGAGATCGCTAGAGAGACGGGCTCCACCCAGGAATATCCCGAGTATGTAGAGCGGCAAGGGCGGGACCAGGTACCAGCGAAAAATTAGAGGGTTCGCGATCGAATAGGCAAGAAGATAAAGCCATGGGTAGACGAAGAGCGGCCAGCCGCGCGAGGTGGTGCGCACGCCGAACAGTGCGCCCAGCACAAATAAGGTCGGATAGAGGATCAAGCCAATCGCGATCCAGGTAGTCCCGACGATTTCGTTCCAGCTAAACGGAGTCGCGTAGTGCTGAAGCA
>CBDTZL010000175.1:0-4526 GCA_965364895.1 uncultured bacterium
TGTGCGCAGCACCAACAGCACTCGCTGCGCTCTGGCTGGTACGTCATAGGAGCCATGATGTTTGTCTTCCAGAAAAATTGGTGGGCAGTTTAAGTGCGCTTCCTTTAGGAGTAACCGGTTGGCCCGAAAGCATTCAATCGTCTCTCCAGAGTATGGGTCTGCAGACCATCGGTGATTGCCTGCGTTTACCACGAGATGGTTTTGCCCGGCGAATAGGCCGGCAATATCTCCATCAGTTGGATCAGTCTCTAGGTGCATACGACTCATGGCCTGAGTTTCTCTCACCCCAACGTTTGAGTTCTGTACTCGAATTCGCCGATGAAATTGCTGACCCGGCTGTTCTCGCTCATGCGGGGAGAAATCTCATTGAAGATCTCGGCAAGGCTTTGCGTAAGCGTCAGATTGGAGTGGCGAGCTTTGATATCGCCTTCCAGCATCTGCATCGCCCGGCGACGACGGTGTGTATCAAACTGTCAGGCCCCACTCAGGACCGGGGGAGATTTCTGAGACTTTTTTTGGATAAAGTGGAGCGAGTTGTTCTGCCTGCTCCCGTGATTGCGTTGGCGTTGAAGACTGGGCGCGTTGAAGCCACGGTCGAACGCAATGCGACATTATTCCAGGATTCTGCTCAGCCGGGATTTGAAGAGGCTATCGATGGATTGATAGAACGTTTACGAGGGCGTTTTGGGGCAACACGAATTCACGGCATCGACCTCGTGGAAGAGCATCGGCCTGAAGCGGCTTGGACAAAGTCGACCGATTTGTTGTCGCGGACAAGCCGCGATGCTTTATTAGTTTCTCCCTGGGCGCATCGTCGGCCTCTTTGGATATTGCCTGATCCTTTACCGTTACCGGTTACCGGCAATAGCCTGCCCCGTTACCGCGATCAAGAGCCTTTGCAGCCGAAGTCCGGCCCTGAGCGGATAGAAGCGGGATGGTGGAGCGGCGAAGGAGTTAGTAGGGATTACTACATAGCTGCAAATAGTAATGGCGAGAAACTGTGGATTTACCGGGACCGCTGTGCAGATCGAAACTGGTTTCTTCATGGCATTTTTGGTTGATGGGATGCTTCGTTATGTGGAACTCCATTGCCTCAGTAACTTTACTTTTCTTCGTGGCGCTTCCCATCCCGAGGAACAGGTAAAGCAGGCCGCTGAATTAGGTTATTCGGGCCTTGCTTTAACCGATGAGTGTTCACTGGCTGGCGTGGTTCGCGCCCACACTGCCGCTCGCGAGTTGCCTCTCCAGCTCATTATCGGCAGCGAATTTCGACTCGACAACGATTTGAAGATGGTCGTCCTTGCTTCTGATCGTGATTCCTATGGAGCGCTTGCAGCGCTGATCAGTTGCGGCCGGAGAGCGGCTGACAAGGGTTCCTATCACCTAACCGAGGCAGATGTCAGTCAGTACCTGGGGGGCTCGAAAAATCTCATTTTGTGGTTGCCCACAGAGAACCCCGATCTCAGTCAGGGCGCTTGGCTTAAAGAGTGTTTCACCGATCGAGCCTGGCTGGCGACGGAGTTATTGGTGAATGGGCAGGATCGACATTTATTGAAAGTCTGGACCAAGACGGCGAAGACACTCGGTTTGCCGATGGTTGCTAGTGGCAACGTACACATGCACTGCCGTGAGCGAAGAATGCTTCAAGATACTGTGACGGCTATTCGGCTCAAGGTGCCGTTAGATAAAGCGGGCTTCGGGCTCTATCCCAACGGGGAACGTTTCTTGAGATCTCTTGAAACGCTCGCTCGACGTTATCCGGCAGAGCTTTTAAAGGAAACGTTGGCTATTGCCGAGCGTATTGATTTTTCGTTGACCGAGTTGCGCTATGAATATCCTCATGAACTCATCCCCGTTGGGGAAACGCCTGCGAGCCATCTTCGTGCGCTTACCGAGACGGGTATGTGCTGGCGGTGGCCTCATGGTGTGCCGGTCAAAGTGTCGACGCTTATCGAGCATGAACTCGAACTCATCTCGGAACTCCGCTACGAATTCTATTTTCTTACGGTCCATGACATCGTTCAGTATGCGCGTAGCGAAGACATACTCTGCCAGGGACGCGGTTCCGCGGCTAATTCCGCTGTTTGTTACTGTTTAGGAATAACGGAGGTAGACCCTGCGCGCATGGAAGTGCTCGTGGAGCGATTCATTTCCAAGGAGCGGAACGAACCTCCGGATATCGATGTCGATTTTGAGCATGAGCGGCGTGAGGAGGTCATTCAATATATCTATAAGAAGTATTCGCGTGAACGGGCGGCGTTAGCCGCGACCGTCATCAGCTATCGAGCCAAGAGCGCCGTACGTGATGTAGGTAAAGCGCTAGGGTTTGGAGAGTTGCAGGTCGACACGTTCGCCAAGTCCCTGCAGTGGTGGGACGGCCGGCGAATCGATCCGGAGCGGGTGAAGGAAGCCGGCCTCGATCCAGCCAGCCCCATGGTTCGTCGTTTGCTCGCTCTCGTCAGGGCTTTAATCGGATTTCCCAGGCATCTCTCTCAGCATGTAGGTGGATTTGTGATTTCTCAGGGAGCCTTGAGTCGGTTAGTCCCCATTGAGAACGCTGCCATGCCGAACCGTACCGTCATCCAGTGGGACAAGAATGATCTGGAAGATCTGGGGTTGTTGAAGGTGGATGTACTCGGATTGGGGATGTTGAGCGCGATCCGCCGTAGCTTCGATCTGATTCAGGCCTTCTACGGCCGCAAACTCAGTATGAGCACGTTGCCGGCCGAGGATCCTGCTGTTTACGCGATGGTTTCCAGAGCCGATACGGTAGGGGTTTTTCAGATCGAGTCACGCGCGCAGATGGCCATGCTGCCCAGACTCAGGCCCAGTTGTTATTACGACCTTGTGATCGAGGTGGCCATTATCCGGCCGGGACCGATCCAAGGAGACATGGTGCATCCCTATCTCAGACGACGCGATGGTAAAGAACCTGTGATCTATCCGAGTCCCCAGGTAGAAGAGGTGTTGAAGCGCACTCTCGGCGTGCCGATCTTTCAAGAACAGGTCATGAAACTGGCCGTGGTTGCAGCAGGGTTTACGCCAGGGGAGGCCGATCAATTGCGTCGGGCTATGGCCGCCTGGCGTCGTCGTGGTGGTTTGGAGCAATTCGAGCGGCGTCTCACTGAAGGCATGCTGGATCGTGGTTACACGGGAGAATTTGCTGAGCGGATATTCAAACAGATTCAGGGGTTTGGGGAATACGGATTTCCGGAATCCCATGCGGCGAGTTTTGCGCTCTTGGTCTATGTGTCGGCCTGGCTCAAATGTCACGAGCCCGCAGTTTTCTTTTGTGCTTTGCTTAACAGTCAGCCCATGGGGTTTTACGCGCCTGCGCAACTGATACGCGCAGCCCGGAAGGATGGCGTGGAAGTGCAGCCCGTCGATATCCATTGTAGTGACTGGGAGTCGACGCTGGAGCGCAACACGCACGGAGATCCGGTTCTACGCCTTGGCCTTCGTACGGTTAAAGGCTTGTCCGCCGCCGGGGTCGAACAAGTGGTAGAGGCTCGGTGCGCGGGCCATTTCGCTGGTATCCAGGACCTGGCGGAACGAACGGAGCTTAATCGTAAGGATCTCGGCGTGTTGGCTGCCAGTGGCGCGCTAAAGCCTCTGGCGAAAAACCGGCATCGTGCCCGCTGGGATGTAGCGGGTGTGCAGAAGCCAACGCCGCTCTTCCCTCAGATTCGACTCCCTGAGGGAACCCCGCTTCTGAGAATCCCGACTGAAGGGCAGAACATCGCTGCGGATTACCGGCATTTAGGTTTTACTCTCGGCCGGCATCCGCTCGCGCTATTGCGAGCGCGCCTCATTGCCATGCACATTGAGCAGGCAAGCTCGGTTACTGAGCTGGAACATGGAGCGGTTACTTATGCAGCGGGCCTAGTCATTACGCGTCAACGCCCATCGAGTGCTGCAGGCGTCACCTTCGTCACCATTGAGGATGAATCGGGGTATCTCAATCTCGTGGTCTGGGAGCGGCTTGCGAAGTCCCAGCGATCTATTTTGCTCGGTGCGACCCTGCTGGGAGTGAAGGGCCATGTGCAAAAGGAAGGTGAGGTGGTTCATGTGGTGGCCGACCGGCTCTATGACCACAGTGCGTTATTGGGCTCTTTGCCTACGCAATCCAGAGACTTTCATTAGTCGATACGCTGTGGGAGCGACGGCCTCGTCGCGATTCTTCAGCGGCGCTTCGCGGCCAGGCGGCCGCTCCCACAGAGCGCGCTCAAGCGACGAGCTGATTAATTTGAAAAATCGGCAGCAGAATGGCCATGACAATCCCGAGCACCATCAGCCCCATGGCGATAATCAACGCGGGCTCAAGAATGCTCAACATCGTTCCGAGCAGGCTGTCCATCTCGCTCTCTTGATGGCTTGCGGCGCGCTCAAGCATGTTCTCGAGTTCGCCGGAGGCCTCGCCGCTGGAAATGAGGTGAATGCTCATCGGCGGAAAGAGCTTGGACTGGCCCAGCGAGTTGCCGATCGAGCCACCTTCACGCACGCGAACCGTCGCTTCTTCGACCGCG
>CBDTZL010000176.1:0-4462 GCA_965364895.1 uncultured bacterium
ACCAAGGAGCGTGTCCGCCTGGGCCGGATCGTGGAGCGCGTCATAGAGCCTGGCGATGGACCGAGCTGAGTTGCGAAATGCGGGATGTTCGGTGACGTCCCCTACTTTTTCTCCATCGAAATAGACCTCGCGTCCGTCGCGAAGGCTCTCTAGGTACTGCTCTCCGGTTAGCAGCTTCATGCTCGTCTTTTCCGTCATGAGCGTTCGATCCGAATCGCGCACTTCCTCGCCATGAAGACGCTGCGGGCAGCCGAAAGCATGTTAGCGACCGTTGTTTCTGAATTCGAATTCTGGCTAGGAGACATACGTACCAGTCGGTACGTGGTATTGTAACAGCGCGCGACCCGCCCAAGAACCTACCGCATGCTCTGACCGAGAACGGTCAGTGGTTTGTCGAATAAGATGTGATCGAGAGAGCCAAAAGCGTAGACTAAGCAATCTCGGATGCGGGATGAAGCAACCTTGTGCACGAGGCAAGGTTTTGCCAGTCCAGCGGATGGTCGTCCCGAGCTTGTTGTTTTGCGAATCGAGACAACCTTAGCTTAGAAAGGAGCCTTTGATGGCCGTAGATATTGCTAAAGCCCAGGTCATTAGGGCCGCCGATCTGCCGCTCTACTACAACGCGGTAGATATCCTGGAGGGAAACTTACCGGACAGAGCCAAGAAGGTGGCACTGTACACGAAAGATCGTGAGTTGACCTTCGCGCAGGTGTCGGAGGAGACCAACCGAGTCGGCAACGCGCTCATCAAACTGGGAGTCGGGTTCGGCGATGTGGTCGGCATCCTATCGCCGGATGTGCCAGAGTGGGTGAGCTCGTATTTCGGAGCAATGAAGGTCGGTGCAATCGCATTGGGGATTAACACGCTGCTCACGCCCCGCGAATTCGCCCTCATCCTGCGAGACAGCCGCGCCAAGGTGCTCGTGGTGCATGAGATGTTTCTGGACCCGATCGAGCAAGTGCGGAACGAAGTGGAAACCCTGGAGCATGTGGTGGTCGTCGGCGAGGCTCAGAGTTCCACCCATCACAACTTCAAAGACTGGATCAAGCGAGAATCTACCAAACTGGACACGACGCCTACCCACCGGGAAGACGTAGCTACGCTAAATTACTCCAGCGGGACTACCGGCGAACCCAAGGGCATCCCGCATGCGCACAAGGACCTGCCGCTGTGTGCTGAATTGTGGGGGGTCAACACGCTAGGAATCCGGGAAGACGATCGCACCCTCTCCGTGGCAAAGCTGTTCTTTGTTTATGGGAACGGGGGCAATCTGATCTTTCCGTGGTACGTGGGCGCCAGCATCGTGCTCTACCCGGGCTCCCCTGCCAAGGTCGAGAGCCTGCTAGAAATGATCGACGAGTTCAAGCCCACGATTCTCTTCAATGCACCGACCGGTTATGCCATGATGCTGTCCACGGAGGAGCTGACGGAGAAGTACGATCTCTCATCCTTGCGCCTGGGCGTCTCGGCCGGCGAATCGCTTCCAGCTCCAATCTGGGAGACTTGGAAGGAGCGGACCGGAGTGGAGATCATCGACGGAATTGGCTCCACTGAAGTCTGGCACATCTTCATTTCGAATCGTCCGGGCGACGTCCGGCCCGGCAGCAGCGGGAAACCAGTCGAGGGCTACGAGGTGAGGATCGTTGATGAAGAGGGAGCCCCGGTGGCGCAGGGAGAAGTCGGTAACCTGCTGGTAAAGGGCGAGACGGTGGCGCTTTCCTACCTGCATCAGTACTCCCGCAGTCGTAAGACCTTTCTGGGGGGGTGGCTATTCACCGGCGATAAATACTACGTTGATGAGGACGGCTACCACTGGCACGCTGGACGCTCCGACGACATGATGAAGGTGGGCGGAATTTGGGTCTCCCCGGTGGAAGTTGAAAGCACACTGATCAGTCACGAGGCAGTGTTGGAATGCGCGGTTGTGGGGCAGGCCGACCCTGCCGGCCTCATCAAGCCCAAGGCCTACGTGCTGCTCAAAGATGGCATCCCCGGCACGGAGGAGTTGGAGGAGGAGCTCATCGCCTACTGTCGCGAGCAGATGGCGGGTTACAAGCGGCCGCGGTGGATCGAGTTCGTGGACGAGCTGCCCAAGACCGCTACGGGAAAGATACAGCGCTTCAAGCTGCGAGAATGAGGCCTGTTGAGCTCGGTCAAAGCGGGAAGATCCGCTGTGCGTTGTCGCGCAGCACCTTGCGCTTAATTTCCTCCGACAGCGGCAGCGCGTAAAAATCCTGGACGTTTTGGGCCACGTCCATCACCATCGGGCCTGGCCAGTCCGAGCCGAAAATAGCGCGGTCGGCCACCCGCTCCAGCCACGGGAAGTACTCGAGCAGCTTCTTGGGAGGGACGCTCGAGATGTCCAGGATGGCATTTGGTGAGCGGCGCAACACAAAAAGCGCCTCGTCCATCCATAGCGGTCGGCCCCCATGGGCGATGATGAGTTTCAGCTCTGGGAAATCAACCACCACGTCGTCCAGATCCAAAGGGTTGCCGTACTTGTTGCGCGCGCGACCAAAGATCGACGTGCCTGTGTGTACCATTACTGGTACATCGTATTCGATGCATTTCTCGTAGACTGTCGCCAGACCCGCAAGCTCGGGCTGATCCCGATAGGCGTTGGAGCGAAAGAGTTGGTGCGGAGGGTGGATCTTGATACCCATCAGCCGCAGGTCGGCCAGCAGGTGGTCCATTTCAACTTCAACGTCTTCGACCGTTCGCGGATCGATGCCGCCAAAGGGGATAAAGCGTTCTGGCCGATGGCTCGCGAATCGCGCCGAGAATTCGTTGACGTCCTCCGTGTAACCAAGCACGTCCCGGCTGACGTAGTTAATGAGCGCCATGCGCTCGATCCGGCGCTCGTCCATATAATCCAGGAGGCGGGCCGGATCGCTGGTGATGGCAATTATTTCGTCGAAATCGGAGCGACCGTCGCCAAAGCGTGCCCGATCCTCGGCCTTGACCATCTCCCACGGATTGATATGAGCGTGGGCGTCGATCACGGCGTAGTCGGGGAGCGAGCCGCTTTCCCGGGGTCCTTGCTTTGTCACCCCCCTCGCACCACCACGGATTTAGTGGCTTGGTAATACTCCAGGGCTTCCGGGCCGTGCTCCTTACCCAGGCCGCTCTGCTTGAAGCCTCCCATCGGGAGTTCGTCGTAGATCTTCTGCACCATGTTGATCCAGGTGTATCCGGCCTCGAGCTGCTCCGCAGCGCGGTTGGCACGGCCCAAATCGCGGGTCCAAATGGAGGAGCCGAGACCATAGATCGAATCGTTGGCGAGTTCGATCGCCTGATCCAAGTCGCCTACGCGGAATATGGGGAGCGCGGGTCCGAAGACCTCCTCTCGAGAGAGCCGTGAGTCCGGATCCACGCTGGCGACCAATGTAGGCAAATAAAAGCTCCCCTTCTCGTACTCGGAGCCCTGCGGGGCTTCGCCTCCCAGCAGCACTTCTCCGCCACGCTCCACCGCGTCTGCCACTTGCGCCGCAACCTCTGCCCTCTGGCCCTCACTGTGCAGCGGACCGATGCGAACCCCCTCCTCCAGGCCATTGCCGATGGTCAGCTTGCTGGCTTTTGCGACCAGCTTTTCGACGAACTCGTCGGCGATGGCCTCGAACAAATAGAGGCGCTTGATGGCCAGGCAGGCCTGACCACAGTTGAAGAAGCGACCCACCGAGGCGGCGCTTACCGCCTGGTCCAAGTCGGCGTCGTCGCAAACGATCATCGGATCCGAGCCGCCCAACTCGAGCGTTACAGGTTTGATCCCCTGAGCAGCGGCGGTCATGACCAACCGACCGGTATCGGTCGCACCGGTGAACCCTATCTTACGCACCAACGGATGGGTGATGAGTGCTTGTCCCACGCTGCTCCCCGGTCCGACCACGATGTTCAAGGATCCTGGGGGAAGTCCGGCCTCGGTGAGGAGCTCGACGCAACGGATGGCGGTCAGCGGCGTGGTGCTGGCTGGCTTGACCACGACCGTATTGCCTGCCACCAGCGCGGGAGCGATCTTGTTGCCCATTAGCGAAATTGGGAAATTCCAGGGGACGATCGCGACACACACTCCGTAGGGGCGCTTCAGGATCAATCCGTGGGTGCCCTTGTCCAGGTTGGGGACGTAACCGCCGCGCAGGTTTTTGGCCAATCCGGCGTAGTGCCGCAGCGTGTGGAAAAATCGGCGGATCTCCATGCGCGCCTCCGAGAGCGGCTTGCCCTGCTCGAAGGTCAGGCTTTGCGCCAATTCCTCGGAGGAGAAGACCAGGTCCAGATCTAGGTACTTTTCAGGGTACTGCTCTTGGTAGCTGCCAATGTAGTAGCTGAAGTTCCAGTAGTAGTCGGCTGCGGTAATGCCTTCGTCTAGGAGGAGCTTGGGCACCGGCAGCTGCGACTGCAGGATATTTAGAACCTGAGACGGGTAGGTCGGAGCGAAGCCATTGGGACCGCTGTTGGTAAAGAGGGC
>CBDTZL010000177.1:0-4416 GCA_965364895.1 uncultured bacterium
TTTCGATCTCTCCAGCTTGCGCACAATGCCCGTGGGCGGGGCGGCTGCGCCGCGCGCGATGATCGAGGGGTACCAGAAGAAGATTGGGGTGCCCATCACCCACGCATGGAGCGTGACAGAAATGACTCCGCTCGGTACCGTGTCCCGGCTCAAGAGCCACATGCATGCCTGGCCGGAAGACCGGCAGTTCGAGGTACGCGCCAAGCAGGGAATACCGGTGCCGGGAGTCGAAATCCGGGTCGTGGACGAGGACGGGAAGGAGATTCCCTGGGACGGCAAGACGATGGGCGAGCTCCAGGTACGCGGCCCATGGGTTATCAGCGCCTACTATGACGAGCCGCGCTCAGCCGACTCGTTTATCGATGGCTGGTTCCGCACCGGCGATGTGGTGACGATGGACCCTGAGGGATATATACAGATCGTGGATCGGACGAAGGATCTGGACGAGCCGCCGGGCAAGGATGAGATATTCGACCTGCTGCGGGAAAAGATTGCGAAATGGCAGCTGCCCGACGACATTGTATTTGTCGAAGCTATCCCCAAAACTAGTGTTGGTAAATTCGACAAGAAAGTGCTCCGTGCGGAGTACGTGAACTATCGCCTACCCGAGACCCGATAATCATCAGAGATAGAGACATAGAATGAAGGCTGGCTAATCAGGGAGAAAACCCTTGATGATATTCTGCATACCCAAGAGTTAACAATGACAAAAGCCTCAGGTGCTCTGCTGTACAACATTCTCATATTTGGTCGCCTCCTGCGAGCAATCGGCCTGGATGTTGATACGCTGGACGTGAGTGAATTCGTCCGCTCCCTGGATTGGATCCAGATCAGAAGGCGGAGCGAGTTCTACTACGCCGCGCGCTGCCTCTACGTCAGTAGGAGGGAGGATTTAAAAGTCTTCGAGAAGGCCTTTGATTTGTTCTGGCAGCTACCTGCAGGGAAGGAAAAGAAAATCCAGCTGGATCTGCGTGGGCTTGCTGACCTCCATCGGCTGGGTGTCGATCGCCCCGCGCCCAGCAAGGACTTCCGTCCTGAGAACGTGAAACTGGGAAAGGTGGGAGAGCCTGAAGACGGTCAGCCCCAGGTCATCCACGCAACGTTCAGCTACAGCCCTACTGAGATGTTGCGCCAGAAGGATTTCGGGGAGCTCAGCGACGACGAGCTTCGAGAAGTCAAGCAACTGATGACCAAACTGGCATGGAGGCTTGGAGAACGCCGCAGCCGTCGTTGGCGCCCCGGAAAGGCGAGGCAAGTAGACTTTCGAAGTACTCTGCGGCGTAGCATGAGGAATGGGGGGGAGCTTTTGGAGCTCGCTCGCCGCCAACATAAGATGAGACCGCGTCCACTTGTGGTGATCGCCGATATCAGCGGTTCAATGGAACGCTACACACGCTTGTTGTTGCACTTTATCTATGCTCTCCGGATAGGAATGGACTCAAAGGTAGAAGCCTTTGTCTTCGGCACCCGACTCACCCCCATCACTCGCCAGCTTCGAAGCCGCGATGTTGAGGGCACTCTAAAGGAGATCGCGCGCAGCGTGCCGGATTGGTCGGGGGGCACTCGCATTGGTCAGGGGCTTAAGACGTTCAACTATGAATGGGCGCGCAGGGTGCTTGGGCATCGGGCGGTGGTTTTGCTTATCAGCGATGGTTGGGATCGTGGAGACATCGGCGTGCTTCGACGCGAGATGGCGCGACTTCAGCGGAGCAGCCACCGTCTTATATGGCTCAATCCGCTCCTGGGCTCAGACGATTATCAGCCACTCACTCGCGGTATTCAAGCTGCCCTGCCTTATGTGGACGACTTTCTGCCTGTCCATAATCTCGCCAGTTTGGAGGAGCTTGCTAACCAGCTGGAGCGCATAGACGATAAGCGGCCGATTCGTCGTCAACAGCGACCTGATCTTGATCTGCAAGCTATTTAGGTGCAGCTAGGGGACTATCATGAGCGCGACTGACCTGGTAGGGATTGTCATGGCCGCCGGCGAATCAAGCCGCTTCGGAACGGCTAAGCAGCTGCTCCCCTTTGGGGACACCACGTTGCTTGGGCATGTGGTTCGCAACGTTAATCGATCTACACTCGACAGAGTTGTAGTCGTGCTCGGTCGAGAGGCTCCAAAGGTGAGGAGCAGTTTCGAGTCCGGTCCGGCGGTGGTGGTTGACAACCTGTCTTATGGTGAAGGCTGCGCCTCCTCCCTATTAGCCGGATTGGATGAGGCGGGGGAATGTGCCGGTATCGTCCTGATCCTCGGCGATCAGCCAGGTGTCAAGGCCGAATATATTGATTCGGTTATCACTGAGTGGCGAACTGCGCCGCAATGGGCTTCGGCGACACAGTACAGGGAAAACCTTGGACATCCACTTGTGTTCGCTCAAAGCGCATTCGATGACTTGCGCGCGTTACATGGCGATAAGGCTGTATGGAAGCTCATCGAAGGTTACCCGGATCGAGTCCTACGCGTCGAGATTGACGCCGAACTACCTCCCGATATTGACACACCTGCCGAGTATGAGGCCGAGCTTGCACGTATCCAGCGCTAGATTTTCCCAGCTGTAAGCCAAGGATTACCCGTTTCAACAACGAAGCTGAGCTTGAGCGGGTTGGAATTTGCGCTAACGAAGATCGTGGATGCGGCTACTTGTTTTACGCTATAAGTCGCAATCACAGTCGTATGTGATGTGGTAGGGAGAGCTGCGAAAATCGGGCCAAAGCCAAACGTCATTATCGGCGTCAGATAAGTACAATCCTCGCCTAACGCCTGCGCGTGTATTCATCACCCTCCCAAGCGATGCCCGATCAAATTGTCGAAGATCACTTGGCCGGGAAGGTCCCACCCCGACATTCCGATCCGGCTGATCGGTCCAGAATGGAACGCGAAGGTACCTTGGTGAATCGCATGTTCCACTCCTGACAGTCGGGCCGGAGGATCGGCTCGGGGATCGTGGAATAACCTTACCGCTCTAAGGTATGCTTCCCAATGATGGCAGCCCCCGAAGCAGCAAATCCAAAGGAGAAGCGATACCGGAAGGTAAAGTTGTTCGAGCCGCTTGAGCTTCGAAGCGTGACCGCGCGCAATCGGATCATGGTGTCACCGATGAGCCAGTACAGTGCCCCTGAATCAATCCCCACCGATTGGCACTACGTTCATTTAGGCACTCGGGCGGTAGGTGGGGCGGGGATTGTCATGACCGAGGCCACCGCGGTCGAGCTGCGAGGCCGAATCTCGCCTTGGGATGTCGGTCTCTGGAGCGATGAGCAGGAGGCCGCATTCGCACGAATCGCAGCTTTCGTCTCAGGACAGGGGGCAATCCCTGGTGTCCAATTGGCTCACGCTGGTCGGAAGGCATCCCATATGCGTCCGTGGGAGGATCGAAAGCCAATCTCTCGTGAGGACGGAGGGTGGGAAACTGTCGCCCCTAGTCCCATTCCGCTGAACGCGGACGACATTGTGCCGACCGAACTCACTACCGATCAGATTAGCGAGATTCTTTCCAGATACAAGGATTCTGCTCAACGTGCGCTTCGCGCGGGTTTCAAGCTCATCGAAATCCACGCTGCACACGGCTATCTACTGCATTCCTTCCTTTCGCCGCTGACGAACCACCGCAGCGATGACTATGGCGGAAGCTTCGACAACCGTGTGAAGGTGGTGCTTGAGGTGACAAAAACCATTCGCGAAGTCTGGCCGGATGATCTCCCGCTCTTTGTTCGCATCTCAGTCAAAGACTGGGTAGACGGAGGTTGGGATGTGCCAGATAGCGTGGAACTCGCTAAGCGGCTGAGCCCGCTGGGTGTCGATCTTATCGACTGCTCGAGCGGAGGGGCGGTGCTGGAGCAGCGGATACCAATACATCCCGGATATCAAGTCCCGCTGGCTCAAGCCGTCCGAGAGGGCGCGGAGATCCAATCCGCGGCGGTGGGTCTTATTAGTGAGCCATTGCAGGCGGAGGAGATCCTGGCCAACGAGCGAGCAGATCTAATAGTTATCGGACGGATGGCATTGTGGTCCCCATACTGGCCCCACCATGCTGCAAGCGCACTCCATGCCGAAGTAAAGCTCCCAATCCAATACGCTCGATCTGGGATCTATTCCTATTGAGCTCGCGCGCCAAGAAGCTCCTCCCCTATAAACTCGCTGATTACATCGCACTCGGCACACCTGGCCAAGCCCTTACTGTCGACGAAGAGGGCTTCCCGCAGACGTCATTTACCTGGGTGACGACCAACTCTATTCATCTTCTGCGTTTTGGCGCGGACCATGGAAGCCCGACCTTCGCCAACATCTCCCGGTCTGGGCTGGCCGCTGTACAGATCGTCACGGACGAGGGACAGCCGTACCTGATAAAGGGCATGGCGGCGATTGCGAACTCGAGAATTGAATCTGCGCCGTTCGCAATGGCGCTCGCGGAGATG
>CBDTZL010000178.1:0-4367 GCA_965364895.1 uncultured bacterium
GCTTGGTGCGGCGTGCGGCCCGGCTCTCTAGAGCCGCATCCACATAGGGCATGGAAGAGGCCCGGACCGCTTTGTCACTGCAGCGCCTGCGGCGCGGCGACGGGGCGCTGCCCGCTGTTCTTGCCGCCGGTCCGCACCAGGACCGAAGCGGTCGTGCCGACCCGAAGCTCGATGCCCTCCGGCAGCTCGGTCAAGTGAATACGCACCGGCACGCGCTGGGCCAGACGGATCCACTCGAAGGTCGGGCTAATGTTAGGCAGCAGCTTTTCACCGGTGCTGCCGTCCTGCTGCGCGATGCCCCAGCCGATGCTGCCCACCTGGCCTATGATCGGGGTGTCCGGGAAGGTCATCAGGGTGACCACCGCCTCGTCGCCGGGGTGAATGTCGCCGATGAAGCTCTCACGGAAAAACCCGTCGACCCAGAAGCTATTGACATCGACTAGGGCTAGTGCAGGCTGATTGGCGATCCCCTGGCTGCCGAGGCGCAGGGTGAGGTTGGTCACGTAACCGTCGACCGGCGCCCGGAGCTGGGTAAACTCGAGGTTGAGTTCGGCTGCCTCCACCGCGGCGCTCGCCGCACGCAGCCGCGCATTCTCTTCGCCCTCCGCTCCCAGGCTGGCTCTGGTCTGGGCGAGATCGGCTTCGGCCTTGAGTTTTTCGGCCCGCGCCTCCGAGACCATAGCCAGGGCGTTATTCTGTGCTGAGACCGCAAATTGGTGATCGGCGACCGCTTGGTCATAGCGGCGTTTGGGGACATTGCCGCTCTCCAGGAGTTCGGCAGCGCGCTCCAGGTCAACCTTGGTGCGTTCCAGCTCGGCCTTGGTCCGGGTAATGTTCGCTGTGGACGCCTCAACCTGAGCATCATACTGCATGACCGTCGCCTCCCCGGCTTCGACCTGCTTCTCCAGCGCCTTGATGTCATCGCGTGCCTTGTCGAGATTGGCTCGCGCTTCCGCAAGGTTGGCGGAGAAAGTGCGCGGGTCGATCTCGAACAGAAGGTCGCCCATTTTGACGAACTGGTCGTCTTTGAGCGGTAGATTGACGATCGGCCCCGAGACCCGCGGCGTGATCTGGATGACCTGAGCACGGACCTGCCCGTCCCGGGTCCAGGGATTAACGACGTAGTCCCAGTACTTGTAGGCAACCACCGCGACGGCCAGTAGGACCACGGCACCCGTCATGAGGAGTCTGAAGGCTGTTTTCATGGCTTTCATACCGGAATCACAAAGGTTCCAATCAATCCCGTAAAGATCACCGTCAGAGCCACAAAGACCACCGGCGGATAGTAGAAAAAGCGCGACAGACGATACCGGTTAAGCGCATAGGCGGTTGCTGCGGCCGCGACTGCGCCAAGCAGGCTGGCGGGAAGCATGGGTGGGAAATAGATGCCAAGGAATTCGACTTCGCTTGGAATGAACTGCATAAGCTGCCTCCCTCAGTTTGCATTTGTCATCGATCTATGACCCGGCGTGCACAGATCTTGTTTCGCCAAGCTTAGAAGCGAGCTTCACGCCACTGACCCCAATTGACGTCTCGCGCGAACTCTATGAACGTGACGCCCGCTTCTGATAGGCCCCGAAAGCTGCCGAGCAGGCGATAGAGGTTCTCGTAGTCCTGGGCGTCGAGCTCAACTTCTCGTGCTCTCTGGAATGTTTCCTCGACACGTGCTTCTAGTTTGGTCAGGCGTTGATTTAAGAGCTCCTGTAAGTCGGTGCCTTGCCGCGCCGCAGCCTCTGGGTTCTCGGCCCAAAGACGGATCTGATGAAGGATCGCGAATCGCCAAGCCCGCAAATCATCGAGCAACTCACGCACGACGAGTTCCGCCTGGGGGTGCTCACGGACTTCGACCACTTCCTTCATTCGAAAGGCAAGCGCCCCCAGGCTGGTGACGAGCGCCTGCACCTTTGTGGGCGAGTTGTCAGGGAAACTCTGGCTGTCGATGCGCTGACCATAGGCTGCCAGCTTCTGCGACAGCTCCAGCAGATTGCCGCTGTAGAAGGACGCTTTTAGGCGGCCCGTAACCCCCGCCGTCTGCTCCCAATCGAGGGCGATCCGAGACAGCAGGAAGTCAACCTGTCGAAAGAAGCGGGCGAAGAGGCGCAGGAAAATCTTTTCAGGCCGCGGGGACGTCGGAATGTATGCCATGATGACGTTCAACGAGATCGCCAACATGATCATGATTGCCGAATTAGCATAGACGGCAAAACTGTAGGTCTGCTGGTTCTCGATGGAGGTGAGGGCGACGAAGGGAACGATGGCTCCTAATTTGGCCAGGGCTTGGCGCGGTTCCGCAAACATATAGTAGATCGCCGCGGTCACAATGAAGATCATCAAGCCAAGCTGCCCATAGGTCGACAGCTGCGGCATGATGAAGACATAGAGAACACCCGCAAAAACTGTCCCGCAGGCAAATGGCAGAAGGATCGATGTAGGAGACAGTTGTGGGATCATTGCGAATATGAGAGCAAAGACGATGGCCATTAGCGCAAAGCTTGCGTGGCCCGGCGGGTCGACGTAGATCCAGATGAAGTAGGCGACCCAGAGCGTCGCTATGACCCTTAGGACTGAAACAAGGCGATCCGGATCGATCGCGAGTCCTCGGTATTGAATCGCCTTGTGACGCTGAATCCTGGTCGGTACCGCGAAGCTCTTGATGCCTCGGGCACATTCGAACAAAGCGCGGCTGAGTTCCCCGGCGCGCTCGAGCTGGGCCTTGGTGACTGTCGCTGCTGCCTGTTGGAAATGGGAAAGCCTGCGCAACTCTGCCAGCTCGATCGTCAGGGAGACAGTTTTCGGGTCTAGCGGTGGCGCTTCTCCAGACAAGATGCCTTCGATCGCTGACAAGCGCGCATCCAGTTTGTCGCAGAAGGCATCCATGTTGGGGAAAAGCTTCGTCAGATCCAGTTCCTGGATTTCTGGAAAGCTTTCACGCCAGCGTTCCAGGGTCTCCCCGAGGGCGACCGAGCTGTCGCAGAAGCGGTGCCAGAGATGGCGCACCTCCCAGACCGTGTAGCTATCCGTTTCCGCAGCATCCAGCGCCTGACCGATCTGGCCGGCCAGCCGAACCTGTTGCATTCTCTCTGACCGAGTAGCCTCTGTTGTGCCGTGTCCGCCGATGAGTTCGCGATAGCTCTGAAAAAGCTCGCGCTGGACAGCGATCAGTTTGCGGCTTGCGGCCTCAAGATCGGACTGGCTGCTTTGCGGCCAGAGGAAGGCGGAGATGAGCCCATAGACCAGGATTCCCATGCCGGTTTCTTGGGCGCGCTCCACGGCGGTGTGAAAAGCATTCTCTGAATCAAGCCCGCCAGAAACGACGATGATTACGCACACGAAGGCACTGACAAACCAAAAGTATTGTCGCGTCTTACCCGTCAACATGTAGGTACAGGCCGCGACGTAGACCGAAAGCGCGATCATCAGGAGCCATCGGTCTTGTGGGAAGAGGGCGAGCAGGGCCAAGGCCACGACGGCGGCCACTAAGGTGCCAAGCATCCGCATTGCGCCCTTGTTGAGAGACTGGCCGGTCGTCGACAGGCTGATCACCGCCACCGCGAAGCCTGCCCAATGGGGATTCTCCCAGCCCATCCCCAACGCGATGCCGAAGGCAATCGCCATCGCGAGGCCGGTTTTGATCGCTTCCTTGGCGCGTCGCGATAGCAAGCGCATGCCCCCCAACGATTTCACTTGGGTTCGAAGAAAATAGTCCTACATTCTGTGTCGCCGATGTTCTCGATGGCATGCGATGTGACCGGAGCGTTTGCACCAGCAGTACCGCTTTTTGCGCTCCAATCCTTCGATGTCCCGTCGGCATAATGGACGCGCATCTTCTCGCAGTCGGACAGAATATAGATACCGATTGCCGGGTGTGAGTGCATCACGTCCCGTTGGCCCGGTTTCCAGGTGGCGGCCACCACGCGCAACGAGTCGTTTTCCGCGATCACTTTGTACACTTCGGGCGATGCGGTAACCGCATCGGCAGCCTCGTCTGCGACAGCGATGGTAGACATTGCCCCGCCGGCAAGGATCATCAGCGCTACGAGCGTGGGCCCGACGGCGCGAAGATGACGGTGCTTCAATTTCGCCTCCCCGTGATTTCTCCTGAGGTTAATCCAAATTTTCAGGAGTGTCTCCTGCTGGTCAGCTAACCATGTGGGAAAGTGCACTGCAACGTCGCAACTCGGAACATCGCCTAAGGTGCGAATGTTCGCTGTGGATCAACTGCGGAAGTAGGACGCTTGTTGACCCAACGACTGTTTTCTGATCCGTAAGCGGCCATTGCGAATGGCTCCAATGAACGGCCGTTAATGGCGGTGGATTCAACTGGTCGAGGCAACACTTTACCTTAACGGTCCGAGGTGGAGTGATTG
>CBDTZL010000179.1:0-4337 GCA_965364895.1 uncultured bacterium
CCTCTCAAATGAGAGACCGCGGGATCGATAATAATGTTTCGATGGAACTTCTTACTTCACCTTGAGCATCATAGGCTTGCCGATATCCCCTACCTGAAACACGAGGATCTCAAGATCATCGGTCGCGCTCAGATTCTTGCCGACCATCGCAGCATTAATATCCTCGGCATATAACTCCCCCGACTTGAAGGTTTTAGTCTCGCTCGCAAGCTCCACAGTAAGCTCCCCCTCGAGCACGTACACAAAGACAGGGCCGGGATGCATATGCTTGCCCCCAACAAACCCGGCCGGAGCTGCAAAGTGTTTAACGACCATCTCCTTGCCTGCCACTCCCTGAAGCGGGGCTTGGTGTAGTGTCTTGGCTCGAGCCTTCGAGACATATACCTCAGCGGCGTTGGCTGCTTGAAAACTTGCCATACCAAATAGTATGGTCGATGCGAGTGCAGTGCTAAGTAAGCGTTTAGTATTCTTCATTTCTCTTTTTTTCCTCGACATGAGACCGATAGGTGTACCTCCGCATACCGGTCGTTATAGGCCACGATGCGGAAAACGGAGGCCAAAAAATAGAATTCTTGGCCCAGTCACCGCTGTGGTCCGGTGAAGACAATGGTTGGCGCTCGTCCCATCAGCCCCCGTTAGATAATATAGAAATCAACACCAGGCGGGAAGTGACGCCAAACGACTAAAGGCAAAGCTATTCTAAAGTCGCCGTCCGGATTGCTGCCGAATGTCCGGGTTGGGTCGCAAGTCGCCGTTGGGCGGCGACGGATGGATTTCATCGCCTGAACGGCGGGAGACGGCCAGATCCGGTCGTTCGACGTTACGAGGAAACTCGCTTTTGAGCGTCTGGTCCAACCGAAATGCGGACGTTCAACTGTGGGAGAAATGGGAGAGTCTTCAAGTGCCGTCCACAGATGCCACGGCTTCTTCCAAGGCCGGCAATGCACTTGAGATCCACCCTTCTGCCTCATCACAAAGATGCCGAAGCTCCTGCATAGTTGCATCATCGCGTTCGCCTCGGGCGAATGCGGTTAGCGCTCGGCCCCTGGCGATGAGGAAATCAGTCAAGGGTAACGGTTCATTGCGGGTGTAGTTTTCGAGTGCCGAGGCATAACGCTCCGCGCCATTCCAGTCGCCGACATTCAGACACGTTTCAATTGCGTCCGTGTAAAACTCGAAATAGTTGTGGCTAAGGCACCCTTCGCGAAGGATTTTCTCCCCCTCACTCAGGGCGCGTTGTCGCGTTTCCGGGTCGTCGGTAGCGAGCGCCAGTGTCCCGAGAATTACGGCGCCGACATAGCGGATGCTCGTCTCGCGACTGATCACGAGGGCATCTTCGAGCATTGGAACTGCATCGGAGCGACGCCCCTCGGCCACAAGAATCCGTGCCATATACTGCATGCCGCGGGCCCAGAATCGCCGCGCGCCAAGGCGTCTCCCCACGGCCAGCGATCGCTCGATGTGCGATTTCGCGCGATCCCATTCGCCTAGATAGAAATAGGCCATGCCGACAGTGAAATTAGCTTGAATCTCAGCTCTTTGGTGACCGACCCTTTGGACGGCGCTGAGCACCGCCAAGCTTTCTTTAAACGCGGCATTGGACTCGTTGAGATAGTGGAGCGTGCCAGCGATCATGGGCCAATTCGCTACTTCGATTCGGCCGAAACCATGTCGCCGGCTGATGTCTAGACACTGAACGAAATTGTCGTGAGCGGTGCGCAGCCGGCCTTGTGCGTAGAAAGCATCACCCAATCCACCCATTGCTAGAGCCTCAAGCTCGGGAGATTCGACCTCCCGGGCGTACTGGAGCGCGAGTCTTTGCTGCTCGAGACACCCATCGATGTTTCCCAGTGGAAAGTACAGGTTGCCTCGCAGGTGGTGAATGCGGGCCAGCTCTGATTTCAGACCCTTCGCGCTCGCCTCGGATTCCGCTAGCTCGAGCGTTTTTAGGGCCTCGTCGAGCTGGTCCATCACTCGCATCCCCGCCGCGAGGCCGAGTCGCGCCCGGCAGCGCTGCCCATCTTCGTCAGCAATTTCAAGAGCCCGGCGGTAGCAGGTCATGGACTCGGCCACCGAACCCAGGTGTTGTAAGAACTCTCCATTCAGACAATTCAGCTCGAAACAATCGGCATTGCTCTGAGCGAGTTCCAGACCCCGCTCGACTAAGCGGAGCGCGTGCTGAGCTCGATATTGCCGTGACTGAGCAGTGGCCGCTTCCAAGTAAGCCCCCGGTGCACGTGGGTCATCGGCCCGGTCGAGGTGCTGAGCCTGCAGGACGAGGTCGTTGTCAGCAAACCACTCCGCAGCCCGCACATGAAGGTCGCGACGTTGGCGCTTCAAGAGCGAACCGTACACGCCTGCCTGAATAAGAGCATGTGCGAACAAATAGGCCGCTCCTTCCACCCGCACCAGGTTGTGCTCGAGTAACGGCTGACAGTCATAAGTCGGTATCTGCAGCATGTAACGCAGCGTGGTGCCTTCGAAACGCTGACCTATAACCGAAGCGGCCTGTAGCGCACGCTTGTCGGCCGGCTCGAGGCGGTCCATCCGCGCTAACACCAGGCTCTGAATCGAATCCGGCAGGCTCTCGCCCGAACTCTCTTCAGCATTGCGCAGCAACTGCTCCAGAAACAGCGGATTGCCCGCCGCCCTCTCGAGACAACTCTTTGCCAGCTGTTCGTTCGAGTCGACAAACTCCCCGATGAGGGCCATTGATTCCTTTCTTCTGAGCGGCCCAAGATCGATGGTAACGAACGGACTACCCTCGGTGCTGCTCCGCCATGTCTGGTCGAGCGGGTCCCGTTCGATACGCGAGGTCATCACCAGAAGAGCCGGGCACTCGGCTACGGTCTTTGCAAGATTGGCAAGGTGCGCGAGCGTAATGGGCTCCGCCCAGTGGACATCTTCCACGACGATCAGGATCGCTTCGTTACTGCTAACCGTCGTAACCAGTCCGGCCACCACGGCCTGCTTACCCTGGTTGCGGGTCGCGTTGTCCATCGCATCATACAAGGCGCGCAGCTCGGTTGGCTGTGGCAGGTCCAACAAGTCGTTGAGATAGACACGCTGCTCCGGATCGAGCAGTTTGCCATCGATACCTGTATCCGCCGCCTTCTGTCGCTCGAGCTTGCCACTCCCAAACGCAACGCTTAGCAGGCTTCGCACCACTGTTCGAATCGAATCCTGTCCTTTGCCAACCCCAAAATCGAGTACCAGCCCCCGGTGACAGGCCATCCCCTTCGCTGCGGCAAGCCGCATGAATTCCTCAACCAACCTCGTTTTGCCGATGCCCGCGTCGCCCCGCACATAAACCGTCTCACCCAGCCCATCGCCAATACACGCATCCAACATCCCGCGGAACTGAATGAGTTCGGCACGCCGGCCTACAAACGGCGTTCGCGTCGTCCTTACACCTCCCTCTTCTAGGGACCTCACACGACGAAGTGCAAACACAGCCACTGGGTCGGATATCCCCTTCACCGAAACGGGTTCCAGGGGCTGCGCCTCGATTCTGTCTTCTGCCAGAGAGTACGTGGCAGCAGTAAGGTAAATCTCCCCAGGCTCACTCGCTTGTTCCATGCGCGCAGCAATCGGCACCGTCGGCCCCGAGGCGTCGTATTCCACCTTGCCGCCTTCACCCACCGTGAGCACCACCACTTCGCCCGAATGCAATCCCACGCGAATCTGTAGTCCGCTGCCGTGGCGGGCCCCGATTTTGTTAGC
Organism: uncultured bacterium; assembly: GCA_965364895.1. Classification (GTDB taxonomy): domain Bacteria; phylum Chloroflexota; class Anaerolineae; order Anaerolineales; family E44-bin32; genus JADFRG01. The sequence goes on from CBDTZL010000179.1 coordinate 3,724, forward strand.
ATAATCCCGGGCCGCCTGTTGCATCTCGAGCGCCGCCTCACACGCATCGATAGCATGGTGTTCGCTCGCAACCGGCGCACCGAACATCGCCATCAGCCCATCACCCATGAACCGACATACCGTACCGCGGTTGCGCTCAACCGCTTCACACATACGCTGGGTAGCGCCGTAGAGGAGTTCATGAGTCTCCTCCGCATCGAGTTTCTCGGTGAGCGCAGTCGAGCCTGTGATATCGGCGAAGAGCATGGTCACCGGCTTTCGCTCACCGGGGTGTCTCTCCCAGGCTGCAAGGCCCGTGTCAGTATCGACCTCAGACGACGGTTGCTCCTCGGGTAATGTCTCGACGGTCTCTGAGAGCGTGGCGATGGCCTGCTGCAGTATCCGTCGATGGCCCAACGATACACCCAGCTCCTTCAGGTCCTGCTCGGAGAGTGCTGGCAGAGCGCGGAAATCAACATCGTTCTCGACAAACGTAGCCGCGTATTTGCCAAGACCAAGCCCTTCCAACCACTTGGTGACATCCTCAAACATCCGCGAGGCCCTGATTCTCCACGGGGCACAGTCTACCTATAGATTCGTGCTTTTGTCGGCTATGTGCGCTACTGGAGACATTG
>CBDTZL010000180.1:0-4283 GCA_965364895.1 uncultured bacterium
GGCTAAACTTTACGTTCTCGTCATGGTCAATGTAGTTGAGCACCATGCCGGCTATTTGATCGCTATCCCAGGCGACCTTCCAGTGCTTGGGATTGAAGACCCGCCATTCGAGCCAATCCTGATAGCTCTCCTCTGTCTGAGGAACATAGCCCCAGTGGTCCTGGAATGCCTCATCGCTCGCATCCCAGATCGGCCGAATGTGCTCGTCCAATACTGGGCGAAGCTCGAGATCCGCAGGCATGGGCGTATCTGGTAGGTCGCCGAGGAGCGTACGCGCCATTTCGAAGTCGTAGCGAATTGGCTGGTAGCCCTCGCTCAGGCAGAGCTCCTCCTTTCCAACTTGCTTTTCTGCTCCAAAAGTTTGTAAGTGCCGTTTACCATCGCGAGGATGATCGGAAGCAACTTCGGTCAGACGCTGCTCGCACCATCGCAGCATCGCCCTTCCAATCCCTCTCCGTCGCCAATCAGGCAACAAGGAGCCAAAGTGGAAGTAAATACGATCTTTATCGGGCTGCTGTCTCCAAAAAACACGGCAATATGCGATCGGCTCGCCGTCCATTTCAGCGAACAGCATGTCTTTATAAGGGTCACAGTTTGTGAGGTGGGAGTACGATCGCTGAATATCCTCCACTGAGTTGACTTGCTTGATCTGATCAAGGATGTCCGATTTATCAAGGATAGTCACCATCGCTGGGTAGTCGACCTCTCCTTGAAATCCGCGAAAGGCGAGCCCATCGATGTCCGGCATATCGATTACTTTGATTTGTTGCTGCATTCCGCTCTCAATCGGGTTGTTTTAATTCCTCAATGGGTTTCTAAGGGCGTCGATACGGGGATTTCACTCAGATCATATGCTACCTTGACCGGGGATCTGCGATCCGCTCCATCCCACGCGAGGCTAGATAAAAGGCTAGTGCAAAGAGCGACAGGGCTAGCGCGGGAGGGATGAGGGCGTGCCAGGAAGGTTCGGGCACGCTGAGCGCCTGATCGTAGGTAAAGGTTTCATAGATCATAGTTCCCCAATTATGGATTGAACGTGTGAAGCCAAAAAACGAAATGAAGCCGTCTGCAACGACTGCTCCAGTGACCACTACCAGAGCAGAAATTGCTGCGAGCGGCATGAGGTGCGGAATGACGTGGCGGGTAAGAATATGGGTCGACCCGCCTCCCGAGCTCCTCGAAGCCTCCACAAATGAGGATTCGCGCAGCTTGAGTGATTGCGACCGGAGCATGATGGCAGTTCCTCCGAGGCCGGCCAAGAAACCATAAATCAACCCAAGCGCTACCGGGCTGATATCGCGGTAGCGTGTACCGACGATCACCATCAAGATTGGCGCAGGCAGCAGCAAAGCGACGTCCGAAAACCGCGAGAGCACCGAATCCACCGACCCCCGATAGTACCCAGCATATGCTCCAACGATTGTCCCGATGGTCGATGCCGCCAACGCGGCGGCTAAGCCAAGGCCGAAAGTTGGGGTGGTGGCAGCCAGCAGCCTGCTCAGGACGTCACGCCCAAGGGCATCGGTGCCAAGTAGATGGTCTGAAGAGGGGGGGCTGGGGTGGAAGTAGTTTGGATCGAAGCCCACCTGTGGGTCATAGATTCCGGAGGGCCAGACATTGTCTATCAAGATCGGGTGGATCACCGCCATGATCGCGAACACGATGATCAAGCCCAAACCAATTAATCCCATTGAGCTTTTTCTGTACTCCAGCCAGGCTCCTTTGAGTCTGCCGTAGGTCAAAACCAACCGGATACGAGCGTGCGCAAGCCTTTGTCCTTGATCCTCGTTTGCGTCCAGTCCGCTTGGGTCGGCCATATCGTGTGGAAGTTTCCTAGGCCTTTGTCTCTTGTGTTTCAGTGATGCGGAGGCGTGGATCCATCATTGCCAGAACCACCTCCAGAACCAGGCGGGCAACAAGCGTCACCAATCCGACTAGTAAGAACAGTGCCATTACCATCGGCATATCCTGCTGATAGAGTGAACCGAACAGCGTGCTTCCGACGCCTGGCCAGCCCAATACGTCTTCGATGATCACGATCCCCGTCAGCAGAAAGGGTAAGGAGATGATCAAGCGACTGACAACCGGAAGGATGGCGTTGCGACTGGCATGCTTATCGCGAACGGTTGACTCAGGTAAGCCTTTCGCGCGCGCAACAGTAACGTACTCCTGATTATGCTGTTCGCGCAGGCTGGTGCGCATGATGAGCATCGTCTCGCCGAATGTCAGCAAGATGAACGTAAGCAGGGGAACGGAAGCGATGCTAACCAGATCGATGGCCTGAGGGCCAAACCCCCATGCTTGCCAGATCAGGAACGACAAGCCGCCGACAAATATGATTCCCAAAATAACAGGTATCCCCCGCCCGCCGCGTCTTACCAACTGCCAATTTAATAGCGCCATCCCTCCTACCAGGACCGCGAACGTCAACAGCATCCTGCTGGCCGCGGCTGCAGGCTCAAGATCGATTTCTGACCACAGCTGACGATTGAAACTACCGGCTGGATTGCCGAAAACGGTCCGCTGGGTCCCCAGACGTCGGCCAATAATGTAGGCGATCAACCAGGCCAACCATGGAGGGAAGGACGTGAACAGCGCCAGGCCGCTCAAGGTGGTGACGCCCGATAATATTTTGGGCGGTCGCCAGCCGGTGAATTTGCCCAGACGCAATCCCAAGATGTACGCCAGAGCTATCCCAGGAATGAAAAGCAGCATGCTGAGCGGAACCGTCTGCTTGAGAACCTCGATCACATCGTTGCCATAGAACGAGGTACCGAGTTTTCCGGTGACAAAGTCGCCCATCCAATTGAGGTATTGCTGCCAGAGCGGGAGATTGAGCCCGAGTTCCTCGCGCAGAGCCTCTCGCTGGGCGGGTCCCATGCCCAGCGCAAATTGAACAGTGAAGTCTGCTGGCACGATGATCTGCACCAGGAAGAACACCGCTGTCAGAAAAAAGAAGAGGGTGACGAGGCTGCCAAGTCCCCGACGCAGGATATAGCGGGTCATAGGGAAGATCTCACCGTAACGCGTGCAATTGGTTCAATGGAAAGGTGGGGGAGTACGCTAAACCGCTCTCACCGCGTTGAGCAGATCCGCAAACATGCCATAAGCGGTCGTGTCCGGGCCTGGATCTGTGCCCATGATCGTGAGATCGCCAAGCACATCGCTGGAAAACGTGATCTGGGATGAGGTCCCCCGCACGTGATAAAGGGGGTCCTCAGGGCCCACTCGTTCAGGGCGCACTCTCCCCAATACCTTATTCTCCTCAAGCCAAACGCTGCAGATCAGCTTCCATCGCTGCCCCGCCTCTACTGCCTCTCGGATTTGGGCCGCATCCAGTTCGCCAATTCCCTGGCGCTCCACCTCTTCAATGCCGAGCGGAGTTTCCATCAGAACTGTCGCAAGTGCGGCGACCTTGACTGCCGCGTCCCAACCGTCGACGTCGCCTGACGGATCAGTCTCAGCGATGCCAATGTCCTGAGCTTCTTCGAGGGCCGACTCGAAGGATTTCCCAGCCTCCATCTCGGTTAGCAGATAGTTGGTTGTCGAATTCAGTATTCCCCGAAATGACATCAGCCTTGCGCCCGGCAGCCCCTCGCGCCAGGTCGAGAATATCGGGGCCCCGTCCATCACCGTGGCCTCAAACAGAAATCGGCCGCCATTTGCTTGCGCGATTTCAGACAGCCTGGGGTATCCGTGTACAACCGGGCCTTTATTAGACGTGATGGCGTGCATCCCTCTCTCCAAAGCAGTCTGAAGATAGCTCAGCGCGGGCTGACCACTTTCATAGTTGACCGGCACGCTTTCCAGAACCGCTTCCGCCTCGATCTCTTTCAGCAGCGATGGAATCTCAGTTTGAGTTGTGCCAGGGGCCAGCTCAGTGAGATTCCCTGCTCGCTCGCGGATTTCTAACGCCCGTGTGAGATCTAATCCCTCCGCATCGAGGGCCAGGCCATGCGTCCCGGTCGCGATCGCGACCACACGCAAATCCAGATCGTAGCGTTCCAATGTTTCGGACTGCTTGCTTACTATCAAACGTGCAAGCGCGCTGCCCACGTTGCCAAACCCGACAAGAACCAGTCGCACAATCATCACCAAATACTAAACCCGCTTTGCCAGTTGAGAATGCTGAATCTTCATTGTTATATGAGCGCTGAATATCGGTCAGGCGCGGTTGATAAGGCCATAACGCAGATCAGACCAGCGGCCACGGATGGTTAATCTGTGCGGCGGGAGTAGGGAAGCGAACTTCCTGAAGCAGCAGAGAGTGACGGTCCCGCAGA
>CBDTZL010000181.1:0-4250 GCA_965364895.1 uncultured bacterium
AAAAGTGGATTTCGCCAGGCAGTATGGTCGAAAACCTTCGTACCGGTCTTTGTCTCTGCCGGAACCGCTGGTATTGGAGCCATCCCGGTTCTGGAGGCCATCGTACAGCTCTTTCCATCTCCAGCGGACGCGCCGCCGCGCGTCGCCCAGAGCAAAGGAAAAGAGGTCGAGATCCAATCAGTCGATTCGGGACCGCTTGCGGCGTACGTGTGGAAGACGACCGCCGATCCATTTGTGGGTCGGCTGACGTATCTGCGGGTGCTGTCCGGTGTGTTGAGTTCGGATGGGCGCGCCTGGAATCAGGGCCGCCGCGAGGCCGAGCGCATTGGCACCCTTCAGCTGCTGCGCGGCAAGGAGCAGATTCCCGCCAAGAACCTGCACGCGGGCGATATCGGGGTGATCGCCAAGCTCAATGAAACGCAGACCGGGGATACGCTTTCGGAAAAGACCAATGCGCTTACGGTAGGCTCTCCGACTTACCCAAACGCGCTGTATTCCGTGGCGGTCGTCCCCAAGACCCAGGCCGATGCAGCAAAGATCAGCACCGTGCTGAGTAGGCTGTCTGAAGAGGATCCCACTCTGTCGTGGCATCAAGAACCCAGCACCAATCAAACCATCTTGCAAGGTATGGGCGATCAACATATCGACGTCGCTATTCGCAAGGCCGAGGCGAAATTCCAGGTCGGGATACTGACCGAAGTGCCGCAAGTACCCTATCGGGAGACCATTACCAAAGTTGGCAGTTCCCAATACCGTCATAAAAAGCAGACGGGTGGTTCAGGCCAGTTCGCAGAAGTTCATATGCGGATCGAACCCTTGGAAGAGGGGGAATTCGAGTTTGTGAGTGAAGTGTTCGGAGGGCGCATTTCTTCTGGATACCTGCCGGCCATCGAGAAAGGCGTTAAGTCGGTTATGTTGGGAGGTGTGATCTCAGGCCACCCCATCGAAAAGGTGAAGGTGGCGATCACAGATGGCAAGGAACATCCGGTGGACTCCAAGGCGATCGCCTTTGAAACTGCTGGCCGAGAGGCTTTCAAGCTTGCCGTACGCGAAGCGGGACCTGTGATGCTGGAACCCATCGTGGAACTACGCATAACGGTCCCGGAAGGCAACATGGGAGACGTTATGGGCGATTTGAACACGCGCCGTGCGCGCGTTCAAGGGGCCGATTCGGAACGTGGGCGCAGCATCATCACCGCTCACGCCCCGTTAGCCGAAGTGCAGCGCTATACGACGGAATTGCGCTCGATGACCGGCGGGCGTGGCTTCTTCACGATGGAGTTCAGCCACTACGAGAACGTACCGATCCACGTCGCTCAGGAGCTGATCGCGGCCTCCGCGCAAGACGAGGACGAAGACTAGCGGGCTTTCTCGCTCACCTGTTCAATAAAATCAGCGGCCAAATCGTAAACCTGCTCGCGTGCGGGTTCGACGGTTAATACATGTCCGCTGTTCTCGATCCAGACCAGCTTCTTCTCATCCGATCCAACCTGCGCAAAAATTAACCGCGCGTTGTCAGGTGATACGCCTCGATCCTCAACCGCGTGCATGAGCAGTATTGGTGCGCGCAGTGCTGGAAGTTGCTCGCGGAGTCTCTTCAGCAAACCAACGACCTCCGGAACAGAACGAATCGGAAAAACACCGTAGCTCACATGGTCCCGATATGCTTGCTGATCCTTATAGTCATTGATCGACGGCTTTGGGACGTAGCGCAGAACGGTGCTGATCGGCCGTAGTGCGGGGAGCAGATAGCGAAGCCACCGCACGCTTGGCCGAGGGGGCACTTCGTATGGGGTTGCCATCGCCACAACACCTGCCACAGGGCGAGAGGCAGCCAGGAGCAAGGCCAAGGCGCCGCCCAGAGAGAGACCCATCACGAAAACCTGCTCACAGGTGTCGTCGAGCAGGCTGTAACCATCATCGACTGTGGCCTGCCAGTCTCGCCAGCGGATGCGGTTTAGATCCGCGGGGCGGGTGGCATGGCCGGGCAGCCGGACACCCAGGGCCGAATGGCCTTTATCGGCGAGGTGCTTGCCTAGGTCGCGCATTTCTTGCGGCGCGCTGGTCCATCCATGTATGAGTAATACTCCAACGCCTGAATCGCCTGGATACAGGAATGGTTCCCCCCCTGTTTGGATTTGGCTCATAACCTGGGTAACGAGATCGGGGCGCAAGCGAGGTTCGTGCGCGGCTTCCTACATGCCTTCATCTGGCGACGCGGTGTATGAACGCTGCGGCAGCTTCGAAGGCTTGCTCGCGGGAAGCGTCCATAGGGATATTGTGACCGCTCTTGGTAAGCCAGAGCAGCTCTTTGTCCGTCGAGCCGAGTGCCTCAAGCATCTCCTGGCCAGAATCCGGCGCGATAGTGCCGTCTCCTTTGGAGTAGATAAGCAGAGCCGGAACCGTCACCCGATCGAGCGTATCGCGCATTTCATCTAGCAGGTCATTCAGCTCGGCCGTGGCTCGGAGCGGAAATACTGGATAGTGGACGTTCGACCGCTCCGCCTCCTTATCGTGCCAGTCCGACTCGCCATTCTGGCCCGCGAATCGCCACACTTTGCTGACAAGCGGCACGATCGGCCGCATCTGCCGGACGCGCTCATCAGGAAACTGGGTGGGGGTCGACATCACGATCACGCCTGAAACGGGAAAATCACGCGCCATGAGGAGCGACAACGCTCCACCGGTAGATAGCCCGATCATGAACATCCTGGAGACCTGGCTGCTCAGCATGTGGTATCCGTCTTCCACCGAGGCCAGCCAATCTTGTTGCCTGGCCCGATTCATATCGGCAGGCTGGGTGGCGTGGCCAAAAAGGCGGACGCCGAGCGCAGTGATGCCTTGATTTGCAAGGTACTTCCCCATCCAGCGCATTTCTTTTGGCGCGCCTGTGAATCCGTGGGTAAGCAGACAACCCACATCGCCTCCTGCTGGGTAGAAAAAAGGCTCACCGCCCGGCATCAAGGTGCTCATCCTACGACCCGGGCTTCACGCGGAAGCGTGGTCAGACTTAGGCCACCATCTTCCGTTACAACCAGATCGTCCTCGACGCGCACCCCACCGCGGCCGGGAAGATAGACGCCTGGCTCGACCGTAAATGTCATGCCTCGTTCGAGCACGGTCTCTTCGCCGGCTCGAATGTAGGGCGGTTCATGGCTTTCGAGCCCAAGACCATGCCCGGTGCGATGGATGAAGTACTCGCCATATCCAGCGGCTTCGATTTTGCTCCGGGCCGCTAGATCAACGCTTCCGCAGCTTACGCCGGGATGAACAGCCTCACGACCGGCAGCGTTGGCCTGCTGAACGATGGTATGGATTTGGCTTAGCTCTTCTGGGGGTTCAGCAACAAAGAATGTGCGAGTGATGTCAGACATATAGCCTTTGTGTGTTGCTCCCCAATCCAAAACCAGGCTGTCGCCGGGGGACAGAGTGCGATCGCTTGGAGTAGCGTGACCCTGGGCCGAGTTTGGCCCGGAAGCTACGATGGGGCTTAAGGGCGACTCAGGATCCGAGCCAGCTCGTAGCAACTGGACGGTCAACTCTGAGGCCAATTCCAGCTCTGTCATCCCAACCTTTATCAACGGTAGGGTGGCATTTAGCGCAGCCTCGGCAATCTCAGCCGCTCGCTGCATGGCGGCGATCTCCTCTTCACTCTTGCGAATTCGCAATCCGGATATCGCTCCATCAGACGGAGCGAATGTGGCGCGCGGAATCGCATTTTGTAACAGCTCGAGCTCATAAAATCGCATGCTTAGCGGCTCAACGCCGATCTTTCCGCCATCCAGTCCAAGGTCGGCCACGGCACGGCTCAGTGCCTCCGGTGCCGCGCCTTCTTCTTCTCCATAGGTAAAGAGCTTGAAACTCACCGGGGATGACTCCGCTTTCGCCTGCTCGAGCTCCGGGACCACCATTCGTAATTCCGCTTCACCTGAAAGCAGCGCCATCACGGGGCGTTCCATCAGATGGAAGGAGAGCCCGGTTAAATAGAATAGGCTAGGCCCGGGGATCAGCGCCATCGCACCTAATCGCGCCTGCTTCATGCGATCTAAGAGCTGGTCGATGCGTTTTTGGTAGCTCATTGAGGAATTTGTGGATTATAAGCGCAACTCTGCGTGCTTTCTTGACATTGGTTCCGGCTTCTAAGTACAATCCTCACACCCTTGCGTGGGCCTGTAGCGCAGTTGGGAGCGCGCATCAATCGCACTGATGAGGTCGCGGGTTCGAGTCCCGCCAGGTCCACCTGCCCCAGC
>CBDTZL010000182.1:0-4230 GCA_965364895.1 uncultured bacterium
GCAACGATCCCATAGGCTTTGTCTATCTTGCCATCACGCTTGTTGTTTCGCTGACAGTTCATGAATTTTCTCATGCTTGGGCCGCTTTTCAACTCGGGGACGACACAGCCGAGCGCATGGGTCGGCTTACCCTCAATCCGCTGAAACATCTTGATCCCCTGGGGACGATCATCATGCTCGCGCTCGGATTCGGTTGGGCAAAACCGGTTCCTTTCGATCCATATGCCGTTACGCGCAAGCACCCGGCAGGCGTAATGATGGTCGCAGCCGCCGGGCCACTCTCAAACTTGATCCTAGCAATCGTGGCCTCCATTCCATTCCAGACCGGCCTCTTCGACAATGTCGTTGCTGGTGGAGGCGCGCTCTTCTACATGCAGTCCTTCTTGATTACATTTATCTACCTCAATCTAGTCCTCCTATTTTTCAATCTGATTCCCGTCTCGCCGTTGGATGGGGAAAAAGTGCTCACCTACTTCCTGCCCCCCAGTGGCCAGGCCACGATGGCACGCATCCGCCCCTACGGCCCGATGCTGCTGATGCTGCTGCTATTTGCAGGCCGGGGCTTTTTCAGCACGTTGATCCTCGGGCCGGTGAACCGCATCCTGGAATTGCTTGTCTTCTAACTCAATTCGCTCAAATTAATCAACGGGGGTGCCCATGACCAAGACCGACTGGATCTCGGAGGAGATCGCCGACCTTCGGAAGGCGGGGCTGTTCACGCAGATCCGCACGATTGAATCCCCGCAGGGAGCCTGGCTGGTGGTCGACGGCCAGAAGGTTCTCAATTTCTGCTCTAACAACTATTTAGGGCTGGCAAATCACCCGCATCTGGTGGAGGCTGCCAAGGCCGCACTCGAAAAGTACGGTGTGGGACCCGCGGCCGTGCGCACGATCGCCGGCACGATGGACCTTCACCTCGAACTGGAGTCGCGTTTGGCATCGTTCAAAGGCGTTGAGGCTGCGCTCACGTTCCAGTCCGGTTTCAACGCGAACCTGGCCACTATCCCGGCCCTGGTGGGCAAGGCCGATGTGATCTATTCGGACGAGCTAAACCATGCCAGCATCATCGATGGAGCCCGATTGTCCGGAGCAAAGATCGTTCGGTTCCCACACACCGATGCCCAGGGTCTTCGAGATGTGATCAAAGAGCATCAAGGTGAGGGATACAACCACTCACTGATTATCACTGACGGGGTGTTCAGCATGGATGGAGACATTGCTCCGTTAGATGAGATCTACGCTGTCTCTCAAGATTTCGATTATTTGCTCATGGTTGACGACGCACATGGCGAAGGGGTGCTCGGAAATGGCGGGCGCGGCATCGTCGATCACTTTGACTTGCACGGAAAGGTCGATGTGGAGGTAGGCACACTCTCGAAGGCCTTTGGGGTGGTCGGAGGTGCGGTCACCGGCGATCAGGTAATTATCGATTGGCTTCGCCAGCGTGGGCGTCCCTTCTTGTTTTCTTCCGCGATGACGGCGCCTGACGTCGCGGCCTGCTTGGCGGCGATCGACCTCCTGGAAGAGTCTTCAGAGCTAGTCGAGCGGTTATGGGAGAACACAGAGTACTTCAAGGGGCAGGTGGAACAGCTCGGATTTGACACTGGGCTTAGTGCAACACCAATCGTCCCCATCATGCTTGGTGAGGCGCCGCTGGCGCAGGAGTTTAGCCGCCGATTGTTCGATAAGAGGGTTTTCGCAATGGCGATCGGATTTCCGACAGTTCCGCGTGGAAAAGCCCGAATTCGCGTAATGAACTCAGCATCGCACAGTCGGGAGGATCTTGATCAGGGACTGGCGGCTTTTGAAGTTGTGGGGAAGGAATTGGGAGTAATATAGAGATCGAGAGACCAGAGAACAAAGGAGCCTTGGCCAGGGTGTGATGATTGCCAGCTTGTCGCGGGCGGGGATCAATGAGGCCAAGGCTCGTCGCATTATAGGTTAATTTGTGACAATAGTCACGATCGAGACTACGCGATGCAATTTGAGGGGTAATTAGGGGGATGAACTAGAACTGAAAACGCGGCTGTTGCCGGACGATCTTACGTCGATAATTCACAACGAACTCCTGGAGTCGACCTTCTAACTCCTGGAACTCCTCAGAAGAAAGTCCTTTTTCGAGCGCCTCTGGAGTATCCGCCATAAAGCCGATTAAACGCAGCGGGTAAGGGCCGTAGGCCGTGTGCCAGGCTTCGCACATCGGAAGGCCTAAATTCTCCATCGCTGGTATGAACTCACCCAGCACATAGCGAAAATACTCTTCCCGCTGCTCGGGCAGCGGATCATAGCTCAGTAGAACCTTCACGCTCTTCCCATTTAGTTGCACGCGATTCTTGACGAAGACCGCGGATTATATCACCCAGGTAAAATCGGTTCATGATTACTATCGCAATCCAGGCGGGCGGCCGCTCAAGCAGGATGGGCCGCGACAAAGCACTGCTTCCGCTGGGGGGAAAGCCGCTCATTGAGCACGTGCTCCAACGAGTGGCCGGGCTTGGGGACGAAGTGCTCATCACGACCAACCAGCCTGACGACTATGCATTTCTGGGGTTGAGAATGGTGGGTGATCGCCAGCCGGGGGCTGGCGCGCTCGATGGCCTGCTTACCGCGTTAGAGGCCGCGCGCGGCGATCGGGTGCTGCTGCTAGCTTGCGACATGCCCTTTGTTAGCCGCCCTCTTCTAGATCACATGGTGGGTATCGATTCGGACGCGGAAGTAGTTATTCCCAGGCGTGGAGGAAGGCTTCAACCGCTGCATGCAATCTATGCTGCGTCTTGCGCCGCATTTGTCCGCGAGGCCTTGAAAGCGGGAGAAAAGCGAATGATCAGTTTCTTCCCAAGCGTCGAAACCAGCATCGTCGAGCAGGAGATATTAGATCAGTACGACCCAAAGGGTCTGAGTTTCTTCAATGTGAATACGCCAGATGACCTAGAGCAAGCAGAACAAACTCTTGGCACATTGGGGTTCTGAGACGGAGGAGATCGAAGGCTTGTTGGCAGGGTGGAGTTCTAAGCTTGGCGCGTTTCTCCTTTAAAAACACAGGCAGACATCTAGATGAGGGGGACACCCAGACGTCTGACTGTGCGCGCAAGTATACCGATTCCAATTTTGACCGTCAAGACTCCCCGGATTGAGCACCGCGCCAGGCCCACATCGGCTGTTATACTCCGCCGGATTCTCAGGGTTCTCGTGCGGTGTTTGGCGTGATTGGTTTCCGAACCGCTCTCATCTCGATTGTTAGCTTATCGGTTCTGGTCGCCTGCTCGGCATCCACTCCGAGCGACAGCGATCTCTTTGAAACGGCAGTGATGAGTACGGTCGAGGCATTGGCCAGTCTTCCCCCGATGACGTCCACGCCAACTCCAAGCTCTACGCCCACTTTAACCCCCACGATTACCTTCACTCCCACTCCATCCAACACGCCAACTCCGCTGCCGCCGATAGCCAGCGTATCAATAGCAACTAACTGCCGGACGGGTCCTGGCGCTATCTTCCCCTTCGCCGTATCTCTTCAGCCGGAACAGGTGGCAGAGGTTGCGGCCCGGAGTACGGTAGGCGACTACTGGTACATCGCCATTCCGGACCAGGCCGACGAATACTGTTGGCTCTGGGGCGAGTACGCCACCGTGGAAGGCGATGTCAGTGCGCTTCCGCTGCTCACTCCAGAACCGACACCCGTTCCAAAGATGGATTTCGTCCTGTACTACCACAGCTCAATGCGCTGCGGCTCTTTGCATGTATCCTTCACGGTCTTCAACAACAGTCGCACAACGTTTCAGAGCGCTAGGATCTTGGTACAGGACCTGGATGCCGACGATAACGTCCACGGTCCGGCGGTTGACCGGCACCCGTTTGCACCCATCCCCTCCTTTTGCCCTCCAGGGCATGGCAACTATTTCCCGCCCGGTGCGGCAGCATATATCATTATTCCTGTCAGCCCTGTTCGGGCGGGGAACAATGGGTTGGCGAACATCAAGCTGTGCACGGAGGATTGGGGTGCTGGGGACTGCGTGATTAAAATTGCCTACTTTAGGATTCCAGACGATTGAGGGTTTGATACTCGGCTTCGTTCAAATGAATTAGACTTCTTGCAGGTAACTATTAATGATTGAGAACTTCGGACTTCCGATTCGATTTAGCTTGGTAGCGATCGCCCTCATGGCTGGCGGACTGGCATGCAACCTGTCCACATCCAGTCCTACCGAAACGCCTGCGGGGCAGGCGGAGACC
>CBDTZL010000183.1:0-4228 GCA_965364895.1 uncultured bacterium
CGCGCGATCAAGTCGCCCTCGGTGTAAAAATTTTCCCATGCGACGGCCGCTACCTGTTTTAATTCCACAGGAGGTAGTTCGGAAAACATTGGCACCCGCTGCAGAAACAGGATGCGCTCCATGATCGATAGCGTCGGAAGAACCTTCATATCTGAGCCTCCATCAAGGCTGCGCTGTGCAGCCTCCCGCACAAGTGGGTCCGGATCGGATTTAAGCAAATTGTCTAGCGTCGGGTCGAGCTCCCCATCTTCGATAGCACTCGCGGCGAGTGCGGCGCACGCTCTTAGCCAGGGGTCATCGTCTTCGATAGCGACCACGATCGAAGCGCGCAATCCGTTTGTGCTTTCCGAAGACGGGGTTGTTTCCCAGATCGGCATGAGAACAGAGATGACATCACGATGTCCCAACGAATCGAGTATTTCCAGCGCATTGGCGCGTTGATTCGCATCACGACTCTCTAGATTTTCGAGTGCTAACGACACTTCCCCGGGGTCGGTCATCAGGCCGACTGCCTGCAAGGCATGCCGGGCATGTCGCAAAGAGTACCTGCGCAGCGAGTGGGCAAATAGCTCGACCTCAAGCCCGTGCGTTGCCCTGGTACTGACCCAGAGTCCGTCATAATGCGATGCGCGTTCAGCAGTCTTTTCAGCATAGCTGTGAATCCTGCTTTGTTCGCTGTGGGCCGGAAGCTGCTCCAAAGCCAGCAGCGCGCCCGATTCCAACTCGGGTTGATCAAGAGCATCTGCAACGAGTGGCAGGGCAGTCGGTCCAACTCGTCCAATAGCTATCGCAGACGATTGCCGAACTGACTGGTCCTCGTCGCCGAGGCTCTCGATTAGCACACCCAAACTGGCCGTCGGATCGATGCTGGCCATCGCTTGCGATGCGGCACGGCGCACGGATGGATGATCATCGCGCATAGACGCCACAGCAAAATCCCACCCCCAGGGATCGCCCCAGCCTTCGAGCGCCTCGAGAACCACAACTCGCGTACCTGGCTCCTGCGCGCTGCCCAGTTCCTCCAGAACTGCCGGAGCGCTTGGGTGCGGGCCACCTTTGAGAATCGTGATCGCTACGCAGCTTCTGACCTCAGGAGCCGGATCGAGCAGCAGCGGCTCCAGCTGAGCCAGCAATCCTTTCGGATAGCCAGCAAGCGCGTGCAAGGTTTCCACTGCTTCGAGCCGGACTGCGGGTTCCGAATCCGCCAGGCAAGCCGTTACGTCGAGCAGCGCCGATGTATCTTCAGCTCCCGCAAGCGATCGCAAAAGCGCGGCGCGCACTTCGGGGTCAGGATCATCAAGCGCATCCACCAACGCTTTCGAGGCTTCGGGCACCGGCAGGTTGCCTAATATTTCGGCTGATACGCGCCGTACGGCAGGATCTGAATCCGACATCCCAGCCACAACAACCTCCACCGCAGAGGCGTCGTTTTGATAGCCACCAAAGGGTTCCTCTTCGCTGAAAAACATATGCGGTTGACCTGCATGAAGCGCCTGCGCCAGGGCTCCGCGATAGGCCTGGAATGCTCGCCAACCAGCGAAGATGGCGATCGCCGAGAGTCCTGCTCCGAGCGCGAAAAGGGCAGCTGGATCCAGCACGCTCTCTCCAATTAGGAGCAGCACTCCCGCCAGAGCCACGCCAGCTTGCCGGGGCACGCCGTCAATGAACGCGCGAGTTTGCTCTCGCCGCTCGCTGGGCACCACGTTGAAGACTGCTTGATAAGCAGTGTCGGCAACACCAAGACGCCAGACAAGCTGGAGAAATCGCAAAGCTGCGATTGTGGCGAACGCCGGATAGAGCGCGGTTGCGCTAAATCCCAGCAGATAAATAACCGGAAATATAAGAAGCGCGCCCATAAACCCGATTCGGGCGTAGATCCGATTGGCAAGAAACAAGGAAGCCACAAATGCTACAGCCGTGGTCAGTCCTTCAAACACCCCAATGAAACCCGCAATGGCATCCTCATCCGGAAATTCCTGCGTCACACCCTTTGAAAAAGGAAATACCACGAAGAAGAACAGCGTTCCCATTAGCAATGCGCCGGCCGATACCCAGCGCATCAGCTCCGATTTGCGGACAAACTTGTAGCCGCTCTGAATGTCCTGCACCAGGGAGGGTTGATCCCAACGCGAGCGCAGCGGAGCTTCTTGCACATCTTGAAGCGCCAACCGAATGACGAAGGTGGCAGCAAAGAAGGCCAGCGTCCACCCGACAATCAGATTTTCTGCCCCAACCGCATCCACCAACGGTTTTGTGGCAAACCCACCGATGGTCGTGCCGAGAATGCCAGCGGCGGCCAGAAGCGGGAACAACCGCTTGGCCTGCCGCGTATCGAACACCATGCTCGCTAAACCCCAGGCGACGAGAAACTGCAAGGTCCAGTACAAGTACATGCCGAGCCAAAGTGCCGGGTAGATCCAATCAAGATCGAGGCCGATCAGGTACCGCGCCACAACTTGAGAGAGACCAAGCACTACAGGCAAAATCAGGTAAAGACGCCTCTTGGAAAACCGACCTAAGAGGGCGGTGAGTGCCAGCGTGGTAACGACTGTCAGGCCGGCAAGCGCAATGAACATATAGGGAAGGAACTCAACCCCAACCCGTGAGAAGAAAAGAGCGTTGATGCCTGGCGAACCGATAGAACCGCCCATGGTCAGCAACAGCATGACCAGAATGAGCAGCAGCGTGCTGCGGCCCTCGCCGGCGCGAATTTGGAACAAGGAGGTAAGGGTAGATCTCATTGATAAAGAGAGTGCGAGCGGAGGGCGATTACTGGGTGGAGCTGATTGCCAGGCCGATGAAGACCGCCCCAACCGCGACAACCACAAGGTCGGTGATCAAAGCACGTTGCCAGTGAGCATCTCTGGAATAAGGGAGTTGGACCGCAGCCGCCAACCCGATTCCGAACGCTCCCACCGCAAGAAGAACAGTCAGAAATGTGGCCCGCGAGATCATGCGCGGCCACAGGGTCAATTGCACTTCCTGGTTGTAATCGGAGTCCGCATGGCTGATGGTTTTCTCCGTAACAAACCAGACGTGTGTAACAAGAATGTAGCCGCAGGCAGATATCAACAGCGCCGTACTAAAGGCCGCGCCGGCTTCAGGTACGATCGAGTCGATCCAGGCGGCCACCACAATAATGGATACCAGGTGAACGGCCTGGTCGACAAAATAGGAGCTGACCACCCACTCTGGATGGGAGTCAGTTAATCGATACTTCACCACATCAACAAAGAAGTGGAAGATTGCCAGGGTCAAGATCTGAGGCCAGATCTCGCCTCGAAAGGGGCCTACCAGCAGCAACAACGTGAGCAAATGGATGCTGCCATGCAGTACCAGTCCCCACATCTGCGACTTCGAACGCACCAACCACATGGGCTGGAGCGGGTAGTCGCCTAGCAGGTGGGCGAGAAACAGATTCCAAAACATCGGATCGAGCTGTCAATATCCTCCGAACAATCGCTGGTGGTCGATCTTTATGCAGGAGTTCATGACCACCTGCAGGCCGGCCGCCCTGGCCTTGGTAGCAGCCTCTTCATTAATAATCCCAAGCTGCATCCAAACCACTTTGGCGCCGATCTCGATTGCCTCGTCAACGACCGGCGGTACATCTTCGCTTCGTCGGAAGACTACGACCATATCCACCGGTTCTGGAATGGAGACTAAGTCCGGATAGGCTTTTTCGCCTAAGGCTTCTTCGAGATAGGGATTCACTGGAATGATGCGGTAGCCTGCGGCGTGCATGTAGGCCGGCACGTAGTATCCTGGCCGACTCTCACGCCGCGATAACCCGACAACCGCGAGAACCTTGACCTGCTCCAATATCGTCTTTTTGTCTGGCGCTTCAGTTTGCAGAGCCATACGCTATCTCCTCGATAGTTTTCTTATTCAGTGCTTCGGTCGGCTGATGCTGGCCAAACCTCTAAATCGTCTCAAAGTTTAGCGGCAGCCGCACTTCGAAGCGAGTGTTTCCAGGCTCAGAGGTAAGGCTGAGTTCCCCTCGATGCCGTTCTTCGACAATCTTGCGGCTGCTGCCAAGGCCCAGTCCGGTCCCTTCATCGCGCGATTTCGTAGTGAAGCCCGTTTCAAATATCTTTTCGCGCAGCTCCGGAGGAACCCCCGGTCCGTTGTCTTGAATTTCAACCACCACCCACCCATTGTCGGGCCGGGTTCGAAGGACGATCTCTCCTTTGCCCTCCAGTGCATCCGCAGCGTTCTTGATCAGGTT
>CBDTZL010000184.1:0-4202 GCA_965364895.1 uncultured bacterium
GGCCCCCTGGCCTGACCGCCAGGACAGGCAAGCACAGGCAGCTCGCAGCCGTTATTCGGCGAAGCAATTGAATCGGAACGAAAAGGCGTAGATCACCATAGAGCAATCGATTAATCTAGCTAGCAGAGAGCACAAGGATAGATCACCCGATGCCACACCAAGATTTGCCAGAAAACCTTCAACGACGTTTCAAAGTGGACACAGTTGAGGAGATGTGGCAAAAGAACCTCACTGAGGGCAACACTCGCTTGCGACGATATCGTCACCTGTTTGGGATGCTGCCGTCGAACCCTCGTTGCGTCAATTGCCATCGGCCATTCGCAGGGCCTGGCGGTGCAATTATGCGTCTCATGTTTGGGGATCTCGTTCACAAATCGGATAAGAACCCGCGCTTCTGTAGGGGTTGTTACTCCTTCACAAAGCAATTCCCTGGTGGCGCGGAAATCCAACTCACGATGCTGTTCGTTGATGTGCGCGGTTCGACCACAATTGCAGAGAACATGGACGATCTGGATTTCAGCCGGCTAATGAATCGCTTTTACGAGGCCACAATCAATGTGCTTGTTCGGGAGGATGCTTTTATTGACAAGCTGGTAGGCGATGAAGTGACAGCTCTGTTCATCCCTGGCTTCGCGGGCGAGAAGCACGCCCGACGAGCAGTGAAGGCTGGCCAAGAACTGCTGGATGTCACCGGTCATGGAGACCCCAATGGCCCATGGATTCCGGTCGGAGTTGGGATTCACACGGGCATGGCTTGGGTAGGGTCCATTGCAGGAGCAAGTGGCGCCGCCGCCGATTTCACTGCACTCGGTGACAATGTGAACGTCGCCGCGCGATTGGCTTCCAACGCGGCAATGGGCGAAGTCATAATCAGTGAGGCCACCTACGGCGCGGCCAAGATAGCCAACGAGAATTTAGAGAGGCGAGAGCTTGAACTCAAAGGCAAGAGCGAATTGGTGACGGTACGAGTTCTACACGAAATGGGATCTGCATCTGCAAATCGGCAGAGACGAGCCGCCGAATAACAACTCGCTGGATTGGACCGGGGATGCTGCGGCAGAAGCAAGAGACAGTTCGGATGCCGGAGCCAACATAAAGATGTGAAGGAGCAGTCCCCGGCCGCTCACTTGTGCCTGCGGCCCCCTGGCCTGACCGCCAGGACAGGCAAGCACAGGCAGCTCGCAGCCGTTAGGCGGATGCACAAATGGAATTGATGCGAAAGGAATAACGTCCAGATGACTAATACAATCAGTAGCTTGCGAGACAGCATCAGGTGGCACAGACAGTACGGTCCTGATGCACCCAAGAGAGGCTCACGAGCACCTGATTTTGAGCTTCGTGACGCAAGCGGTGAAAATCCGGTTCGGCTCTCGGACTTTCGCGGCAAAAAGCCTGTTGCGCTGATATTCGGCAGCTTCACCTGAGAGCCCTTTGTAAGAGAGGCCGTGCGCCTCCAAGACTTGTACGCTGAGTACGGTGATCGTGTCCAATTCCTTGTGATCTACATTCGGGAAGCTCACCCAACTGACGGATGGTACATGGGAAATCATGATATTCGAGATCCGCAAACGATTGAAGAACGGCGAGCATTGGCAGGAACTTGTGAGACCCGGCTGAAGTATGGAATACTGACCATCGTCGATGGGATGGATGATGGGGTAATGAAGGCGTATGCGGCCTGGCCCGATCGACTTTATCTGGTTAACACTGACGGGAAGGTGATTTTTGCAGGAGGGAGAGGTCCGTGGGGATTCAAACCAAGCAAGCTGCAGAAAACTATCGAAGGATTGATGGAATTAGACAGTAGATACGCATCCACCTAACAACTCGCTGGAGCACTCTGCGAGTGGAGCCGGACCGGGGTTGCCGCGGCAAATCCAACTGAATACTTTGATCAGAGCGGCTGGAGGCGGAAGTGCCGGAGCGATCCCCGGCCGCTCACTTGTG
The DNA here is from genome assembly GCA_965364895.1 of uncultured bacterium. Lineage (GTDB taxonomy): Bacteria > Chloroflexota > Anaerolineae > Anaerolineales > E44-bin32 > JADFRG01. The sequence continues at coordinate 1,948 of CBDTZL010000184.1, forward strand.
CCTGCGGCCCCCTGGCCTGACCGCCAGGACAGGCAAGCACAGGCAGCTCGCAGCCGTTAGCCCACCGAAGATCCCTTCCGGAGCTGACTCCCAGCTCTTGGAGGAAATTCGATAGGCCCCGATCGCATGTCAGCCCTCGCGAGACTATAAAAGGGAGGCGTAGGAAATGCCGCTATACATGGACAGACATGATGGTGAGAACCTCACCCCCGAAGCCGTCGCAGAAGCGCACGCGGCGGACATAAAGCTTCAAGATAAGTATGACTGCAAATTCATCACGTATTGGTACGATGATGAGCGCGATTCTGTTTTCTGCCTTGTCAAGGCACCTGACATGAGTACGGTTCACAAGGTGCATAATGAGGCGCATGGGTTCGCTCATAATGAGATCATGGAGGTAGATCAGGCCATCGTCAAAGCCTTCTTGGGTAGAGTGGAGGATCCCGCTCCTACGGAAGGTGAAGTGCCTATTGATTCCCCGTTTCGTGCCATCATGTTCACTGATCTCGAGGGTTCTACGCAGATGATCAGTGAATTTGGAGATGAGAAGTCCATGGAGTTGCTCCGAGCTCATAATGCGCTCACACGTGATGCGCTCCGCACTCACGCAGGACGGGAAATCAAACACACAGGAGACGGCTTCATGGCCTCCTTCACTTCAGCAGTAAGTGCTGTGGAATGTGCCATCGCAATCCAAAAGACGATGGTCAAACACGGTGAAGAGAATCCGGATGAAGGGATGCATCTTCGAATCGGGATCAGTGCGGGAGAGCCTGTCCGTAACGATAATCAGCTCTATGGAGCTGCCGTCAACCTCGCCGCCAGGTTGTGCACCCACGCCAAACCCGGAAGCATTCTCGTAGCGCAAGTCGTGCGTGACCTTACTGTTGGAAAGAATATTCCCTTTGCTGGTCTTGGTAAGTTCGAGGCCAAGGGGTTCGAACAACCTATTCCACTGATTGAGGTAGCCTGGAGGGATACTTAGACGGCGCCACAATCCTCCCCATCGGCAATTGGGAGGTGGGCTAACAACTCGCTGGAGCGAACCAGGGATGCGGCGCGAAAATCAAGAGACAAATAAGAGTAAAGGCGGCTGGAAAAGGTTGTGATTCGGCAATGCCGGGCCGCTCACTTGTGCCTGCGGCCCCCTGGCCTGACCGCCAGGACAGGCAAGCACAGGCAGCTCGCAGCCGTTAGGCGGTTTGAATGGAGGTAAAGGAAAGTGAACATACGCGTGTGCTTGGCTGGAGCAACTGGCTGGGCAGGTTCGGCACTCTCAAGTGGTGTTAATAAAGATCCTGAGATGGAACTCGTGGCTGCAATCTCCCGAAGTCACGCAGGGAATGATCTTGGGAAAGTGCTTGGTATATCAGGCCTTGACACACCGATATTTGCAAGTGCGGATGAAGCGGTTGCCATTCAAATAGACGTTTTTGTCGAATACACCAAACCTGAGGTAGCTAAGTTGAATATCATCACTGCGCTCACGAGCAAAGCTCATGTGGTTGTTGGCACATCTGGGTTAAGCGATGATGACTACCAAGAAATTGATGCTGTCGCAAAAAAGGTCCGCCGTGGGGTACTAGCTGTTGGAAACTTCGCAATTACGGCTGTTCTCCTACAGAAGTTTGCAGAGGTGGCAGCCAGATATATTTCCCAGTGGGAAATAATTGATTATGCAGATTCTGACAAAACTGATGCTCCAAGTGGAACTGCCCGCGAGTTGGCAAATCGGCTTTCAAGAATCAGAGAATCATATCTCGATGTTCCGCTTGAGAAAACGCGGGGTCATGTGGAAAGCCGAGGAATAAGGTTGCAAGGCACACAAATCCACTCAGTTCGCCTCCCAGGATATGTGATTTCTATAGACGCCATATTTGGTAAGCATGATCAAAAGCTACTTCTCCGCCATGAAGCGGGAGCAAGCGCGCAGCCGTATGTCGACGGAGCTCTATTGGCAATCCGTAGCGTCGGCAATTTGGTTGGGCTTCATCGTGGCCTTGATAAAGTAATGGAATTCTGAGGGGAAACTGCCTAACAACTCGCTGCCCCGCAGGGATCCCTTTGGGAGAGCGGACCGGGGATGCTGGGGCGAAAGCGCGGAAAAAATTACGATGCGGGTAACCGGAAGAGCATGTGAGGGTGTGAACCCCGGCCGCTCACTTGTGCCTGCGGCCCCCTGGCCTGCTTGCGCTTGAGCTGCAAGTACAAGTGACCGCCAGGACAGGCAAGCACAGGCAGCTCGCAGCCGTTAG
>CBDTZL010000185.1:0-4180 GCA_965364895.1 uncultured bacterium
GCTCCGGCGGCGGCCCCAGCGGCGAGCGCTTCGGATCCGTCCTACCTGGATGAGCTTGAGAAGCTTGCACAGCTTCATGAACAAGGTGTGCTCACCGACGAAGAATTCGAAGCCAAGAAGAAACAGCTTCTAGGGCTTTAGCAACCGCTCGAGCCAATCGGCCGAGCTGCAATCCGGCACGTAATGCGTACAAGGAGCAAGAAATGTCTGTAGGTCCGATTCAATTAATTGCTATTGGATTTCAAGATTTCAAAGCAACAGGTGAACTGATGCCTGCCCTCATGGAGGCGCAGCATGAAGGCGCCATCCGTCTGGTCGATGTGCAGTTCGTTTCAAAGGGAGAGGATGGCCAGATCACATCGATGGAAATGTCTGGCTTGAGCCCGAATGAGCAAATTGAGTTTGGCGCCACAATCGGCGCATTGCTCGGCGCAGGAGCGGGCGGCGAAGAAGGTGCTGAGATTGGCGCAGTTGAAGGCGCGATGGCGGCTATTTCGCACAGCTATGGCATGACTCTGGACGATGTTCAGGCCGTCGCAAACGCCCTGCCCGATGGTGGCGCGGCTGCGCTACTGGTCATTGAGCACACCTGGGCAACAGACTTTCGTAACGCTGCTGTTGAGGCGGGGGGCGAGATGTTGGCGCAGGGCTTTCTGACGCCGAAGACGGTCATGTTGATGGGAGCTGAGATCGAGGCCCAGGCTGAAGCGCTGGAGGCAATCGAAGTCTCCATGATTATTCAAGAAGAAGCCGCCTACCGAGCCGCATTTGCTGTGGCGCTCTCTGAAGCGATCCAGGAGGAAGCCGCCAATAATGCAGTTGCGGCCCTCATTGCCGCCGAGATCATCGAGGAGGCTGCAATGGATGAAGTTGCAGAGGTGCTGTCCTTAGCCTATGTAATCGAAGAAGAAGCCATCGAACGCGCAGAAGCGGCGATCGAAATGGCGGATGACATGGAAGCTATGTCAAGCAACGGATCGTCCTGAGCGACAGTCAGAAATAACAAACACATCTTTGAAGGTCATCCTGGTCTCCTCGCTGCCAATGAATAGTGCGGCGTGGAGACCAGTTTGGGAATGAATATGCGTTTGAGCGCAAACTGTCTGAGCGAGCAGTCGAGCACGATTAGTTTTTTAAATGGAGGAATAAGATGGCAGGCGGAAGAGTAACAAACCCAAATGGAACCGCGCCGGATCGATACGTCTACTATCCGGCAACCGAAGAACTCGGTGCCGATGAGCTCCGGGTCATCGCCACAGGGACAGGCATGCCTACCGCACGTCGCTCCCAGGCTGCTGCATCGTGGGTCATCGAGCTGGGCAACGGGGATAAGTTCGTCGTGGATATCGGCAGCGGATCGATGGCGAATATTCAATCGCTGATGATCCCGGCCAATTACTTGACCAAGGTCTTTCTCACGCATCTGCACACTGACCACTGGGCTGACCTGGTGTCGCTGTGGGCAGGCGGATGGACTGCCGGCAGAACGGGTCCTCTTGAAGTTTGGGGCCCCACCGGTTCGCGCGAGGACATGGGCACCCAATATGCGATCGAGCACTTGGTCAAGGCCTACAACTGGGACTACATGACCCGGGCCGTCACGATTAATCCTACGCCGGGCGAGATCAAAGTAACCGAGTTCGACTACAAGGGCGTTAACGAAGTGGTATATGAGGAAAACGGGGTCACGGTTCGATCCTGGCCGTGTATTCACGCCGGCGATGGACCGGTCAGCCTGTCCTTTGAGTGGAACGGCTACAAGGTTGTCTTTGGCGGAGACACGGCTCCCAATATCTGGTATCCGGAATACGCGGCAGGCGCCGATCTAGCGATCCATGAGTGCTGGATGACCTCTGATCAGATGATGTACAAGTACAACCAGCCTGCTCAACTGGCGCTACGCATCAACCTGATGTTCCACAGCTCGGCACAGTCCTTCGGTCAGATCATGACCATGACCAAGCCCAAACATGCTGTGGCATACCACTTTTTCAACGACGCAGACGTACGCTACGATATCTTCAAGGCGGTTCGTGAGACTTACGATGGCCCGCTGTCGATGGCCACGGACATGATGGTGTGGAACGTGACCCGAGAGGGAGTCACGGAGCGGATGGGCGTTTCGACCGACGATACCTGGGACGTCGAAGGTCCAGGTGAGCATTTGGCACCGGATCGCAGCCGAGCCTCTGAGTATACGGAGTTCATTCTCAACGGTCGGCTAAACGTTGACGAGGCCAACGCTCAATGGTCCAAAGAGTTCATGGAACGCAACGGCCTTACTGAGGAAGACTTAAAGGTAGGGTGAGCTCGAACAACAATATCTGGCACTTGGAATCGAGAGTTTGAGAATCTGGCGCGGCCTTGAAAAACCCGGTTTCGATTTCGAGACCGGGTTTCTTGTTATCATCTGAGTAAATAGCGGAGAGGGGAAACCCATGTCAAATTCTGAACAACGTATGAACATCCTGATGATTGTTACAGATCAGGAGTATGCCCACCAAGCCTTGCCTGAGGGCGCCAGTCTACCCAATCGTGAGCGCCTCAAGGAACGCGGCGTGACGTTCAACAATCACCAGGTCACCACGACGGTCTGCACACCCTCCCGCTCGGTCATGTGGACTGGGCAGCACACCCCCTTGACCCGAATGTTCGACAACACCAATCTCGCCTGGATTGACGATATGCGTGCAGATCCAGAATCCTTGCCCACAGTCGGCCACATGCTGCGCGATCTGGGCTATTACACGGCTTTCAAAGGTAAGTGGCATGAGTCTGAGTTCCCGGAGGGCGACACCTCGGATGCCATGGAGCCCTACGGCTTCTCAGATTTTCAAGCATCTGGCGATGTTCAAGGCATACCGCTCGATGGATTTATGAAAGATCCGCCAACGGCGGCCGATGCTGCCAATTGGCTAAAGGTTAGGTCACCAGAAATCGCGGAATCCCAGCCCTGGTACCTGGCAGTGAATTTCGTTAATCCGCACGACGTCATGTACTTCGACACGGATGACGATGAGATGGTGCAGGTACGAGGCATGTTTCCAATCTTTGGGGCGCCGGACGCGCCGCTCTACCAAGAGAAGTGGCCAACAGCCCTGCCGGCCTCATTCTCAGACGAACTTTCTCAGCATCCACCGGCGGTGCAGAATTACAAGATGACAAGTGACGGAGCCTACGGCAAAATCCCGGTCGAGCGGGAGGACATGTGGCGCAATCATGTCAATTACTACATCAATTGCATGATCGATGTGGACCGCCACATCGGATCCGTTCTGGACGCATTAGAGGAGAGTGGTCAGGCCGAAAATACCGTCATCATCTTTACCTCTGATCACGGAGAGATGGGTGGCGCACATCACCTACGTCAGAAGGGCAGCGTGGCATTTAGGGAAACGGTCAATGTGCCGCTAGTGATTGTCGATCCCAAGAACCCCGGTGGAGTAAGAACCAATGCAGTTGGTTCACACCTCGATCTAGTTCCTACGACGCTTGCATACGCCGGTTTGCCAGAAAGTGACATGCGCCAGAAGTATCCATTCCTCCATGGGCACGACCTTTCCGGCCTGGCGGCCGATCCCGCGTCTGACGGCCCGCGTGGAAGTTCAAGAAATCCTGGCCAAGGATCTTTGTATACCTATGACATGCTCATGACCATCGACATGGAATGGTTAATGGGCAATGCGCCCAAAGTTCTGGATTCGGCCGCGGCCGAAGCCGGAGTCGAATTCCATCGAGGAACAGAAGCATTTAAGTCCATTGTTGATGAGATCGGCACGCCTAACCCGGACAAGCGCGAGTTATTTCGGGGCATCTTTGACGGCCGCCACAAGTTGATCCGATATTTTGGACTTGCTCACTACAATTTGCCACAATCTGTCGAGGAGCTGCTTGCCGAAAATGACGTGGCGCTTTACGACTTGCAGAATGATCCAAACGAGACCAATAACCTGGCCAATCCTGATAATCCGGACTTCGACGAATCGTTGCTAGCAGAGATAAGCGCCAAGCTAAACACCTTGATTGAGGAGGAGATTGGTGAGGACAAGACTCTCATCGAGCTGCCAAGCTGATGTGCTCAATATCAGCAATGGGGAACAAGTACGTGGACGAAATTGATTTGGGGGTCTGACGATGTTCTTCGGCGGTTTTTATCTCGACCCCACATACCTCCTGATTG
>CBDTZL010000186.1:0-4155 GCA_965364895.1 uncultured bacterium
GCAGAGGCTCCCAAAAGGGGGAGCGTCTCATGGTTGAGTATGCGCAGCCAAACACACACCACTCCTTCCACATCGGCCATGCGAGAAATGCGGTGCTTGGGGAATCGCTTGCAAGGCTGGTCGAGTTCGCCGGATTTGAAACCATCCGGGCCTCTTACCCCGGCGACATTGGTCTGGGTGTGATCACATGTATGTGGGCGTATCAGAAGTTTTACTCTGGTCAAGAGCCTGATGGCGTCCATGAGCGCGGCCAGTGGCTGGCCGGGATCTATCACGAAGCCAGCACTCTGGTGACTCCTCAGGATGACGAAACCCCAGAAGAACGCGAACTGCGCGAGCAATACGACAAAGAGCGTCGAGAGATGTTCCGGCGCTGGGATAGCCACGACCCAGAAGTGCGCGAGCTCTGGATGAAGACCAGAGAATGGAGCCTGGACGAGCTGCACGATATTTTGAGCATTCTGGGCGCGGATATCGACGTCTATTTTTTTGAAAGCGAGATGGATGAACCGGCCAAGGAAATCGTGGAGGAGCTAATTGGCCTGGGCATTGCCGAAGACGAGCGGCCCGACGGGACGGTATTTGTAAAGATTGATGAAAAGCTAGGATTGGAAAAAGAGAAGTATCGCACATCGGTTCTCTTGCGAGCGGATGGCACGACGTTATATTCAGCGAAAGACCTGGCGCTGGCCAAACGCAAGTTTGAATCCTACGATGTGGATCGGTCGGTTTACGTGGTTGATGTCCGCCAGAGCCTGCATTTTGATCAGGCATTCAAGGTTCTCGAGCTCTGGGGCTTTGAGCAAGCCAAGAAGAGCCACCATCTTTCCTATGGCTTTGTCACACTGCCGGGGGGGATGATGTCTTCCCGGATGGGAAACGTTGTTCTCTATATGGATGTCGCTATAGAGGCGCAGCGGCGGGTACTTGATATCATCGCCGAGAAAAACCCCACGCTCACCGATGACGAACGTGCTGTGGTTGCCCGCCAGGTTGGATTGGGAGCGCTGAACTACGCTTTGCTCTCAGTAGATAACACAAAAGAAATCGTTTTCGATTGGGACAAAGCCTTGAGTTTCGAGGGACAGGCTGCCCCCTATATTCAGAATGCGCACGTCAGAGCGAGCAGCATTCTGCGGAAATCCGACGGAGTGGCCGACAGCGCAAGTTTCGACTACGAGCTGCTCGAGATGGAATCAGAGTTGATCGAACGCATTTCACAGTTCCCGGAAGTAGTCCAGAAAGCTGCGCTTGAATACAAACCCCTCCATATGTCGAACTATGCCTATGAGCTAGCCAGAACTTTCCACACCTTTTACCACTCGGTGCCTGTCTTGCGATCGGATCATCGGGAGGCGCGCGTCCGTTTGACCGCGGCCGCGAAACAAACGCTGGCCAATAGCCTACGTTTGCTCGATGTCGAGGCCCCAGACCGAATGTAGCGGGGCAGAAAGGAAAAGTTATAAAACCTGATGGAGCCTGATCGCGTACTAATCATGGGAGCCGCGGGCCGCGACTTTCACAACTTCAATGTTTATTTTCGAGAGAACTCCGCTTACGAAGTTGTAGCGTTCACCGCCACCCAGATACCAAACATCGATGGTCGAACATACCCACCGGAGCTAGCCGGCACGTTGTACCCTAACGGTATTCCAATATATCCTGAGGACCAGCTCGAATCCCTCATCGAGTCGGAACGGATCGCGCAGGTGATATTTGCCTACAGCGATATCCGACACACGTACGTAATGCATGTTGCCTCTAGGGTACTTGTTGCTGGTGCAGACTTTCGACTGATGGGATTGGGTTCGACCGTACTCGAGTCCACGAAGCCGGTGGTTTCGATATGCGCGGCGCGCACAGGAAGCGGCAAAAGTCAAACTAGCCGAAAAGTAGCTTCGATTTTGCGGGATTTCGGACACAAGCTGGCGGTGGTGCGGCATCCTATGCCGTACGGCGATCTCGCTGCCCAAGCGGTTCAGCGATTCAGCAGTTATGAAGACCTCCACCGATATGACGCGAGCATCGAGGAGCGGGAGGAGTATGAGCCGCACCTGGCCCAAGGCTCGGTTGTGTACGCGGGCGTTGACTATGAAGCAATCCTCAGGGAAGCAGAGAAAGAGGTTGATATCGTATTGTGGGATGGGGGCAACAACGATCTCCCTTTCTTCAAGAGTGATCTGGCGATTGTGGTAGTGGATCCTCACCGACCAGGTCACGAGCTGAATTACCATCCGGGAGAAGCCAATGTGCGCGCGGCGGATCTGATCGTTATAAACAAAGTTATCACGGCGAAAGAAGATGACATCGTGACGGTGCGCAATAACGTTGCCACATTGAACCCAGGAGCCGACATTATTGAGGCTGCTTCTCCGATAGAGGTGGACAATCCTGATGCCATCCGAGGCAAACGCGTGATTGTTGTTGAAGATGGTCCCACTTTGACCCATGGGGAAATGGAGTTTGGAGCGGGTTGGATCGCGGCTCGACGTTATGGAGCGGAGGAGATAGTGGATCCCCGGCCTTATGCTCGGGGCACCATATCGGAGACATATGAAAAATACCCCAATACTGGAGCCGTTTTACCTGCTATGGGTTATAGCAAAGAGCAAATAGAAGAACTCGAGCAGACTATCAACTCTTCGGACGCAGAGGTAGTTGTCATCGGCACCCCTATTGACCTGGGCCAGCTGCTCGATCTAGACAAGCCCTACCAGAATGTTCGCTATGAACTGGAAGAGATCGGCCAACCCCGTCTGCCAGAGATCCTGGAGGCGCGTTTTGGCCGAGGATCTGGAGACGAGTGAGCAAAGACCAGCCAAGGCTTGAATGGCCGGGCAAACAAGCAATCACCTCGCCCCCTATTGAGCTTGTTCAAACTGCAGTTGTATTGCCCGATCCTTCTTCCGAAGTGAGCAATCAACGTTTGATTCAGGGTGAGAATTTAGGTGTTATGAGCACGCTGTTGGCCGAGTTTGAAGGCGAGATCGACCTGATCTACGCCGATCCACCGTTTCTATCAGGAAAGTCATATCGCGTGCGAACTGGTCAGGGGGAAGACTCCCGCCAACCCGACGGCTGGAAGACAGCCGAGGGGTTTCGCGACGAATGGAACGATCGCGCCGAATATCTCAACATGCTTTATTCTCGACTCCGACTGATGCACGCCTTGCTTTCAGAAACCGGTACGCTCTGCTTGCATTTAGATTGGCATGCAGCGGGGTACGCCCGCGTCCTTTTGGATGAAGTGTTCGGCCCCGAGCGCTTACTAAATGAAATTATCTGGACCTATCACGGCCCCTCCCCCATACGGAGTGCATTTAAGAGAAAACACGACACAATCTATGTCTATACGAAGTCCAAGGAGTACACCTTCAACGCCGACGATGTGCGAGTACCCTACAACGAATCGACTGTAAGGACCTTCTCCTCGGCTAAGGCCGGCTTTGGCAAACGCCCCGATCTGGAGCGCGGAAAAGTGCCGGAAGACTGGTGGTATTTTCCAGTTGTGGCACGAATGCACGGGGAGCGAACTGGCTACCCCACACAGAAGCCGGAAGCTCTGCTAGAGCGGATTATCCTTGCCTCAAGCAATCCTGGTGACCTTGTCGCAGATTTTTTTAGCGGTTCTGGGACAACGGCTGCGATCGCGCGTCGGTTGAGCCGAGGGTGGCTGGCTTGCGACATATCGCCTATTGCAATAAACACCACCCGTCGACGGCTACTGCTCGAACCGGACGCGGGGGGCTTTAGCGTGTGGGTAGATAAAGCTACCCAAAATCCGCACATGCTCCACCCGAGGATCCAGATCAAAGCCAACAATCTGGATGTAGAAGCACAGCTGGCAGACTTCGATCCGGAGGCTCTAACTACTTTGGAGCTGGATTGGAACTTTGACGGACGGTTGTTCCGCAGCGAAGCTCAATCCGTGAGGGGATGGCGGCAGGATCAAATCAAAACTCGGCTTGACCACTCGTATTCGGAGGCGGGTAGCTATGTGGTTGCTGCGCGTGCGGTAGATGCGGAAGGTCAGACGGGCATTGCTACTGAGAGGGTACAGGTCTCGTAGCTGAGCATTCGCTCAGTTCGGAAGGTCGAACCGATACCCCATCCCGCGAATCGTATGCAGAAATTCAGGCTTGGCAGGGTCTGGCT
>CBDTZL010000187.1:0-4118 GCA_965364895.1 uncultured bacterium
ATTTCCGTAAGCACCTGTTCAAGCGCCCACGTGTCGACCCAACAATAGCGGGCGTCCAGCGTGAGCCGTCCTTCCCGTAGTATGATTGCTTTGTCTTCTCCGAGAAGCTTGCGCAGCCGATGTAACGTCGTAGTGAACGATCGGTGCGCGGAATCGCCGTCAATCCGAGGCCACAAGGCTTCGGTCAGGCGCTCCTCGTTGACTTCTCGCCCGCCGAATGCGATCAGCGCCTTTAGTAGCTCCATGGGTCGGCGCTTCGCCCTACCCGAAAAGGTGAGTGGTTTATCTTCCTGCAGCAATCTAAACTGCCCCAGCGTGAAGATATTGAAACTCCAGGGCCAGTCTTTCACGGTGGCGGGTGATGTTTCTGGCACCAGGTTGCGTTTTCTGATCAGGTCTTTTACATACTCAACCTCAATACCAGCTTCCAAAGCATAGATGCAAAGCCGAGCCATGACAGACGGCCGCCACCAAAGGAAGTGCGTGTAGTTGTATTCCCGACCCAATGCCAGCGCGTAGCGCAAGGAGTTGAGGCCCGATCGCTCTCTGCCATGTTCCAGTGCTACTTGTGCATATGCCACAAGACCCATGAACTCCAATAACCGATTTTTTATTTCGCGGGCAGCACTGTGTACCTGCCGAAGCTGTGCAGCTCCTTTGCGTTCATCTCCAACCTCGAACGACACCTGTGCCCATGCCAAGCGGCTTAGGACTTCAAAGTATGGGCAACCAACTTCAACCGCGAGTTTCAGCGCCGTCTTTTGCTGCTGATAGGCACGTAGCGTGTCTTGTCGGAGTATGGCCTCCCACGCCGATAAGTAATGATAGAACCACAGGTCGAGGCGACGGGCATGTTCAGGACGTTCTTCCATTTGCTTCAATAGTTTCTTGGCAGTACTCAGGTCGCCGGCCCCGAGTGAACCGGCTACGCCATTCGCCAACAGCTGATAATTCCAGATATGGATACCCGTTGTTCGCGCAACATCCAATCCACGATTGACGGCATCCAGGCAAGGTCCGTGCATTGCCGTGAGCATGAAGTACATCGACTCCGCGATGGCCAGCGTAGTCAGTGCAAGTGGAGAAACATCGGGCGACTCGGCCAATTTTCGCATAGAGTCGATAACACCCTGTGCTTTCGTAAATCCCCCTGCCCACATGAAGCTGATCGCTACGAGCAGCTCGACAGATATCCGCAGACTCGGGTCAGGCGTTGCCTGTGAGACAGTGAAAGCCCGTTCTACCCAGTACTCAATACCCGGGTGATGCGGCTGCCTGAGCATCAACGACATGAACATGCTGCAGGTGACCCTTGCTTCTACCGTTACGGACGGGAATTCGGGATAGGTCTTTAACAAATCATCGAGCGCTGCTATCCAGCGGTCAAGCAGGGAAAGATCATCCCACTCATGCAGGATGGCATCCATGGCCCCGGAGCACGCAAGAAGAAGTCCTTTCGGGTCCGTTTGCCCTTGGCGCTTGAACAACTCGAAAGTTTGTTCGAATAGAAGACGGCTTTCGCGGGGAGCAAAAGGAAGACGGCTAGCCGCCAACCAATACAGCAGCCAGGGGTGTTGGTGCAACACGTCCCTCGGGAGGTCTTCCACCCACCTTGCCAGCGTCTCCCCTCTCCCTTGATCGAGCATGCTAGCAGCGTGTTTAAGGATGACTTCGACAAGATCTTCCCAATCGCCGACGTCGCTTAAGAGCGCTACGGCCTCTTCCACCTGGCCGGCGGCTTCTAGCAAGGCCGCCGCCTTGCGTTGCACTTCCGTATGCTGAGCTTCGCTCAAGGTGGTCTTTGCCTGCGTGATCAGAAACTCTCTAATCAGCGGGTGATATTCGTATACAGGATCGGGGTAGGCCTGTTTCAGATTGACAAAATAGTTGTCGCGATGGCCATCGGCGAGTATGACCTCCGCTCTATGTTGCCCTGTTAGATCCGCCGCCATCTGTGCCGTCATATGGGGTAGGAAGGCGGTCATAAGCACAAAGTCCTGGACCCTTTTATCTAGCTTCTGAAATATCTCGCCCGCCAAGTAGTCGAAGATAAGCTGTGAATCGAATTTTTCCGGAGGCTCCAGGATCAAACCCTTTCTTGGTGCTTGCTCCATCATGAGCGTAAGTCCGGCAGCCCAGCCCTGTGTTCTTTCGTGCAGCTGTACCAATCGCTCCTGAGGTAGTCTTAGGTTCCGGAGTTTTAGAATGCCCTTAATATCCTCAAGAGTAAGTCGCAATTCGTTCCAGCCGATCATTTCTAATGCAGAACTGGCGCGCAATCGTGCCATTGATGGTGGAGGTTCGCGCCGGCTGATAAGGATGACATATCCCTTGGGAGGCACCTCATCGAGGCCGACGGCCATCACATCGTGCAAGTCTGATTGAGATGGAACAGCGTGATAGTTGTCCAGCACCAGCACAAATGGAGGTTTGAGGCGGAGATAGAGATTCCGAAAATAGCGTCGCGTGAAAGCGGCAATGTCTCCACGGTATTCGGGGGTGAATAGGGGCAAGCGCTCATGTGCTTTTTTTTCGTGCGCAACCGCCGCCAGCCCCATATAGTAGAAGAACGTGGCAATATCGGCGTCGCCCGAATCTAATTGGTACCAGATATGCCGTAGCTTGCGGCTATCCAAATAACTGCCAACCAGGGTGGTCTTCCCCGATCCGGGCGGCCCCGTCACCCAAATAACGGACGCTGCGCGCCCGCGATCTAGCCGAGAAAATAGCCTCTTTCTCGGTAAGATACCGGACAGGCTGGGACGCGTGATCTTGGCAAGCTGAGGAGGCATCGCACCAGAAGAAGTTCTGCCTGTTAACGGCCTTACGTAGTATAAGAGCAATAGATGGTCTTGTGCATATTCCGGTACCTCATGAGGCGTATGTCTTCCAACTGGCGTTGGTTCCCCAATAGCTTCACGCCCTTCTTAATCGGCAATAAATCATGTGCTCGAACCCTGACAGCGGCTGGCTGGCCGCCCACAGCTATGTATGGAATACGCTGACATGATGGGGCTCACAGTTGGCTTACGAATCGCTTACAAATAAGGCCAGGTGACTAAAGTTGCACAATTACTGCTGATTGCAAAGCGAGGGTGCCCGATATCGAGCTAGCTGTCAGAGTCGCTTGTAAACGGGGCTGTACCAGATTTGTACCAGTCTGTCATAGCGTAGCCTGGAAATACCGCCTATTTAGATAGGAATCGAGAATGGCAAGCGATGCAAGTGGTTGATTTGTTTAACTCCCCTCCTCCACCGATCCGGCTGTTAACCACCTTGTCGGCGGTTCGAGTCCGTCCCGGGGAGCCAAAAACAAGGCATTTCCTGACCCCCCTTCCCTTCAAAGTAGCTTGAGTCAGTTGTGAGTCAGTAGAGCCACTGAATACTGGTCGATGACCCTAAAGTAGAAGCGAATAGATAGGATATGCCAAGATGCAAAGGACTACCCAAAACTGGCGGTCGTGCGAAAGGCACACCCAATAGGCGTACCCAAAATATTGTGGAGAAGCTCGAGGCGCTCGGGCGCGATCCAATCGCGGGCCTGGCCCACATCGCCATGAACAAGAAGAAGAAACCTGGCGTTAGGAAGGACGTGCCCGTCGAGCTGCGCACCCAGATGTACAAGGAGTTGGCGCAATATGTCGCACCCAAACGCAAAGCGGCAGAGATAGAAACCCAAGAGCCGCGATGTGTTCAGGTCGGTGATGCGCGGGAGAGGCTCGCTGCCCTCATCAATCGCCAGGTCGCAGCGATGTCAGATGGCAAAGCCTCTGGGGAACAGAGCCAGAACGATCCAATCTGATACTTGCATGCAAATCCAGACCGCGCCGCTTTGGAGAAAGGCGACGAGAGGTGCGCCCGCAACCGTTACTCCTTTGTCCTAAACTTCCGCGCCACCACCTGGCTCATTTGAAGCATCACCCCAGTCAGCTCATCCTCACTTCTGCCCGTAATCCCCCACGCCCGCTCGAGGTTGGACGTGATCTGATCCCGCAGGGTCCTGATTTCTTCGGCCTTGAAGGCACTGGGGTTCGACAGGACCGCGTCGGTGCCATACAGGGTGTCTGCGATGCGCCCGCCCCCCTCGGGAGCTTGTCGAAGTGGTCTTATTTGAGGGT
>CBDTZL010000188.1:0-4111 GCA_965364895.1 uncultured bacterium
GGCCGGCAGCTGGAATACCTGGTTGAGCACTCCGTCCGGCCTCGTCACGCCGTTATCGAAGAACCCCTCGCGCTGCATCCAGCCGTAGTTGAGACCTTCGCGAACGATGTTGATCTCCTCGATGTTTCTCTCGCCAATGTCCGAGGCGAACATCGTCCCGTCCACGAGGTCCCACGAGAGCCTGTGGGCGTTCCGGAAGCCGTAGGCGTAGATCTCCCCGAGTGTCTCGGGATCACCATCCGCGGCGAACTTGTTGATCGGTGGAATCGTGTAATCCCCGACTCCTTTGGTCCCTCCCGACTCGGCCGGGCTCCGCGGATCGATCCGCAGGATTGCGCTGACCACTGTATCAAGGCGCTGAGTCTGGCCGGGCTTGCTCGCATTCGGCCCGCCGCCATTGCCGAATCCCAAATCGCTCCCGCTCGTGTAGAGCAGGCCGTAGTCGGGGTCACCGGGCGCCGCCGTCGGGTTGAACTCGAGGTGGCTGATGGGGTGTCGAATGTTGTCGACGACATGTCCGACCCGGAGCAGCTCACGCCGGGCGCCCTCGAAGACGTTCGCCGCCGGGTTCGTCGCGCGCCATTCCGTGATGACACTGTGAAAAGTGACATCGGCTTGGGTGAACCCCGGCGGAATGAAGTGCGGCGTCGCGGGATTCCCCGTCGCCCGCTCGACATGCGCCGTGTAGAACAATCCGATCTGCGCAAATTCCGGGTGGAACTCGAAACCGATGAACCCACTCTGCAGGCTGCCGTAGAAGCTGAGCGAGAAGGCGGCCGCGATGTCGGCATACACGGAGGGCCGGTTGTCGCGGTCGAGCAGGTACAAGAAACCGCGCGAGTCATTGGCGAAGCGCCGGCCGTCCGCAAGGTCGCGGACGTAGCTGACGCGGGCCCACCCGGCAGCGTCCTGATCGGCAGGGTACAGCCCGCGTGTATCAGGCAGGCGCGCGACCTCCCTGATCTCGACGCTCAGTCCACGTTTGACTATTGGCTCCGCAATCGGATTGTTGATTTGCGCGTGCATCGCGCCGGCGGCCCAGAAAGCCAGGACTATCAGGATGACGAGCGGTACCGGTAAGCGCATGAATCCTCCTATGGTCGGCTGGCATGCTTCTGCGCCTCCAGGATGGCGTGGCACTCGTACTCGACGAATCCGGGCGTTCCTCACGACCCGGGGCTGGAGGGCCAGTAACTGAACCGACATTTCCTTCTTAGCCTTGCGGGGTTGCCAGGACTTAGCATTGAGAGCAACAGCATTGTCAAGCTCGTGACTCCGATTTGAACAGTCTGCCAAGACCATTGGTTTCAAAACCACGAGCGTAAGCGAAGGAAACTAATTCAGAGCGCCGTGAAGAGACAGTGTGCCAAAACTGATGACCAAAACTGCTTTTCCCTCAAGTCTTCCGTGACCCGGGGAAATGTCAATCGTCAGGTGCTCGATGGCTTCACGTGTTCTGGAAAACATCGAGTCCAACTTGATTAACTTAGAAGTATCGAGAGTCTCTCCACGCTCCAGTTTCCCGGGATAGAGCGCCAGATCCCAGTCCTCTGGGCCGTTCTTGACGACACCGATGATGAGTTGCCCGGCAGGAATCGTTACCATCCCTGCCTTCAACTCCCCGGACAATTCCAAGCGTGGGGAACGGGGTGTGATAAAGCTGCCCACCTCGGCGTTTCGGGCATGCTCTTCATTGGCGGGAACGGTCTGGTAAGTGATCGTTGCTTCGACTCCTCCCGGCAGTTCAGCGCTCAGCTTCTTTTCAAAGTGCGGGTGTGCCATCAGGAATGTGGTTCCTGCTAGAGTCAACACAAAAACTCCTATTTTCTTCACGGTTCATCCTCCTTCATATGACTTGCGGTTGCCCCATAATATCAGACACTGGACCCTCAAGTATCAACAAAATTGTCATTTACGATGTGCGATGGAGTTGTGCCCGAAGTGTGCCCGCGAGAAACCAACTCCAACTCACACCAGCCACGCTAGTCTCGAAATCTTTTCGGCGGGTAAATCATTTACATATCATTAAATTACATGTAATGTAGTTACATGTCGCGTAGAGAGAGCTTTTTCCAGAAAGAAATCAAGCAAAAGAAACCCTTTCACTCTTTGATGACCGAGGCCGCTGTGGGCCTCTTGATCACTGCTGACGTCTTGCGCAGGAAACTGTCAGCATTAGTTGAACAGGGAGGCGTGACTTTCCAGCAATTCAACGTCTTGAGGATTTTGCGTGGGGCCGGCACGGAAGGTCTGCCCACCCGAGAGATTGCTGCCCGCCTGCTGGAGAAGTCGCCGGGGATCACTCGGTTCATCGATCAGCTGGAGACTCGTGGACTGGTAAAACGACGCCGCTCTACCAGCGATCGGCGACAGGTCTTTTGCATGATCACCGAATCAGGCCTTGAGCTTCTCAGTAAGCTGGATCAGCCCGTCGACGAATGGGACGAACAGCGTCTCTCGGTGCTCAATGAAAGAGAGTTGAAACAACTGATTGGTTTTCTGGAAAGAATCCACTCTTACCACGCCAATCTATAAGGAGATGCGCTATGGCAAATCCAGAAGTGATTAACTCAAAAGGTAAGGCCTTCAAGGAAACGAGGATAGAGGAACTCCAGGCTTGCCTGGTGCCGACCAACTAACTACTGGAGCAATAATCATGACAAGTACTAGCTACGACATCATCACGATTGGTGGCGGCATAGGTGGCTCAACCTTGGCCAAGGCCATGGCTGAACAGGGAGCACGAGTACTGGTTTTAGAACGGGAGACCGAGTTTAAAGACCGCGTGCGCGGCGAAGCCATGCCTCCTTGGGGGACAGCCGAAGCCAAGCTGCTGGGGATTTATCAGCTGTGGCAAGACACCTGCGGACAGGACATCCCATGGCTTGAAATATACCTGGGCCCAGACCGCATCGTACGCCGAGATGCAGTAGCGACTACTCCTCAACAGACGCCATTTTACTCCCTTTATCACCCGTCTATGCAAGAAGTGCTGCTGCAAGCCGCTGGCGAAGCCGGGGCAGAGGTGCGGCGAGGTATTCGTGTGACCGGCATCCAGCCAGGGAACCCACCAACGGTTGTAGTTGATCAAAACGGCCAGACAGAAAGTATCCAAGCTCGCCTGGTGATTGGAGCAGACGGACGATCATCCGGTGCGCGCAAGTGGGGCGACTTTACAGTCCAACGTGACCCAGGGCAGGTGCTCACCTCCGGCGTGTTGTTTGAGTCGATGCCGATCCCTGAGGATACGACCAGGCATTTCTCCAATGTGGACATCGGGCAAATGGCCTTCTGGTTCCCTCAGAAGGAGGGTCACGTACGTGTCTATGTGTGTCACCAGAAGGAGACAAACTACCAATTAAACGGAGAAGAGCACGTTCCTCGTTTTATTGAAGAGGCTGTGAAGTCCGGGGCACCAGCCGACGTGTTCGAAGGAGTCAAAGCCATTGGCCCATTGGCCACCTTTGACGGAGCTAATAATTGGGTGCAGCATCCCTACAAGGAAGGAGTAGCACTGGTAGGGGATGCGGCAGCGTGCGTTGATCCAGCATGGGGAGAGGGGCTCTCATTGACGATGCGCGATGTACGTGTGTTACGAGATCAGCTCCTGAGCCAGGACGACTGGGATGCCGCCGGACATGCCTATGCAGAGGAACATGACCGCCATTTTGGAGCCCTTCACACCGTGTGTAATTGGCTCACGCAGTTCTTCTTCGAACTTGGCCCTAAAGCAGAAATCCGTCGCGCGAGAGCCTTGCCTTTGATCGCACAGGATGGGACGAGGATTCCTGACCTCTTTGCGCTGGGGCCGGAAGTTCCTGTGGACGAGACGGCCAGACGGCGTTTCTTCGGAGAGGAGTAAGGCCAAAGGTGTTGTGCCCGAAGTGTGCCCGCGAGAAACCAACTCCAACTCACTCCAACCAACTCCAGCCAACTCAAACCAAAATAGAGGGTGATTTTGATTGCCCTTTAACCCCTACCCGCGTAACATTGCGCACTCTTGGAGCTGGTACAGATGACACAAGCGACCACTACGCTGTATAGGCAGACTACCTATCTCTTCCCCATGATGTTGGTGCTGGTTGTTCTGGGGTTCTGGCCTTTTTCAAAG
>CBDTZL010000189.1:0-4049 GCA_965364895.1 uncultured bacterium
CCGGAGGCCCGTCGTAACCGGCGACCCCTTCTCAATTTTTCATTCACAGACGAGCGTTTAACCGGATTGCCAATTTTCACGTTGATATACCCAAGTACGGCGCTTGCCCAACTTGGCAACCTGTTGCCTTTGGGAGAGCAGAAGGATGGCTTGGCCACGCTGCAGGACGTTCTTCAAAGAACGAAGGATCGCCTGAGAAATCCGCTTCAAGACCTTACAACAGACGCTCCCAAGGTTGGTCCGGAAGACGAGTCTTGGTATTGGGCCGCAGCCATTCTGCTAGATCTCGAAGTGGATCCGACCGGCACAAGAGATTGGTTTGAACATCGTGACTTGTCTGATCGTTGGACAGGCCGGGACGCTGATGAAGATGCATCTTCCCGTTGGTTAGACCACGTGGCGCATGCAAAGGAGCTTGTCAGAGGTGAGATTGAGCTCGGTCGACCTCCGGATGACCTTTTAGATGTGGTTGCCCTTCAGGCACTTGCCGCACCGGCAACAGCCGTGTTGCGGAGCCTGAGCCGGATCGCTCAAGGCACAGCAGATCTCGACCGGAAACCGTTCCGAGATGCCGCAGCCCAGATCGGTTGGGCGTTCCGAAGCCTTTTCAATCAACCTGAATGCTCCACAATCCTCAGAACGTCTTACACAGGTGTGCCCTATTGGCAGATGGTGTTGCGCTATTGCGCCGCTGGTTGTCTTTCGGCTGTTCTAGACGAGTATCTCCATCTCCAGCGAGATTTCTTGGGTCTCTTCGATAGCACGGGGGACAAGCTGGCGGAGGGGTTGGCCAAGGCCATCACGCCAGTTATCAGCCTACGAACCTCCAATCTTCGCATCGATGAAATCAACATAGACGGAGAAGAGATCCTCATAAGAGATCGGCGTTTGCGGGCTCGCTTTGCCATGCGCTTCGGGACTGAAAAAAGCGAGTCGGAAAAGGACTCAATTCGGGCAGACGTCGTGCGAGGGGCCTTCAATTCGCCGTTCTGGCCTTTCGTCCTGGTCTCGACGTCGATTGGACAAGAGGGCTTGGATTTTCACCCTTACTGCCACGCAGTCGTTCACTGGAACCTTCCAGCAAACCCGGTTGATTTGGAGCAGAGAGAGGGCCGTGTCCACCGATTCAAAGGGCACGCCATACGAAAGAATATCGCACGGTCGGTGGCGCAAACCGCTTTAGCCAGTTTTGATGGGGATCCGTGGCAACGGATGTTCGAGCAGGCTGAAGAATTAGGTGACGGAACTGCCCGGGGCCTGGTGCCTTACTGGATTTTCCCTATCGAGGGCGGTGCGCATGTAGAGCGGCACGTGCCGGCCTTGCCACTCTCTCGTGAAGTTTCCCATTTGGAAGCATTACGGCGCTCGTTAGCAGTTTATCGGATGGTTTTCGGTCAGCCGCGGCAGGACGACTTAATGGCCTATCTTCTGGAGAACGTGGATCCCGAGCTGGTGGAGGCTAATCGAGATCTTCTGCAGATTGACTTGTCCTCTCCACACGCTGCCGTTTGACCTGCACAATCTGCATCAGGACAGGTTATCTGCGAAATGTCGGATAAGAAGGCGGCGGCCGGTTTCCGGACGCCGCCTTGCTTTATCGTGTCATGCTAATAACGGCTTGACCCGAAGCGGACCATCGCGATCAGACCCACACCCCCGGAACCACCGCCGAGTATCTGGGCTCGAACCTAGGCCCGGGCCTCTTCACTACCCCGGACTGGAACGAAAGGCTTCCGCCTAGCCGCGAAGGTCGTCTTCGACCGTGCCTTCTTCGGCGCGGCCTTGCGCGCGGTCGTCTTGCGGGCCGCGGTCTTCTTCGGCGCCGCCTTTCGCGCGGTCGTCTTGCGGGCCGCGGTCTTCTTCGGCGCGGCCTTTCGCGCGGTCTTCTTACCGGCCGCGGTCTTCTTCGGCACCGCCTTGCGGGCGGTCTTCTTGGCGGTAGCCTGCTTGGTGGCGGGCTTTCTCGCGACCGCCTTCTTCTTGGTCGCGGTCTTCTTCGCGGCCGCCTTCTTGGCCACGGGCTTCACGGTCGACGCCTTGGACATCGCCTTGGCCGTTGCCGTCAAAGCCTTTTGGGCGGCGCCCAACGCCGCGGTGGCCGCCTTCAACTGTTTCATCATCTTCTGAAACTCGGCGGTCGACATGCATTTCATTCCTGTCGACGTTTTGACCTTGCTCGAGGTCTTCCGCGTCGACATTTTCTTCACAGCCATTTTTTGTTCCCCATGGAATGTGACAGAAGTCATCAGAGCCCTGCACCTCAATTCTCCGCAGGGCAGCGGCTCGTTCTGCGCACCACAGCGCCAAAGCCGAGACACCACAATACCTAGCGGTCGGCATTCTGACTATAACTATATGTGGCTCTGTCAAACTAATTTTGCAAGACGTCAAAACGCCGATGGCGGGGATTCTCAGGCCATCAGTTCACACCACTTGAAGTTGGTGGCGGGCCCGGAATCGGCGTTGTCAGAGCAAAATCGATTACTTTGCCCAAGCGTCAGAATCGTATTTTGCCACCGTTGATTTTCCTGGATTTTTCGGGATCAAGCCGAGCGGTTCGACGCACTTCCCAGGTATTCAGAAATTTGCTCTGACAGTGCCCTGGCGAGCCATCGAGCTATGACTCGGATCGTGTCTCCTCATCCAGCATGTCCATCCCGCGCCGCCAGGTCCGGTCGAACTCCTTCTCCAGATACTCGTTGACCCCACGACACCCCTCGACAACTTCGCCCGCCCACTTGAAGTACTCCCGCTTTCGTTCCGGACTCCAGTCGACCGGTGGGTTGTGGATGATGGAGTGCAGGTTGCTCGTCTTGTCGGCCAGTTTGAGCATTTTGGCGCGGTTTGATTTGTCCGGGGCCTTCTCGATTTGCAAGCGCTTGCGCTCCACCTTGTCCAGGGTCTTGTCGTCGCTGACCTCGTCGACCAGCTCCGCCACCTCGCGGCCGAACTCCGCCTCCAGCTCGTCGAAGGTCGTCTCGGTGTCCTCGATGGTGTCGTGGAGTAGCCCGGCGATCACCAGCACCGTGTCGCGGCCCTCCGTCGCGGCCGCCAGCAGCCGAGACACGTCCGCTAGGTGGTTGATGTAGGGTTCCTTGAGTTCGCCCTTGCGCCTCTGGTGGACGTGTTTTTTGGCGGCGAAGTCGAGCGCCCGAGCGAATTGTAGGATGTCTTTGCTCATGATCTGGCTTTCTCTTGCGTGCGTGGAGCTGGGTACACGTTTATCAGTCCCCCAAGCCACTCTCCCACTCGAATATGGAACACACCTATCTGAAAAAAAGCACCGTGAAGCTCTGCTCGGCTTCGGGTGTCGACGTTTGACGTTGCGAGGTTATTCCGACAGCAAGCGGGCAATTTGTGGCCTGACTAAACCCTGAAAATCACTCAAGCCTTTTCGTATGGAGGAGGTGCGTTTCACCTTCCGTTGGTCGGCTATCCAAGCCGCCTTGACATCACTCGGCTCATATAAGCAGACATTGGTGAGGGGCTGATACGGAATCGCGATCCGAACGTCCGCTATTGGGGGTAAAGCGGACCCTTTATGCGATGAGTTATGACAAAATAATTGGAACCCTGGAAGTGACGGGCGGCTATCGCGTCCTTCGTCATCTTTATGCATAACATGACCATAGTTGAAGTCACCGAGTTGCTCCTAGCGGCGGAGTTCCAGTTCGCCACAACCATGCCGGAAACCCCGCACCACTACACTCTCAGGGAGACCTGGGAGGACGGGGGTGTGTTTGAGGAAGTGGTACAATTCATCCGGGATCACGGTAAGGAGGAGAAATTTTTCGGAACAGCCTATATCTATCTCTACCTGGAGGGACATAAATACTGGACCATGGGATGCCCCCTAGATCAGACCCGTTTGATCAACAGGGCGGAAGAGGGGCTTAAATACGACCGGCCCTTATGACTTGGCCTAGCATCGTATTGAATCGGGAGTTTGACGGGGACACGCATGTCGTCTTTGGGTCAGAAGCGGACCTCCAGCGGGCATTGTCACGTTAATCGGATTCGCAGCGAAATCGAGGTGCCTGCCGATTGTC
>CBDTZL010000190.1:0-4023 GCA_965364895.1 uncultured bacterium
CCCATTCTGCCTGTGATGTAGTCCTCGGTGAGCTGTTCGCTGGGGCGAGTGAAGACTTTCGGCGTTTCGTCAAATTCCACCAGCTCGCCCAGCCAGAATAATCCGGTACGATCCGAGACTCTGGCAGCTTGCTGCATGTTGTGCGTCACAATCACAATTGTGTACTGCTCTCGCAGCTGACGCATCAGCTCTTCGATCTTCAGCGTATCGCTCGGATCAAGCGCGGAGCACGGCTCATCCATGAGAATGATTTCTGGTTCGACTGCGAGCACTCGGGCGATACATAATCTCTGCTGCTCACCGAGCGATAGGGACAGCGCGTCGGCGCTGAGATCGTCTTTAACGTTTCCCCAGAGCGCGGCTCGCGAGAGCGAGCGCTCAACCAGAGCCTCCAGGTCGCCTTTTCCATCAACTAGGTCAAGGACACGCGGTCCAAATGCGACGTTGTCGAATACCGACTGCGGGAATGGATTTGGTTTCTGGAACACCATGCCAACCCGGCGGCGCAGCTCAACAACATCCACCGACGGATCGTAGATATCGCTCGCATCGATGAGCACTTCCCCCTCCAACCGGGCTCCATCGATCTCATCATTCATTCGATTGAGGCAACGCAAGAAAGTGCTCTTGCCGCATCCCGATGGCCCGATCAAAGCAGTGATTTCCTGCTCACGAAATACCACGGAAATGTCGCGAAGAGCCTGGAATGAACCATAGAAGAAATCGAGATCTCTGACTTCGATCTTGGTGTGGTTCGTCTCGAGCATCTAGTAAATTTTACTCCTACGGCTTGTAGACTCAGCCCGGAAGTATAATGACGCGCAATGCCGAGAGCACTCCATTCCTTGAAGACATTCTTGGCGGTCACGCTTTTCCTCGGCAACCTCCTGGCCAGCTGTTCAACCCCTTCCTCCCAGGAGACCACCGGCACCATCGTCAATAAAGGATCCGACACAATCGTCAATCTGGCTCTGGCGTGGGCCGAAGCCTATAAGGGTGTTGAGCCGCAGGTTGATATTGCGGTCACCGGCGGGGGCTCGGGTACCGGAATTGCGGCCTTAATCAATGGAACAGTGGATGTGGCGAATGCCTCTCGTCAGATCAAACCCGTGGAGCGCGAAGAGGCAGTGGCCAACGGTGTCGAACCGGTTGAGTTTGTAATCGCTCGCGATGCAATCGCGATCATCGTCCATCACAGCAATCCGATCAACGAGCTGTCGTTTGATCAGCTTTCGGACATCTACAGCGGAAAGATCAACAATTGGTCCGAGCTGGGAGGCGAAGACCGACCAATTGTGAAGCTTTCGCGCGAATCCAATTCGGGGACTCACGTCTACTTCCTGGAGCAGGTGCTGCGAAAAGGCGACAGAGAGGATTTGACCTTGTTCTCACCCGACACATTGCTGCTTCCGTCGTCGGAGGGGATCATGTCGGAGGTAAGGGACAACCCAAATGCGCTTGGATATGACGGCCTGGGCTATGTGACCGACGATGTGAAGGTCATCGCAGTTTCTAGGGACCAATCTGGCCTCTATGTGCTCCCTTCAATAGAAACCGTAAACAATGCCAAGTACCCCATCTCACGCGATCTCTACATGTACACGGCTGGAGAGCCGACGGGCCGGATCCTGGCCTATCTTGAGTGGATACTGCAATTGGACGCCCAGAATATTGTTTCGGACTTGGGTTTTGTACCGGCCACACCCTGATGCGCAATTCAGCTAATTCCGAACTCATCATCACTCGCCTGATCAAAATCGTAGGCTATTCGGCGATCCTGTTTGTGGCCTTAATTTTCCTGTTCCTACTCCTGGAAGGGGTGCCAGCACTTGTAGAAATTCCTTTGCAGGACCTGCTTGACACCCGCTGGTATCCGATCGAGGGACGCTTCGGCTTGCTCCCATTGATAGGCGGAACGGTTCTGGTGACGATTGGGGCAGCCTTAATCGCACTACCTTTGGGGCTTTCCACGGCTATCTACATCGCGGAAGTCGCGCCACGGACGTTACGCGAGGTATTGAAACCTGTGATCGAAGTACTGGCCGGCCTGCCCTCGGTCATGTTGGGGTTTCTTGGCATCGTCGTGCTGGCGCCGTTCATCCGTCAGACCTTTGATCTTCCTACCGGGCTATCCGCTTTTACCGGCGCGATTCTGTTGGGTGCAATGGCGATCCCCACGGTTGTTTCGGTAGCAGAGGACGCATTAGATGCCGTACCAAGCACATACCGCGAGGCCGCCAGAGCGCTTGGAGCGACCGATTGGCAGATCATCTGGCGCGTTACGCTGCCAGCTGCTCGATCGGGAGTGCTAACGGCTGTAATGTTGGGCATTGGGCGGGTCATCGGCGAAACAATGGCGGTGATGATGGTTACCGGTAACGCACCGGTCATCCCCAACGGTCTTACTTCCCTCTTCCGCCCCGCGAGAACAATGACCGCTACAATCGCGGCCGAGATGGGCGAGGTCGCCAACGGCAGCGTGCATTACCACGCGTTGTTCTTGATCGGAATCGTGCTGTTCACTTTTTCGCTCATCGTCAATCTTTCTGTGTCGGGGGTTGTATTTCGGCGGCGCACTCGTGCCGAACGGATCCTGTCGTAGCTTATGACCGCAACAACTAATCGCCGACAATGGACCCAGCGAATAGGCTTCGCGAGCCTGGCCCTGGCAACAGTCCTCACGGTCATTCCGATCGTTCTGGTGGTCGGCATCATTCTCTATCGAGGCGCATCGGCTATCAACTTGGAGTTTCTCACCGCTCCGCCGAGCGATGGCATGAAAGCCGGGGGGATCATGCCAGCCATCGTTGGCACCTTCTTGCTTGCGCTGGGCACTGCAATCGTTTCGGTTCCTTTCGGTATTGGGGCCGCGATCTATCTTGCGGAGTATGCCTCCGAAAACCGCTGGACCCGCGCCATCCGAATCGCGATTATCAACCTGGCAGGGATCCCCTCGATCGTTTACGGACTATTTGGATTGGGACTGTTCGTGCTCTTCCTGCAATTTGGCACCAGCATCGTCGCCGGCGCGCTGACGCTGGCCATTATGACCTTGCCTGTAATCATCAGCACCTCCGAGGAGGCGATCCGAGCCGTTCCTCAGAGCTTTCGGGCGGTGAGTATCTCGCTTGGAGGGACACAGTGGCAGACGATCCGGCGCATCGTGCTCCCTCAGGCGCTGCCGGGGATCCTCACAGGCGTAATCCTTGGGTTGGAGCGGGCGGTCGGGGAAACGGCGGTCATCCTATTCACCGCAGCGGCATTCTTCCTTCCCTCACTCCCAAACTCCCCCTTTGATGCGACGATGGCGCTCCCATATCACTTGTTCGTGATCTCCACCCAGGTACCGGGGATGCCGATTCAAATCCAATATGGTACAGCCGCGGTGCTTCTGATTTTTGTGCTTATTATGAACTTAATTGCTACGGTCATTCGCTCGCGGGCTCGTGCGCGACGCCAATGGTGACAACCTCTAAGATATCCGTACGGGATGTCTCCCTCAGATACTCGGACGGGAAAGAATCGCTCCGACACATCAATTTGGAAATCGAACGCAACGCAATCACGGTATTGTTCGGACCTGCCGGAGGAGGCAAGTCGTCGCTGCTGCGCACCATCAACCGATTGAACGACCTGACAGATGTAGACTACTTATCGGGTGAGATCTGGTTGGATGGTGAAAATATCCTCGATCCGGAGATAGATTTGATAGCACTGCGAAGAAAGGTTGGGATGGTTTTCGCGAGGCCGGTAGTGCTCCCGATGAGCATTCGAGAGAATTTAACCTACGGTCTTGAGTTGGCCGGTGAAAAGAACAACGCCACCAAAGATCGAGCCGTTGAATCGAGTCTAAAGTCGGCAGCATTGTGGGACGAGGTCGCTGACAGGCTGGATGACTCGGCGATCAGCCTCTCCGGAGGTCAGCAGCAGCGATTGTGTATCGCCCGCGTTTTGGCGCTTGAGCCGGAGGTCATCATGCTCGACGAGCCGACCTCCGGGTTGGATCCCATCTCAACCGGAAAG
>CBDTZL010000191.1:0-4014 GCA_965364895.1 uncultured bacterium
TCCGCGGAGTTTTGCTGAGAAATCGAGGTATGACCCTTACAGAATTCTACCAGCAAAAATCCCGGAGACTCAGACATCAGTTCGGGAGGCGAATTCGGGATGGCAGATGAGCGGTGAGTGCTGCTATTTCCGGTAGAGGATCTGTTACAGCAACCCGGTCTGGCCATCATGCGGACATGAGTCCAGAGCATTGCAGCAGGCAAAAATTGAATCCTGAGGAGTCATTCGATAAGCTGGCGCAGGTTGCAGAACGTTTCGAAACGGCCCGATTAACTCTGTGGCCCTAGTACGTCGCCCGCCTTTTCAAGCCAGGACTCCATTTCCAGCTCGCGATACATCTGTGTTGCGTACGCAACATGCTCGCGGGCCTCCTCGAGCCGTCCCAGATTCCGAGATAGCCTGCTGAGGCCAAGATGGCAGTGGGCGACCAGCGGGCGCATCCCGAGTTCGTCGGCCAGCAACAACGCCCGGTGATAAGAGTCTTCAGCCTTTTCCGTATTGGCGAGATCGTGATGCAAGGCCAGCTCGCCGAGATTCCAGTGCGCCCATGCCTCTTGCCCCCGCGCCTTGTAGTCGCAAGCTGATTCGAGCGCTCGGGTAGCGAGTCGGAGCGCGTCGTCGATTCGGTCAGACAGTCGATACGCTTCGCTCATGTAGGCTAATTGCAGTGGATAGAACCTCCACTGTCTCTTTGAAGCGGCCTGCTCGATCCCATCTTGCAACAGCGGGAGCGCCTCGCTGGCGCGGCCGGCTAACGCATTCGCATAACCTAGGTCCGAAGCGATCCAGGGGAGCCAGAACAACGGATGAGTTTGAGACAGTTGAAAGGCATGTTCGAGTACGGGAATCGCCTTGTCCAGATCGCCTTTGCGCAGATGAAGAAAACCTAGAGTGTAGTTCGCTCCGATTATGCTCCAAGGCTGATCGACCGACGTCGCGATCTGGACTGCTTCTTCGCCCCGGGTAACCCCCTCGACAAACTCTCCCAACTCGGCGAGCACAACGACCAGCCAGAGCCGTGAAAGCACCGAAGCCGGGCCCGCCTCACCAAAATGCTCACGAAGCAGATCGCCTTGCAGCGATTCGACGTTACTTTTGAAGTATTCGCCCGAACGACGGTAGTCGCTGGTAAGGTAGGCTAGCCCTATGCGAAAATTTGCCCCGACCTGGAGGGGGAACTCCCCAAGGGTCTTGGCAATCGCAAGAGCGCGCTCGCCCGATTGGATCGCATGGTCAGGGTCACCGGACATCGCATGATAGGTAGCCATGTAGGCGGAAATCCACCCAAGCCGGCGTTGATCGCCAATCTGCTCTGCGAGAGGTTCCGCCTCGCAAAGGTGGTCAAATAGCCGCTGATGTTCTCCCAGGGGATGGAGGGAATTCCGAAGCTCCAGGCGGAGATCGATTCCCTCGTCGAGTGTTTCATGACTCTGAGGGAGACATGTGAGGGCGGTCAACGCCTGCTCGAAGCACATGACTGCTTCCCGGTAGGCGGAGCGGCCAGCGGCCTTCGTGCCGGCCTGATGAAAGTAGGTGACAGCCTTGTCCCACACCTCCCCCTGCAAGGCATGATGAGCAAGCAGCTCAGGTTCACCCTGCGCGATTTGCGGGAACTGTTCCTCTAACGCCTGTGCAATGCGTTGGTGGTAGCGATGACGGGTGCTCTTGAGCAGTGACTGATACGCTGTGTCCTGGACCAGGGCGTGCTTGAATTCATACGTTATCTCGGGAGCGATTCCTCGGCGGTAGAGGAGCTCGGCCTGGACCAAACTGCCGAGGGCATCATCCAGATCTGATTCCCTCAGAGGGGAGACGACGCCTAGCAGCTCACGTCCGAACGTCCGACCCAGCACTGACGCAAGTTGCGCGACATCTTTCGCAGCTCCAAGACGGTCCAGCCTTGCCATCAACGAGTCCTGCAGCGTTGCTGGAATGGCAAGCGGGGGAAGCGGCCCCGTTAGCACGTAGCCATCGCCTTCTACGTGCATCAGTCCCGATTCCACCACGGTCTTGGTCAGCTCTTCCACGTACAACGGTACGCCGTCGGTCTTAGCAATGATCTGGTTTAACACTTCGGCTGGTAGGTGCTTGCCTCCGGTCACCTCCGAGACAATGGCCGCAGTGTCCATTCTGCCGAGGCGACTCAGCGCGTGCGTTGTCGTGTGGGCGTGACCAGTCCAAGGAGGCTCAAATTCCGGCCGAAATGTGATCAATAGGAGTAAGCGCGCGGAGGGTAACCGGTCGATCACTAAGCTCAATAGCTCGACCGTGGAAGGGTCGAGCCAGTGTACATCCTCGACAACCATGAGCACCGGCTGCTGAACGGACATGGCTGCGATTACCGTCACCAGTGCCTGCAGTATTTTCGCCTTTAGCTGCGCCGGAACCAACTCCAGCGGCGCATACCGTCCTTCCGTGGGCAACGACAAAAGGGATGCCAGCGGGGCAACCGTTTCTTCCGCCTGTAGCCCCAGAGCGTCCAACATCCGCACCAGCTTGTCGAGCTTCTTTTCAGGACTGTCGTCTCGGGCAAAACGTAGGGCCCGCTCGAGCTGGTCAATGGCCGGGTACAGCGCGCTGTTCCGATGAAAAGGAGAGCTGTAGTACAGGACGCGATTGTGTGGGTCATTTTGGATGCGCTCGCGAAAACCCCTGGCGATACGCGACTTACCAATACCCGCTTCACCCGAGAGCAGGACTAGCTGGGCTTCGCGTCCCTCAGCGCGAGCCCATCGGTCGACGAGCAATCCAAGCTCCGGATCACGCCCAATCAGCGGAATGAGGCCTCGATCTGCGGCCGCCTCGAACCGGCTAGGGGCCTCGCTTTCACCCACCACTCGGTACGCGGTCACCGAAGTGGAAATCCCTTTGAGGGATTGCTTCCCGAGGCTCTCAAATACAAACCGCTCCGCTACCAGGTGCCGGGTGGCGTCTGCAATCACGATACTGTTGGGTGGGGCGACCCCCTGTAACCGCGCCGCCAGGTTGGGTGTGTCGCCGAGAACGGCACGCTCTTCTGAAGCCCCTTCACCGACGATGTCACCCGCAACCACCAAGCCCGTCGCAATCCCGACTCGCACCTCGAGCTCAATTTCGTCCCGAATTTCAAGCTGACCGACACAGTCCACAATTCCGAGACCCGCACGTACCGCACGTTCGGCATCCTCCTCGTGAGCCTGGGGGTAGCCGAAATAGACCAGCAGGCCATCGCCCATGTAGCGGGCGACGTATCCACCGTATTGCTCGATTGCCGTCGTCGCAGCGCTCTGGTAGGCGGCAATAACTTCTCGCAACTCTTCGGGATCCATCCGTTCGGACAGTGCGGTTGAGCCCACCAGATCACAGAACATCACGGTCAGGTGGCGACGTTCGGCTCCTCCAGTGGCAGCTTGTACAGACGGATGAACGAGTTCGGCAGGGGCCGCGGATTCGCCGGAACGCAGACTCTCTATCGCGGCCAGTAGGCGCGTCCGCGGACCTAATGGCAGCCCTAGTTCGCGAACGTCATCCTCCGTGAACAACAGGAGATCCGAGACACGGACTTGCTGCTCGATGAACAGGTCAATGTGTTCTTCGAGTCCGTGCCGCTGCAGCCACTCTCCGATGTCGTCCATGAGATGTTGCGGTGTCGACTACTCCCCTTCGAAACCTTACCTCGATTGGGTTTCGGGCGCTAACTTCAGACCTACAGCGCCCTCTACCACCTGAAGGATTACCCCATACCAGTATCCACACCAGGGTCCGCCACCCAATTGGATACCCGTATATCCTGCGCGCATCGTCGCTCCTAAACGAGCCCCCACCACTCATGGATCAGAAGGATACTGCCCTTGGCCTGGCCGTGAGGCACGGCGAGCGCCGCCTTAACCATTCTGCCATCCACGAGCTTCGCCTCAACCTCCTGTAGTCCCGCAGAAACTGCGGCGGCGAGGCGGGGACTGGCAACAACCGTGGCGAGCGGAATCGACGTTAATCCCTTGAGAAATCGACGGCGGTCGGACATGGCTTCTCCTC
>CBDTZL010000192.1:0-3986 GCA_965364895.1 uncultured bacterium
GTGAGGACTCCCAGGAGAAGTTCCTGCACGACTTTGTAGCGGTGTGGAACAAGGTAATGAACCTTGACCGCTTCGACCTCGTCTGATCGTAGCATAAACGTCTTCGAGGGCTCCTCACAGTACGGCGAAAATCAGCTAACAACCGGTTCCAACGGACGGCGTACCGCCGCCGCTGAACCGGACCGCTATGCAGAATTCTGCTCAGGCCGAATTTCATAAGCCAAAGGAATCATCGCCCTCGGCCTCGGCGGATTTTTCAACCCAGCGGTCGCGGTCGGCATCACCATTATGGGAATGGTCGATCTTAGTTTTATCTGGGTCTATTTCGTGGCAACGCTGCTAGGCGGCGCGGCCGCAGCTTTAGCATTCAACGCGCTCAAGCTCTCAGCCGACTAGCAACGGCGCGCTAAATAGGAGACCACATTGGCCACAAACTTACTGGGCCGCAGTTTCGTAAAGCTACTCGACCACGATCCCGATGAGATCCGGTTCCTACTCAGGTTATCTGCTGACCTCAAGGCCGCCAAGAAAAACAAGACTGAAAGACAGCAGCTGGCAGGGAAGAACATCGCCCTGATTTTTGAGAAGTCGTCCACACGCACCCGCGCCTCCTTCGAGGTGGGAGCCTACGATCAGGGAGCACACGCCACCTATCTTGGACCTTCCGGTACGCAAATCGGCCAGAAGGAATCGATGAAGGACACCGCCCGCGTTTTGGGTCGAATTTATGATGGCATCGAATACCGAGGGTTCGCCCAGACCACGGTCGAGGAGCTAGCCGAGTATGCCGGAGTACCGGTTTGGAATGGGCTGACGGACGAATTCCATCCGACTCAGATTCTAGCGGATGTAATGACGATGACCGAGCACTTCAAAAAGGCGATTGGGGAGATCGTTCTTTGTTATCTGGGCGATGCCCACAATAACGTGGCCAACTCGCTTATGGTCGGTGGATGTAAGTTGGGTATGGACGTACGACTATGCGCGCCCGAATCACTATGGCCAGACAGCAGTTTGGTGGAGACGTGCCGTGCCATTGCATCCGAAACCGGGGCACGCCTCACGATTACGGAGAGCGTCGAAGAGGGGGTTGCAGGCGCGGATTTCCTGTATACGGATGTCTGGGTATCTATGGGAGAGCCGGATGAAGTATGGCAGGCGCGCACGCAGCTGCTATCACCATACCAAGTGAATATGGCAGCCATCAAGGCGACCGGCAATAGCGACGTCAAATTCCTACACTGCTTGCCCGCCTTCCACAACCGCGAAACAGTTGTTGGCGAGGAAATCTATCAGAAATATGGGCTGGACGGTCTCGAAGTGACCGACGAGGTGTTTGAGTCAGACCGCTCGATCGTGTTCGATCAGGCGGAGAATCGTTTGCATACCATCAAGGCGATCATGGTAGCCACCATTGGGGAGTAGGTAGGTCATATGCTCAAATCCATGAGGCGCTACGGCAAGTGATGGAAGGGAAAACTAGCTTTTCGATTGCGCATCGGTTGGCCACCATTCGTGACTCCGCCAAGATCATGGTCATCAACGGCGGTGAAATCGAGGAGTACGCTCCGCACGACGAGCTGATGGCTGCGCGAGGCTTTTACTACTCGCTCTATATGAGCCAGTTCAAGGGCAAGGCTCCGGCTGGCGCAGATGCAGGCTCTGCAGACTTCGTTTCAACTTAGATTAGACTCCACACCCCGGCTTGCGCAGATGCTGCTTCCGCGGACTTCATTTCAACTTAGAGTAGAGTCCACGTCCACAGATTGGACGCACGACCCAGATATTCCGAAGGCGGTTCAGTCCGCCTCGGGAACTCGCTGAATATTTCCGTATATGGAGGACAAAATGTCTCGAAGAGCCACCCTAAGACGCATACCGCTCAGGCAAACGCTATTTATCGATCTGCTCATCGATAAGACGACTCGCAGGATCTTCTTGTACATCTTTATCGTGATCACGATTGGTGCAACCATATATCATTTTCTAGAGGGATGGGACTGGCTTGATTCGTTCTATTTCGTTGTCGTTACCCTGACGACGATCGGCTATGGCGATTTTGTCCCGACCCAGCCCATCACCAAGCTGATCACGATCTTCTATGGGCTGAACGGGGTCATACTGCTCTTCACGATGTTCGATGTTGTCCGAAGGGTTCGGGGTCTGGAGGTGAAAGTGGAGTCTGTCCGCGCAGATTCTGATGAATAGATTGGCCAATCCCTTGCTTTCTGCTTGGCCCGACTCATTGAAAGGAGTTTGACTGTGGCCCGTTTGTTATCTAGCACTCGTTTTTTGGTAGCCGTACCCGTATTAGGTTTGGCGCTCGCCGCGGGAGTGTTCTTTGTGTTCGGGGGCATCAACTTGATCATTACGATCGTTGAGGCGGTAGCTGGCCTTTTGGAGGGCCACCCGCCGGAAACGAGTGGGGGTGAGATCCCCTTCGTTATCGAGATCATCGAGCACGTACACACCTTCCTGATCGGCACGGTCTTATACATCACGGCTGTGGGTCTGTATCAGCTCTTTATTTCGGAGGTCGAGTTCCATGGATGGTTGAAGATCGACAGCACCGAGGATTTGGAGATGAATCTGATCGGCGTGACCGTGGTCGTCCTGGCCGTGAACTTCCTCTCCGTTGTGTACACTCGCGATCCATCCATTCTGCTGGAGTATGGAGTCGGTATTGCCTTGCCGATCGCTGCGTTGGCATTGTTCGTCGGCCTGCGGACATGGTCTTCGCGGGTCGGCCGTTCGGAATCAGATTCCGCTGAGTAGGGTTTGAGGAGACCAGCAAATCATGGCCTGGATTGAAGTGATTCAAGAGAATGAGGCCGAGGGCGAACTAGCCGAGTACTACAGTGTAATCACGGAGCCTTGGGGCGGGGTGGATAACATCCTCAAGATCCACAGCCTCAACGTGCCTTCGATGCGCGCCCACCAGGACCTATACGTCACACTGATGAAGCGCAAATCGGAGCTCAGCCGCCCACAGCGTGAGATGATTGCCGTGGCAACCTCGACCGCAAACCACTGCCACTATTGAATCGAACACCATGGGGCGGGTCTCCATAGACTAACCAAAGATGCGCAGCTAGTAGAGCATCTCAAGCGCGATTACACCCAGGCTGATCTATCGCCTGCAGATCGAGAGATGCTGGATTATGCGGTAAAGCTGACCCTGACACCGTGGGAGATGGTCGCCGACGACGTGGAGCGGCTGAGAGAACGCGGCTTTTCCGACTCTGCGATCCTGGATATCAATCAAGTCACCGGGTATTTCGCGTACGTCAATCGGTTGGCGGATGGCCTGGGGGTAGAGTTGGAATCGTTTTGGGAGGAGAGCGAATGAGAGACAATGGAGTTCCGGGAGCCATTAATCTGGGCCAAAAGCTATCGAAAATCGACGCGCTATGGACCCCCAAGATCGTAGCGCAAATGAACGACTACTACATCAAGCTAGTCAAGATCGAGGACGAGTTCGTTTGGCACAGCCATCCAGAGACCGACGAGGTGTTCCTTGTAATCGAAGGAAGCATGCGAATCGACTTTCGAGACGGCGCTGTTGATCTCTCCGAGGGAGAGATGGTTGTCGTCCCACGGGGTAAAGAGCATAAGCCGTTTGCGCAGCGGGAGTGCAAGATCTTGCTGATCGAACCGACCGAGACCGTAAACACCGGCGACGCTGGCGGAGAGCGCACGGTCGCGGATTTGGAATGGATTTAAAGAATGGCCTACAGTTCGGTATTAGCCGATAGGATCAGGGATGTGATCGGAGAGCCTCCAGAGCTGACCGAGAAGCAGATGTTCGGCGGCATCGGCTTCATGGTGCAGGGCAACATGGCGGTCGGCGTCATTGGGGATGAGCTGATGGTACGCATCGACAAGGCCGCCACCGACCAGGCGCTTGAGCAACCCGGCGCCCACGTCTTCGACTTCACCGGCCGGCCCATGAAAGGCTGGGTAATGGTCGGCGATCCCGGAATCAC
>CBDTZL010000193.1:0-3963 GCA_965364895.1 uncultured bacterium
CTCAACCCAACCGGTGGCGCCCATAGTCTCAGAATCAGACCGCGCCTGTTCGAACAGCTCCTTCGCTCCGACAATGTCGTCTGGCTGACCGCGGAGCAGGTGCGCCTCCGCCCATTCGGTCGTTGTCCAGTGGATAATTCCCAGGTTATTCATTCCACGCTGCAGTTTGTCTAGTTCCTCGAACTTCTCCCAGGCAGCCTCCCAGTCCTTATCAGCCGCTAACAGGTGGCCTTCGGCCCGCAAGATGTTGAGCTGTCTCCAAAATGTGAGCTGCGAATCGCCGATGATGTTCATTGCGCGCTCGAGGTGACTTGCGGATCGCTCGACTTCGCCTTGCAAGCTTGCGGCGATCGAGGCAAAGAGGTATTGAAACTCCCCGTCGCCAAGTTTCTTGGCGAGTTCGGCAGCTTCCATCATGAGCTCTTCTGCTTCTTGCAGTTCTCCAGCGATTTGCAGGAGAAACGATTTCCCATTTAGGGAATTTTGGAGAGAGAAAAGATCGTTGGCCTCTTTTTCCTCTCGAATACTTTGATCGATTAGATGCGTTGCTTCATCGAACTCACCCTTTTGGAACAAATGAAATCCACGCGACCCGCTCACCATCCTTGCTCCCAGCTCGGGATCGGGGATTTGATCCATTAAAGGCTCAAGCGCAGAATATCCCTCCTCGGCTTCGTGAATTTTGCCGACAAGGAGCTGACTCCAGATCACATTGTTTAGGTAGAAAACTTGTTGGCCTACCTGGCCGGTTCTGCGAGCGAGCTCCGCAGCACTACGGTAATTCTCGATGGCCGCCGAGTAGTTTCCCTCATTGCCTTGAAACACGCCCAGGTTGTTAAGGCCACGACTTGCCTCTCGAACCAGATCGGAAGATTCGGCAATCCGCACGGCATCTTCTAGCATCGGGATGGCCTCGGGAGAGCCAAATCCTTTGGATGATGCGAGTGTAATCATGCTGTCTGCTCTTACGGCTGGTAGATCGAACTGTTCCGCCAATTCAAGAGCACGATCCGCATATTTTTCAATCTCATCGCGAACGCCATTGAAATAGCAGGCGCGAGCGGTCTCGGAGAACAGGCGCGCCAACCCGGGTCCGTCCTCGGCCCCTTCTAGCGCCACCAGACCCTGGCGGCAAATTTCCAGGCCGCCTTGCGTGTTCCCGCTCTCCCAAATCGCCCGGCCAGAGAGAGCATACAGTTCGGCGGCCTCATCCTTGTTACCAAGCTTCAAGTAGAGGTCGATCGACTTCTGCCATGTTTGCACAGCCTCCAATGGGCGGCTGAGGCGGGCTTGGGCTTTGCCCAGCTGAGCTAGAAACCTGGCCTGATCAGCATCGTCATCAGTGAGATTTAGAGCGGCGATGAAATGATTTTCTGCGTCCCGATTGGCATAGTTTTCAAGTGCTCGCTCGCCTGCCAGCGTGTAGTAGTGCAAAGCCTGAGCGTCATTGCCGCCTTCGCTGTGATGGAATGCCAGCGATTCGTAATTCTCTGGCTGAACGGCATCATAGGCAGAAGCCGCGCGTTTGTGAAGTTTGCGAAGCCGAAGACGGTGGGTGTTTTCGCGGATCGATTGAGGAACGAGCGCATGGACGAATTCATACAATGTGTCTTCTCGACCTTCTTGCACCATCTGAGCTCGGTCTGCCAGCTCGATCGCATCAATGATCGCATCCTCATCTAAGTCGCTGGCCTGGATGAGCACTTCGTAGTCAAATTCGCGACCCAAAACTGCGGCCATACGTAGGGTTTCCTGAGCATCTTCGGGCAGCTTGGTCAGGCGCGATTCGACGGCAATCTGTATGCCTTGAGGTATTTCCAACTCTTCCATGCTGGGGCGGTGCCACTCGCCGTCCTCGAAGTACAGCTTGCCGCTTTCAACCAGAGCGCGACAGACTTCCTCGATAAAGAAAGGATTGCCATCGGTCTCACGATAAATTCCATCTAGAAAGTCGGAAGTGATCTCATCGTTGAAGATGGCTTCCAGCATAGCGAGCGTCTCTTCCTTATCCAGCCGGGCGAGCTTGATTCGGGTGCCAATCCGCTGGCGGTTGAGCTCGAGCAGCATTTCGTTAAAGGGGCGCGCCTCACGAAGTTCAATTTCACGGTAGGTCGCAAGCATCATGACCGGCTGCCCTTTCGTACGTCGGGCTAGATATTGGAACATCGCGATCGAGCTGCTGTCCGCCCAATGGGCATCATCCAACACCAGCAGTACGGGGGATTCGTCGCTGAAGGCATTCCAGAACGCCACCATGTTCTCCAACAGCCGGGTTTGCTCGGATTCGGGATCAAGTTCGGGATTGGGTTCGATATCGGGATAGTAGGGTCGGAGGTCAGGCGCCAGATCGAGTACGTCATCTAAGACAAAGTCCGGAAGCTCAACCCCATTCTTGGATTGTGGGTCGAGAGCCTTCCGTACCATCTGGGCAAAAACACCGTATGGCATGTTGCTCTCGGCGCTTGCTTCCCCCACTAAGGCACGGCCACCAGAGACCTCCGACTGAGTGACCACCTCACGCATCAATCGAGTTTTACCAATTCCCGGTTCCCCACTGATGAGCAGCGTCTGGCCGGCACCATTTTCAACCTCCCGCCACAAGGCACGCGCCTCCTCATACTCGTCCTTCCGACCCACAATTCGCCCCCGGACAATACGATCCAGTACGGAAAAGTCCTTGTCCTCACGCAATGCTTCGTCGGAATCATCCGGAGACTCCAGGATCTCCAGAACTGCGGCGGCGCTCTCAGGCCGGTCCTGCGGGTCTTTCTCCAGAAGCTTGAGGATCAGGCGATCGACGTACGGAGGAAGGTCTTCATTTTTTGCGAGCGGCGGCACTACCGGGGAGTTCATGTGTTGGGTGATCACCGCGATCGGATTTTCGTCGACGAATGGCAATTCGCCGGTCGTTAGCTCATAAAGCATCACACCCAGCGCGTACAGGTCGGCGCGGCCATCCAGCTCCTGCCCCATTGCCTGTTCGGGCGCCATATAGAACACGGTGCCCACGATGTTTCCTTCGCTGGTCATGCGCGAGGCCACTGAGCGAGCCAGGCCGAAGTCCATGAGCTTGGCGGTGCCGTCTTCCGAGATCGCAACATTTTCTGGCTTGAGGTCACGGTGAATTACATCGCGCTGATGGGCGTAGTCCAGGGCCGCGCAAAGTTGCTTGACAACGCGCAGTATTTCGTCCAGATTGTCAGGTCTCTGCTCGTAAAGTGTCCCTCCCTCGACCAATTGCATAACGATGTAGGGCTTGCCTTCATACTCACCCGCATCGAATACGGTCACAATATTGGGATGGTCGAGTTGAGCAACGGTTTGAGCTTCATTGAGGAGACGCGCTCGACCTTGCGTGCCTAGATCGGTGTTCGACATTAGCTTGAGCGCCACGTCGCGGTTGAGGGTTGAGTCGTGGGCGCGATAAACAGTTCCCATTCCGCCGCGGCCAAGTTCAGACTTGACCTGATAGCGCTCGTTGATGGTATTTCCGATCAAATTAGTCATGTGTTCGGACCCGGGTTATTCGCTAGCTCATTGCGAGGGTGACTGCGCGACCACCTTTGCTCAATAATACTTCTCAACTCCGCCCTGGCCGATCAGCTTGTTCTGCTCAGATTTCTTGATGAAATTTTCGAGGCGCTTATTGAATTCATCTGGTCGTGATCGCGCGGCATCAATGTAGGAGATGCGAATGCGTATGTAAGGGGCTGAAAATTCCTGATAGTTGCTCCAGGCTTCATCATTGGCTTTGATATCAACGAGAATATCGGCAGGCACTTCGAAATCGTCTACCGATAAATCGGGCAGGGTCTCCAGCACTTCCGGCATGATATTCCCTTCATTAACCAGCAGTCGAAGCCGCTCGATATTTAGCTGTGACCAATTGCTCGTGTTCTTCCGCACAGAAAACCTTTGGGCAAAGTGGCCATCATCAACCGTTTTGACGATGCTGTCGATCCA
>CBDTZL010000194.1:0-3890 GCA_965364895.1 uncultured bacterium
CATGCCCAAGGATCCCCTCGCCATTCTCGGCGTCCCTTATGACGCCTCCAAAAAAGAAATTGCAGACGCCTACCGACGTCTTGCATTTGCGAACCATCCTGATGTCAGCAGCGGTGATGGTTCTATTGCACTTATGCAGGAGATTAACTGGGCCTACGAAGTACTCAGCCGGCCCGATAAGCGCCGCTCGTACTACACGAAGCAGCACTCCATGCGAATGAACGTCTCCCGATCCAATGGAACAAAGTCTGGCTCCAGGGAGAGGCAGCCGCGAACCGGTGAAAAAGTAGCTACTGAAGGATCGCCCTTCAATACACCTTCCATGGAAATCCTGGGAGGCACCGCAGATCGAGCAATTATCGGAGCTCTCGTCGGGTTGACCGTACTTGGGATTTCTCTGATATTCGGAATGAACTTCGCCTCTGTGGGAGCGGTCATCGCGCTGCTGCTTGGGGTGTGGATTGCTTCCGGTCCGAACGCCCGAATGAGCTCTCAAAATGGAGTTGCGATCGGCGGCGTGATTGGCTTGTTCTACGGAGCCATCATTGGTGTTTCGATTTTCGGCTCCGTGGGAACATCGAACCTTACCAGCGGTCTCCTGATCTGCGCACCCTCTATGATCATGCTGGGAGCTTCGCTCGGTGCTGTTCTCGGTGGCATGGCATCTGGACTGCGCAAGCTAACAAACTAGCTCCTCTCGATATTCACTAACCCCTCAAGGAAGCTCTTCGGAATTCCCTGTTCCATTGACAAAACAGAACGTTTGTTCTATATTTGTCTTATTCAAAAGGGCGGTCGCAGGGAATGAAAATCGCATACATCCACATCCAGGATTTTCCTGTTCAAGTTGAGGTGCTCGAAAATCCAGCTATCCGACAAACTGCGGTCATTATCGGCGGAATGCCGCACGATGAGGGAACGGTCTACTCATGTTCTCCAGCTGCACGTGTCGATGGCGTCCAACTCGGAATGCCCCTCCGGCAGGCAGAGCAGCTTTCTCCTCATGCCACCTTCCTACCCCTCTCGCGCGAGCTCTACGATCAATTCCACAAGAACCTGCTCGAGGTGCTCTCTCCCTACTCGCCGTTCCGCGAATCAAGTGCTCCGGGCCGGATCTACCTCGATGCATCAGGATTTGAACACCTCTACGGATCTGATGAAGAACTCGCGGATCAAATTCAACGCACGATTCAGGACGAGCTCAGCTTGCTCCCCCAGGTTGGACTGGCTGCAACCAAATTCGCTGCTGAAACCGCGGCGCGACTCTCGGATCCGGGGACCAGGCAGGTGGTCCCTCCCGGCTCAGAGCGCGAGTTCCTTGCTCCGCTTCCCCTGATCCTGCTCCCCACCTCGGATGACACCTACCGATTGTTGACCCGGCTCGGACTCGAGACCATCGGTCAGGTCGACGAGATGCCTATTGGCGCGTTGTCACGAACATTCGGCCAGGAAGGTTTGCTCATTCACAACCTGGCCTCCGGGAAGGACTTGCGGCCACTCATGCCTCAATTCGAGGCCGCCCCACTTTCAGTTGAGACGCATCTCGAATTTCCATTGAATAGCCTCCAGCAGCTGTCAGCATATTGCGATCGGCTAGCCTCTCAACTGACCGCAGAGCTCGAGGCCAGCGCCCTCGTCGCTGGTGCGCTTATTGTTGAGGTCGAACAGGAGTATGGGGAAGCCATGTCAGCCGGCGGATATCTGCGTCCAGCCAGCAACGATCAACGGTTGTTATTGGATCGCGCAACCGGACTGCTGTCTACATTGGACTTCGCCTCAGGCGTCACGGCCCTAAAGCTTGGGCTGTTTCCACTTCACCCGTTCCACATTGAGAGCAAGCAACTCGGCCTTTTCCGGCACAGGAGCTTTACTCACCAGAACCCAATCCAAAGACTGGTAGGCTCGATCCAGGAACGTTTCGGAGAGACCGCGATCGTCCAAGCGACAGCTGTTGAAGGCCCTCCACCCGAGCCGATTGATGTCCGCTCTAGCGAAGATGGCCACCCAACTGCCTTCGTTCGCGGCAACCGCTGGAGCCGGGTGGCAACGATCGATTTGCACTGGCGACTCGAAGGAGATTGGTGGTGGGGCGAGGGCCGGAAAGACTATTACAAAGTCGTATCTCGCAGCGGTGAGATCTCAGTGCTGTTCCACGAATCCAACGAAAATCGCTGGTATTTGCACGCTGCTGCTCAGCCAAATGCATGGCCGCTCACATAACACCCCTCTCCATGCCGCGTGAATATTAGCATCCAGCCCAGCCAACGGCTGCTGACTTTACGCCGTGACCCCCCTGTAAAGGTAGGCCTTTGTAATATTGGCTATGCGCAGAATTGAACTGCACGGCTCAGCGGCTAGGTGTGATCCCTTTCACAATCTCATGGTTGTCGTGATCGCTTCCTCAATCGGTGCATGGCTAAATACATAGAACTTCACACCCACTCAAGCTATAGCTTTCTAGATGGCGCCTCCTCTCCTCAGGCTCTCCTTCATCAGGCCGCCAGGCTGGAAATGCCGGCGATCGCGCTCACGGATCATGATGGTTTGTATGGAATCGTTCAGTTTGTCATGG
This sequence comes from uncultured bacterium, assembly GCA_965364895.1. GTDB lineage: Bacteria > Chloroflexota > Anaerolineae > Anaerolineales > E44-bin32 > JADFRG01. The sequence goes on from CBDTZL010000194.1 coordinate 2,573, forward strand.
AAGCTCGCGAGCTTGGCATTCAGCCCATCATCGGAGCCGAGCTCACCATGGATGAGGGCTACCATCTCACCCTACTTGTCGAAAATACCGAGGGCTATTCGAACCTCTGCCGGCTAATTTCGCGTGCACAGCTCGATCACTCGAAAGGCGAGGCCACACTCTCCTGGGACCTGCTCGCAAATCATCATCGAGGCTTGATCGCGCTCTCGGGTTGCCACAAAAGTGAGCTCGCTCAACACATTCTCAAGAATAATAATGACGCTGCTCTTAATACTGCTCAGCGTTATAGGGATTTGTTCGGGCGAGATCATTACTTTGTAGAATTGCAGCGGCATCTGGTTGGCAGCGATAAGACTATCGAGCGAGGCTTGCTCTCGCTCGCCGATCATCTAGACCTGGAGCTGGTAGCGACCAATGACGTTCACTACGCGACCCCCGCGAGTCGGCCGCTCCAGGATGTGCTTACTAGCATCAAGAACACGCTCCCCATTAACGAGCTCGGTGCATTCCGGCGTCCTAATTCTGAGTTCTATTTAAAGTCGCCGGTTGAGATGCGCGAGCTATTCTTGGACCACCATCAAGCCCTCGAAAACACTATCCGCATTAGCGAGCGCTGCCGATTCGACTTGGACTTAAGCCAATATCGATTCCCGCGCTTCCCAGTTGAAAATTCGTTTGCTCACCTCCGAAAACTTTCTTACGAGGGATTGGACGAGCGCTACCGAAAGCCATCACCCAACGTGATCGACCAGCTCGAGCATGAGCTTTCTGTGATCGATAGCCTCAACCTGGAGGACTACTTCCTGATCGTCTGGGATATCTGCAATTGGGCTCGACAGCGCGGCTATCCAGTTCAAGGTCGGGGCTCCTCTGCCAATTCGCTCGTAGCCTATTGTCTTGGGATCACCCGAGTGGATCCCATCGGCCACAACCTGCTTTTCGAACGCTTCCTGAGTCACGAGCGCGGAGGACTACCGGATATTGACATTGACTTTTCGCGGGAGGGACGCGAGGCGGTCATCCAGTATGTCTACGAGCGTTATGGCGAAGAGTTCACAGCCATGGTGTGTAATGTCATTACCTACCGATCCAGAAGTGCAGTGCGCGATGTGGGGAAGGCACTCGGCTTTCCGGCGCAAGTAGTCGGCAAGATCGCCAAATCGCTTCATCGGTCTGATTTCGCCGGCCTCACCGACAAGCTGAGGCGCGATGGTGACGGGTTGCCATGGGAACACTACGCAAGCTTTATCGAACAAATCAAAGGCATGCCGCGGCATCTCTCAATCCATGTCGGAGGAATGATCGTGACTGCCGCGCC
>CBDTZL010000195.1:0-3857 GCA_965364895.1 uncultured bacterium
GCTAGCAGCGGCCGAATGTCCTTCCCGGGCGGCCCGGTAACTTCGACTCCCCCCTCAACCCGCACGATCTCCTCGACATCTGGAAGCCCACTGAGCAATTCAGCAAGCGTCTTCTCGTCGGTCGAAGTCCGCACGTAAATTCGCTCGGCTCCAGCCAATTGAGCCTGGAGGTTGTTCGGAGTGTCCTCTGCTAGGATCTTTCCTTGATTGATAATCAGCACCCTATCGCAAATCTGCTGCGCTTCCGAGAGGATGTGGGTTGAAAGCATCACGGTGCGATCCGATCCCACTTGGCGGATGAGATCTCGAACTTCAATGATTTGTGCCGGATCCAGCCCGATAGTCGGTTCATCGAGTATGAGCACATCGGGGCGGTGGAGGAGAGCTTGAGCCAATCCGAGGCGCTGCCGCAAGCCCTTGGAAAGATTACTGGCGTAGCTATCCGCACGGTCATGCAACCCCACCTCGGTCAGTACACCCGCAACCCGGTTTTCCAGGTCTGGAACGCGGCGGAGAGATCCCATGAAGGTCAGATATTCGGTGGCCGACATCTCCGGATACAGCGGAACGGTCTCCGGAAGATACCCCACGCGCCGGCGCACCTCGATTGAGTCTTCAATTACGTCGAATCCCGCCACCACTACGCTACCAGCCGAAGGAGGCATGTAGCCCGTGAGGATGCGCATCGTGGTGGTTTTCCCTGCACCGTTGGGTCCCAGGAATCCAAGGATCTCTCCCTTTTGAGCCTGGAATGAGATTTGGTCGAGGGCCTGGAAGTTTCCGTAATACTTAGTGAGATTCTGGGCTTGAATCAATGGTGTGAGACAAAAAATAACCCGGCGCTACCGTCAAACTTGCTCGGAAGGTCCGGGGCTGGGGATGAGTTTCCCGCTCAGAACTATATCGAATCTCCGTCCGGCAAGTCAATATCGAATCATCGTTCTCATTGAATCCTTAAGGTTTTAGTCGCTCCCAAAATGCTCTTCCTTGACAGCATATGTGCCAACACGTACAATCGCCGAGCTTCCCCCAAGGAGAACTCATATATATGGAAGGAATACTTGCATTCATGCAGGAACTCCGCCTGTTTGAGCGGATTGCCCTGTATACCGTGCTAGCAATCGCCGTTCTTGGCCTCTTGTACGCCCTTTTCTTACGGGCTCAAGTGCTCAGAGAGCCCAAAGGCTCAGAAAAAATGCAGGATGTATGGAATGCAATCCGCATTGGCGCCGATACGTACCTGCGTCGACAGCTACGCACGATCCTTCCTTTCGTCGCAATCCTGACCGCGGTTCTCTTCCTTTCCGTTTATATCGTTCCTCCCACACCTGAGGCGCAAGAGCGGTTTAGCGGTTTGAACGAGAGCCAGCTACAGCTAGCGATCGGGCTAGGACGTTCCCTCGCATTTGTGATGGGCGCACTGTTCAGCCTTTCCGTGGGTCAAATAGGCATGCGGATGGCGGTGCAGGCCAACGTGCGAGTGGCGGACGCTTCTCGCCGATCCTTTGGCGAGTCGCTGAAGATCGCTTACCGGGCCGGCACGGTTACCGGCATGCTGACCGACGGTCTGGGGCTGCTGGGAGGCACCATAATTGTCATTATTTTTGGTATCGCCTCTCCGGATGTGTTGCTCGGCTTCGGATTCGGAGGAACACTGGTGGCCTTATTCATGCGAGTCGGCGGCGGCATCTTCACGAAAGCTGCGGACGTCGGTGCCGATCTCGTCGGCAAGGTGGAGGCGGGTATTCCAGAAGACGACCCGCGCAATCCAGCCGTGGTAGCGGATCTGGTTGGAGACAATGTCGGAGACTGCGCTGGCATGGCAGCCGACATCTTTGAATCCTACGAAGTCACCATCGTCGCCGGCTTGATACTGGGTATCGCGCTTTGGCATGTCACCGGCCATTTCGAGTGGATCATTTATCCGCTCCTGGTCCGCGGCATCGGCGTGATGTCCTCGATTATTGGAACCTACGCGGTGCGCGGCGGACCCGGGAAGAGCGGCGACGCGATGAAAGCCATCTTCACCGGATATCTGACCTCCGCTGCAATCTCGGTTGTATTATTCGGCATTCTTGCCTATCTGTACATGCAGGATGTTCCAGGCGGCTGGTGGAGACCTTTCCTGGCTACAACAATCGGGGTGTTGCTCGCCATATCTATTGATCGACTCACGGAGTACTTCACCAGCAGTCACAACGCTCCGGTCCAGGAAATTCGAAAATCCACCAACACGGGTCCTGCAACGACGATCTTGTCGGGAATTGCGGTCGGATACGAGTCGACGGTGTGGTCGATGCTGGTTATAGCGGTGACACTGTTCTCCTCAATCTTGATTTTTGGATCCATCCCCGGAATGGCGCCCGGCGAATCGATCACCTTCATCCTGTATGGCGTCGCGCTGACCGGGATCGGGATGCTGACCCTTACCGGGAACAATGTCGCAATGGACTCTTACGGACCGATTGCAGATAACGCGAACGGGATTGGTGAAATGGCCTGGCAGGGCGCCGACGATCCCGAGACGCTTGCGGCCAAGCAGATCATGGCTGATTTGGATTCGGTTGGAAACACCACTAAGGCCATCACCAAGGGGGTCGCAATTGGTTCCGCGGTTATCGCGGCCGTTGCGCTCTTCGGTTCCTACCTGGTGGACGTCAGCCGGGCTCAAGAGGCTCTTGGCATTCCTCTGGTGGATCAGATTCGATCAGTTGGCATCCGCATCGATGCACCGCTGGTCTTTGTTGGAATGTTGATCGGCGCCTCGATACCCTGGCTGTTTTCATCATTTGCGATCAATTCCGTTAGTCGTGCGGCTGCCCTGATCGTCGAGGAAGTGCGCCGACAGTTTGGGCTTGGAGTGCTTGAAGGTACGATCGAGCCAGACTACACTCAGCCCGTGGCGATTGCGACCACCGCCGCCCAGAAGGAGCTTCTCCCGCTCGCGATTCTTGGAGTGATCTCTCCGATCGTGGTTGGACTGGTATTTGGCGTGGAGGCCCTGGGAGGATTCCTGGCCGGCATTATCATTTCCGGTCAGCTCCTGGCAGTTTTCATGAACAATGCCGGCGGGGCCTGGGACAATGCCAAGAAGACCATTGAAGATGAGCCTTCCGACCCAGCAAAAAATACCGGCAAGGGATCGGATCGGCACTTTGCCTCGGTCGTCGGCGACACCGTCGGCGATCCGATGAAAGACACCGCTGGCCCAGCGCTAAACCCCATGATCAAAGTGGCGAACCTGGTTGCGGTCATCATTGCCCCGATCATCGTTCAATATTCGGATCTTGGAATTGCCGGCTGGCTGTTGGTGGCGGCCCTGGTAGGGTCTTTGATCTGGGCCATCTCGCAAAGCAAGCGCCCTGCGCCGGAGATCAATCTTCAGGAGGCGCCCGCAGGCGACTAAGCCGAAAACTACCGTCCATTCACACGAAATTTCAGGCGGCAACTTCAAAAACCCAGGGCCGGCACATGCCGGCCCTTTTTGCTATCTCACGTCGCATAGGTGCTGTAAAATCCGGCCGCCCCAAACAGCACATGACAATAAAGCCCCTAGCATTCAATAGCTCTAATGACTCACAATTGGACTTCGTAATAAATAACTTTGCACAGATATGGAACTGCTCCGCATGATCCAGCAGCGCTCCCGGAATTTCTCCGAATTTATGAATGAATCTCGCCGAAACTTGCTTGCTTTCTTCATTTCCATTCTCATTTTATTGATAACAACCACCTCGTATTCAAATCTTCATCCACAGTTCCAACGGATGGGGTTTGTTCTCACCGTCCTTGGAATGCTGGCTTGGGTTCTGCTTCGCTGTCGATCGGGTCACCGGCTATCGGTCCCTGTGGTTGTT
>CBDTZL010000196.1:0-3818 GCA_965364895.1 uncultured bacterium
CGGAGGATCGAACTCCGGAAGGCATAACCTTGGGCGGCACCGTCTCATACTCGGGTCTCACCGCGGATGCGTTAGGCCATAAGGTTGGGGTGGTTACTGCTGCCGCCGAAACCACTGACCTCGAGCCGCTTCACACCCTCAACCTAGTCGTAAAACCTTCTCCGGAATCGACCTGCTTTCAAAACACATACACCGACGAAGGACGGGTGCAGATGGTGTTCAGCCAGGCGGTAGGCCTGTCATCAACTGATGTCCCGCAAGATTGGTGGCATACTGAACTTGTGCACATCGCACCGCTAATGAGCGAGCTCACCAGCGCAATTATGGAGCCGTTTACGAACTCCTTTTTGGGGCTGACGCCCCAGGGACTGATGAGGGAGTCAGATTCCGAAGGGCACATCTCCGCTTTGCCGTGGGAGAATGCGACCGATTTCATCAAGCAGTCTGATGCCGTGGTGCTTGGCATCGAGGACTTAGATATGAACGAAGACGCCACCCTGGCTGTGGCCGCGATGTGCTCGGTGGCGGTAATCACATACGGAGCGCAGGGGGCGCGAGTGTGCGTGAATGGCGAGTGGCGCTCCTTCCCCGCGAAATCCACAAATGAGAACGACGCCACTGGGGCTGGCGACATCTTCGCCGCGACCTTCTTCAGCCGACTACACGCCTCGGGCGATGCCTGGGCTGCTGCGGAAACTGCCGTTCGACTGGCATCAACATCAGTAACAAGACTCGGCCTGAGTGGCGCACCATCTGCGTCCGAAGTCAAGGCTGCCCTGGAGCAAGAAGTAGCCTGATGCGTACTTATGCGCTGGTCAATCAAAAGGGCGGGGTTGGCAAGACCACTTCCGCGATCAGTATCGGAGCCGAATTAGGGCTTCAAGGGATGAAAGTGCTCATCGTCGACTGTGATCCGCAGGCCAACGCCACTTCTTGCCTGGGCATCGACCCTGGATCTGTTAAAGAGGGTACATACGATGCGCTGATCGGTCGCATCCCAGCTAGTGACTGCGTGGTACACAGCCCCAACCTGAAGCTGACCCTGCTGCCCTCCTCACCTGCACTTGCGGGAGCGCAGATCGAGATGGTTGACCAGGCCGAAAGAGAGTCGGCGCTCAAGCATGCACTTAGCCCCCTGGGCGACCACTTCGATTACGTTTTGATTGATTGCCCACCCTCACTTGGCTTGCTTACGTTGAATGGCCTGCTGGCTGCCACAAACGGCGTCATCATCCCCGTCCAGTGCGAGTATCTTGCACTGGAAGGACTGTCCCAACTGATGCAAACGTTGCAGCGAGTTCGATCCGGCTTGTTCCCAACGTTGGCGGTACGAGGTCTACTTCTCACGATGTATGATTCACGCACCCGTTTGTCCAAAGAGGTAGCAGATGAGCTGCGCGGCCATTTTGGAGACACCGTGTTTAAAGCGGTGATCCCTCGCAACATTCGGCTAGCGGAGGCGCCGTCACATGGGCTCCCCATTGCCTCCTACGCGCCGAACTCGCCGGGCGGAATTGCCTATCGCGAGTTGGTGGAGGAAATCTTGAGCGCAGACGGCCCCCCAACAACGGTTCGCGAGCTAGCAGATCACCTCCCAGGATCTGCATCATTCGAGGAACGCGATGGAGTTTCGCATGGCACGTAAGCAAGCCTTAGGCAGAGGATTGGATGCCCTCATTCCAGCCGGTCCGGAGATCCGACCAGGCGTCCTGGAGCTTCCGATTGATGCGATTGGGCCCAACCCGAGACAACCTCGCACTCAATTCTCAGATAGCGAGCTCGGAGACCTGACAGATTCGATCCGTCAGCACGGAATCCTGCAGCCGCTGCTGGTGATTGCCACCGATGATGGCTATCAGTTGATTGCTGGCCAGCGACGGCTGATGGCAGCTAAAAATGCCGGCATGAGCCTCGTCCCAGCGGTTGTCCGCGATGCCAGTCCACAGGCCAGCCTGGAGATGGCGCTAGTAGAAAACCTTCAGCGTTCTGACCTCAACGCGTTGGAAGCCGCTGAAGGCTATCGGCAGTTGATTGAGGACTTCGATCTGACGCATGATGAGGTAGCAGCTCGGCTCGGGAAGAGCCGCAGCAGGGTGACCAATTCGCTGCGCTTGCTGAAACTTTCAGCAGCGGTACGAAAAGCTCTTGAAACGGGGAAGATTACCGAAGGCCATGCACGCGCATTGGTGAGTTTGCCTCTTGCCCAGCAGCAGGCATCGGCCTTGAAAGTGATCGTGTCTCGGGATCTGAACGTACGTCAAGCGGAGCAACTCGTTCGCCAGATGAGCCAGGACTCATCACCTCAGACGAGATCGAGGCTCAAAGTGGTCGATCCTCACATAGCGGACCTGGCTCAGCGCCTCGAAGGCGCTCTGGGCACCAAAGTCGACCTTCGACAGTCGAAGCAAGGCGGCCAAGTAATCATTCACTATTATTCTGATGAAGAACTGAATGCAATAGCCGATAGGCTTCTCGGGGACGAGTAATCAGCGCCGTGGTCAGCGCGAAATCCATGTCAACCTCCCATTCTCAGAAAACTGAGCGGATCCTTGTTGTCGATGACAACCGGGTCAACCGCATGACTCTATCGAAGAGCCTCGAGTCGCTTGGATACCAAGTCGAAGTAGCTGAAAATGGCCGACAGGCACTGGATATGGTTGGTTCAGATGCATTTGATCTCATGCTGCTCGACATCCTGATGCCCGAGATGGATGGCTTTGAAGTGTTGGACAACCTTCAAGCAAATGGTCAGCTCCATGAGCTGCCGGTGATCGTGGTCTCGGCGCTGGACGACATGGAGAGCGTTGTGCGCGGGATCGAGATGGGGGCCGAGGACTACCTTCCGAAGCCATTTGACGCCACGCTGCTAAGGGCGCGCATCGGCGCAAGTTTGGAGAAAAAGCGGCTTCGCGCAGCAGAGAAAGCTGTGGTCGAACGAGAGTACCGCACCGCAAAAGGTATTCAATTGGGCATGCTTCCAAAGGCCCTTCCCTCCGTTTCTGGTTGGGAGTTCGGAGCGAGCATCGCAGCCGCAAGACAAGTCGGCGGAGATTTTTACGACTTCATTGCAATCGATGACGATAGGCTTGGGATTGTCGTCGGCGATGTGTCCGATAAGGGAATTCCGGCGGCATTGGTGATGGCGATGTTCGTCACCTTGCTGCGTAGTGAGGCACGGCATGAGAGCTCGCCTGCCAAACTGATGCATATTGTGAACGAACGCATGATGGAATCGACACCAAATGCAGGCTTCATCACGCTGCTGTACGGAGTGTTGGACGCAAGGTCCGGATCATTTGAGTATGCTCGCGCCGGCCACCATCTCCCCTTATTGATCAACGAAATTGGAGAGGTGCGTGAGCCCAGTTCTGAGATCGGACAGCCAGTAGGCATATTTGAAGAGCCACTGATCGACGAGCAAATCCTCGAGATATCGAACGGAACGACGGTAGTTCTCTACACGGATGGCATCCCGGACGCAACTGATATTGCAGGCGAAACGTTCGGCGACGAGCGATTCTGGGAGCGACTAAGCCTGGACGCCGGCAACGCGCCTCAGGAGATCTGCGACGAGTTGGTCGGCGATTTGATTGAATTTCAAAAGCCGCATGGGCAATTCGACGACATGACTATCCTGGCCTTCCGGCCCGACAAGGTACAGCCATCATGAGTCAAAAGACAAAAACTTCTAAAGCCAAAAAGGGCGCGGCAAAGAAGCCCCAGAAAACCAAGCTGCTCAGGCAATTACGCAGCATTGAGAAGCGAGCAGACGGGCTACGAGAAACCTTCGAGCACGAAGATGCGGTTGAAAGCTATAC
>CBDTZL010000197.1:0-3788 GCA_965364895.1 uncultured bacterium
GCACCCTGTTGCTCGCGAACAGAACGACGGTCACACCCAGAAGCAAGAATACGAGAAACGTGTCGGTTGGCATGAATGAAAGTGACTCAGATCCTGGCGATTCGGAAAGGGCCCAGCGGCGCCTTAGTCTATCGGGGAAATCCCCGTCCTTCTCGGGCGTAACCCTGATTGGAGCGGTGAGCGCCCCGACTCCCAGGCAGTACAGACGCGGGTCAAGGATTTGCGCCGGCTAACGCCGATTGACGCCCGCGCCCATCTGCGGCCTCCGAAGCCAAAGGTCACAGATCCTAATCCTGTCGGGCGCGCCAAGTAATCAAGATCTTACGGGTGTCCATAAAAGAGGGTTGCTTGATTCTATTGCAGATTCGAGCATGATGCATGGTCCTTGGGTCTATGAAATGACCGCGTACTCTGCAACTGCGTGTATCAATTCGAAAATTGGCCGGACACTACTGAGGTGTGAGAATGAATTTATTAGCCCCTGTAAGACTTTTATCAGCCGGACCTGGTGTGTTCGTGGCTGTTCTGATATTGGCGTTCCCCGGTGTTGGCATGGCCGAGTATTCTGACGCCATGAAGGAATGCATGCTCCAGAAAATGGAAGTTGAAGGCGATGACATGACGCTCGGTCAGTTAAAGGACAAGTGCCTGAGCGAGCAACGCGAAGATGATTCCGCCAAGACTGACATGGATGCAGAAGGTGTTGTAAAAGAAAGACTCGGGGTGGATGACAGCAATATCCTCAGGCCGTTTACCCTGATGGCCCACAGGCCTAACTATCTGCTCGTCGCCGCCTATAACAGTAGTGGATATAACCCGGAGCCTTTCCGTGAAGAGTTTGATGATCCCTCAATCGAATTAGACGATACAGAAACGCAGTTTCAATTGAGCGTCAAGTTCCCGTTGGCAGTTGATCTTTTTGACAAGAAAATCGACATTTTTGCTGCATACACCAATCGATCATTCTGGCAGGTCTATAACAACGATCGATCGTCTCCATTCAGAGATACCAACCACGAACCAGAGGCCTGGGTCCAGTTTCGGCCAGACTGGAAGGTTGCCGGTTTCAGCAATTCAGCCAACCAGCTGGGAATCGTCCATCAGTCCAATGGCCGCGGTGGTGACCTTTCCAGGAGTTGGAATCGAATATTTGCAAACTTCCTTTTCGAGCGCGGCAACCTGGCGCTCGGCATCAAACCCTGGTATCGAATCCCGGAAGATAGCGACGACGACGATAATCCGGATATTACGGATTTTCTGGGGTACGGGGAGATACGGACGGCCTACAGATGGAATAAACACACATTCGGCATGATGTTTCGTAACGTTGTCGAGTCGGGTTTCGAAAAGGGAACGGTTGAACTGAGCTGGAGCTTTCCTCTCGGGAGCTATCCGTACTTCAGAGGTTATGTGCAATTTTTCAACGGTTACGGCCAAAGCCTGATTGATTACAATCAGCATGTAAACAGTATTGGTATCGGCCTGTCATTGACTGACTACCTATGATTTACAAGGTGGATGACCCGGAAAGGATCGTGTATATACTTCCGCGTGGACACCGACTGAAACTCATGTCGCCGACAATGAATCACTACTTCAAACGATGGCGTAGTCCCATTCGACGAAGACGCGGCGTTGTCGGTTTGTTAGCGGTGCTTTTCTTTGTAAGCACTGCAAGCCTTGCAGCACTGCAGAACACGGGGACTTTCAAGGGAAGCTGGACGGCGACCGGGACGGCGCAGACCTTAGATCTCGGTGAGTCACGCTCGGCTTCTATCCTGCGGCTGCGGGGCACGATCGTGGTGGAGAGCACCGGGGGATTGGCGCGAGCTGTGCAGTCCGACTGCGTGGGCCTGCGCCTGCAGGACGGCGATGCGAGCGGCATCGGTCGTTGCGTGTGGACGGATTCGGACGGCGACCGCATCTTCAGCGAACTCACCGGCGCACTCGCGGGGGAGGTCAGCAATGTGCGTGGACTCTTCGTCGGCGGTACCGGAAAGTACGCGGGACTCGAGGGCAGTTATGAGTTCAGGTGGCGATATTTTCGTGGGATTGAGGAAGAGGGCACGATTCACGGCTATTCGGCCAGCCTGACGGGCAGCTGGAAGCTGCCGTAATTCCGATTAAAGTAATCATGTCGAAACTGGGTTCTTCGGCCACGACTTGCCGCAGCTTCAAATAACTGACGCTTGGCGGTGGGCTAGTTGCAACGCCAATTAGACTCACAACACAGGGGGAGGCCAAGAATAAAATGAATACCCATCTGCTGACGCGCCGTCGTCTCCTGCGGCTAGCGACGCTTGTCTTCGGCTTGGCGGCTTGGTTCGCGCCGGTGCCGGAGGGACTTACCGATCAAGCCTGGCACCTGTTCGCCATATTCATCACCGTCATCTTTGCCGTGATCGTCAATGCTATGCCGATCCTGACGGCCGCGGTGCTGGCACTGGTCGCATCCATTCTGACCGGAACGCTGGAGCCCGAAGAGGCCTACTCGGGATTCGGCTCGGGCTTCATCCTGCTGATCGTGGTTGCCTTTCTCATCGGGCGAGGGGTCGTGAGTTCCGGCCTTGGAGCCCGCATCGCCTACACATTGGTCCGGATGTTCGGCAAGTCAACCCTCGGGCTCGGCTACAGCATGGTCGCGGCCGATTGCGTGATCGCGGCTGCCTTTCCCAGCAACACCGCTCGTTCAGGGGTCCTCTATCCCATCGTCTACTCGCTCTCGCAGAGTAGCGGCTCCCGGGCCGACGACGACACCCGCAAAAAGATGGGGGCCTACCTGATGATGAACAGCATGGCGGGGCTGAGCATCTCCTCGACGCTCTGGCTGACCGCCATGGCGGCCAACCCGGCGGGGGCGGCGATAGCGGCCGACATGGGCGTCGAGATTACGTTTTTGTCCTGGTTGGTGGCCGCGTCCGTTCCCTGCCTGGTGGCTTTCGTGGCTATCCCGTACCTGCTCTACCGGTTCTTCCCACCTGAAATCAAGGACACGCCGGAGGCGCCTCGGGAGGCGGCGCAACAGCTCGAGGCGATGGGCCCTCTGTCAAGAGCCGAGTGGATTACCGGAATGACCTTTGTCGGCATGGTCGTTTGCTGGGCTCTTTCGAAACAGCTCGGCACCGATAACACAGCGATCGCTTTCCTCGGCCTGGGTATTCTGATGCTTGCCGACATCTTCACGCTGGAGGATCTGAAATCCTCCGGGGACGCGTTGGGGACGCTCATCTGGTTTGCCGTGCTCTACACCCTGAGCACTTTCCTGAACACGTTCGGCTTCATGAGCTTTGTGGGCGAACGCCTGGGCGCAAGTGTCGAGGGCTTAGACTGGCCGGTGGTGTACGTGTCGCTCGTTGTGCTCTACGTCCTCATCCACTATCTGTTCGTCAGCCAGACGGCGCAAATGCTGGCGCTCTTCGGTATCTTCATGGGCGTTGCGATCCAGTCGGACGTACCCCCAACCCTTATCGCGTTGATGCTCCTGTTCGCCACGAATTTCTTTTCCGTGATCACGCCTCAGGGATCGAGTGCGAACGTGATCTTTGCGGGTAGCGGCTACCTGACACAAGGCGAAATGTATATCAATGGTGCGCTCGTTACCTTTGCCAATCTGCTGATCTTCCTCGTCGTTGGCACTCCCTGGATCCTGATGGTGGCCGGGTGAGAGATCCGTGAGCGTTAATGGGAACGTACAAAAAGTTCAGAGGCAATCAAGGGTTGGCTGACTCCCGGTTACTTCAGAGCCCTATATCTTCACTGATGTGGCGACGGGACAACGCAGCCTGACC
>CBDTZL010000198.1:0-3694 GCA_965364895.1 uncultured bacterium
CCCGCCAGCGCAGCGGCGCTACCCAGCAAGCTGATTGCTCCGGAGGTTCCGGCTTCGACCGCGCGCAGGTTAGTAATCAGTCGAGGACGAGCATGCGCGAGTACCCCGATCTCGGTTGCCCATGTGTCGGCATTCGAGGCTGCCAGAGCCCCGGTCACGCCCACAAGCCACAGGCTCTGACCGGTGAGTCCGTATCCCACAGCCAGCAAAGCGGGCACCGCTCCGTTCGCCAGGACCTGCCACTCATCTCGCTTTCCGCCTTTCGCGGATCGCTCGGCCAACGACCGCTTTCGCTCTGATCCCTGCCTGCTTAGCAAACTTGATGAGATGAAGAAAGTGAGCAGGAGCATGGAGGGTGCCAATCCGCCGATCCCGAAAGTGAGTGTGCCGACAATGGCGGCGGCGATTGCTCCGCCGCTCGTTAGCATTGAAGCGCGGCGAGCTCCAAGTGCGACAGCCCCTGCCAATAGTAGGCCCAGCGCGAGCTGAGGCCAGGTACCTATATCGAAAGAAGCTTCCATGTTGCCCCGGCCAACAAAACGCCAGCAATGATTGCCGTGCCCCAGAGCGCATAGGCCACGGGGTGATCCGAATCATTGCCGAAGAACCAGGCGCCCAGCACAAGATCAGCGATCCAGATCAGACCAGCGATCATAGGGAGCAGAAGCAGCCTGCCAGGAGGCGCCAGCGGGGTCGGCTGGCCGGTAGGCCCAAATCCGAAAGGCACCAATCCCGGAAGCGAAGGAGCCGTGATGACCAGGGCCCCCAGCAATAGGAGTGGGATGAGCAGGCCGGCCAGGATCAAGCTCCGAGCCAATCGATCCTTCCACACCCGGGCCACGAGGAAGTCCGCCCGGACAGATTGCTCAGGAATGGCCTCCAGAGAACCCATTCGGGTAGCGCTGAGTATGGCGGCCTGGAATGATTCAGAATCCGGCGGGGAGATCGCTAGTGCGCGGCCAGAGGTCGTACGGACCACCAACAATGGTTTGGTGGTGGTGAAGAAGTCAACCTCACCTCCCTTCGACCGGCCAACCATGCATCCTGGCCACCAGATGCCGATCCTTGGTCTTCGTGGATCTCCCTCGGAGGCCGCGTCGGATTCGCGAGGAGGGCTCACCTCCGAGATCAGATCCAGAGGAATTTGCTCGTAGGACATGCCCCACCGCACATACAAGCCATCGCGATCAACTCTGTACCGCGCGGTAACCAGACCATAAAGCCGGTTGATCACCAGCAAGACCAATGGCAGCGCCAGCAAGAGTAAGCCGATCCATACCAGGCTGAGCGGCGATATCAATCCCTGGCCCAGCTGGGCGATGCTGACCGCGATAGCGGCCACCAGGAGCGCTAGAAACAGCAATCCCAGAGCGAACCCAAGCGTTCGGCGCGGCGTGAAATTCACTTAGAGCCTATGTTTTGTTGCCTTCCGCAACAAAGCATAACCCGATCGGGTGGGACTCATCCGTGAATCATCAGACCCCCGCTTGTGCACGGGGGTCTGTGTTGTTGAGCTGTGCGAGGCGGCGTTATTTAGCTAACCGCTACGGATTCGCTTTCGTAAACCGCCTCGACCCAATGTGCGTATTTGGAATGCTTGCCGCGAACGATGTCCTCGTAGATCTCACGCAACTGTTTGGTAACCGGGCCCATCTTGCCGGTTCCGATATCTCTGAAATCCACTCTGGTGACGGCAGTGATCTTAGCCGCGGTGCCGGTCAGAAACAGCTCATCGGCCAGGAAAACCTCGGTGCGGTCGATCGAGCGCTCAACGACTTCCATGCCAAGCTCTTCTCTCGCAAGCTCCATAACGGTGCGCCGCGTGATGCCTTCCAGGATGTTATCGGTTACGGGCGGCGTAACCAGCGCGCCGTTCCGGAGCATAAAAACGTTCTCGGCGCTGCCTTCGGCCAGATGGCCGTCGTTGTTGAGTACGAGCGCTTCGTCGAAGCCGGCACGTATGGCATCAGTTTTCACGAAGGCCGTGTTAACGTAGGCTCCGCTGATTTTTCCTCTTGCCGGCATAACGTTATCGTCGATCCTGCGCCAGGAAGAGAAAGTCACGTGAGCGGAATCGTCGTTATCCACATATTTGCGGAAAGGCACGGCGACGATGGTGATCTCGTCGTTCAGGTCATGCAGCCTGACCCCGATGATCTCGTCCGATTTGTAAATCAGCGGTCGAACGTAGCAGTCTTCCTTTAGGCCTTCTTTGCGAAGCAACTCGAAGGTGATGTCTCTCAATCCTTCGATTGTGTAGGTATTTTCTGAGCAGAGCAGCTTGGCGGAGTTCAGCAATCTCTCGAAGTGATCCAGGGGGCGAAATACGAAGAGCTGTGCTTCCTCATCGTTCCAATAGCCACGAAGGCCGCCAAAAGCTGCGGTGCCGTAGTTGAGCGCATGTGTCAGCACGCCAACTTTGGCCTCGGAGTAGGGGACAATCGCGCCTTCGAAATATGCGTATTCGGGTAAGGTCACCTAGATAAGCCTCCTGCCAGGCCCATTGGCTCCACGGATAAGAGTTTTGAGCGGTCTATGTAATCGTATGACTGCTCTCGGAGAGAGAACTGCCCGCGAAGAGAACGCGGGCAAAGGGTCCAGCGATTTGATTATATCGTGCGCAATCCGTGAGAGTCGGGGAAGGCCGGCTTACGTTGCTGAGGGTCCCTGATCTTCAACGCTCCGTACGCCCGCTACCTGGTTCGCTACTTCTACCGCGGCTGCGCTCAAAGCCTCGTCTTTCAGGCTTGCCACCAGGGTCACTCGGCCCAAATGACTGTGAACCGAGATAGCGCCGGGAGATAGGCTGCTCAAACGCGGATCTTGGGCCAGCGCGATTGCTACTTGGATCTCTAGCTCGTTGTCCGCGACCAGGCCATCCACAATTCCTGTAACGCCGGGCACCCACCTGAGCGCCTCAAGCACCCCATCCTTGATCAACCCGGCGCGCACAGGCCCGGATACCTCAACCCTTCCGTCTGGAGACACCGTGACCTGCAAATCAGATAGCGATCCGCGAATGGGAGAATAATTCCAGAGCGCGGTCTCCACCGCGGATTCCAGATCTTCGGCGGTTATGGTTTGGGTCATGACGATTTATCCTGAGGCAGGCTAATTATAGCTCTCGCATTTCAGCCTGATTTCGACGCCTTGGCCAAAGCAAAAGGGCCGTCTTGATCAGACGGCCCTTCATTGTTGTTTCGTATGTCGGCCTAGGCCTCGCGGAACTCACCCTCGACGACGTCGCCCTCTTCCTCGCCGCTTGGCGGGGTAGCGCCATCACCATCTGCCTGAGCTTCTGGTTGAGGCTCGGATTCATCGCCTTCGGCTTCCTGCGCATAAAGCTGCTGGCTGAGTGCGTAGCTCGCCTGCTGAACCTCTTCGGTCAACTGCTTGATGCGATCCAGGTCGTCGCCCTCGAGCGCCTCGCGTAGTTCCTTGACCTTGCCATCGATGCTTTCGCGATCATTCTCGGGAACCTTGTCCCCCAGCTCGTTTAGCGTCTTTTCAGTCTGGTAGGCCAGGCTATCGGCGGTATTGCGAACGTCAGCGATTTCCTTCCGTTTCTGATCTTCAGTCTCGTTGGACTTCGCTTCCTCCACCATTCGCTCCACATCGCTCTTGTCCAGGTTCGTCGAGGCGGTGATTGTGACCGACTGCTCTTTGCCGGTGGCCTTGTCCTTTGCTTTCACGT
>CBDTZL010000199.1:0-3638 GCA_965364895.1 uncultured bacterium
CGCTGATCACGACCAACTGCGCGATCCTGGGGCTGGCAATCTTCGCCACCAACCGTGGCTACGGCTTCTGGGAAGGCATCGTCTACGCGCTCGGTGCCGGCATCGGCTTCACACTGGCATTGGTACTGCTCGCTGGCCTGCGCGAGGAAGCGGAGCTGTCAAACATCCCGAAGCTGATTCAGGGCACCGCGATGAATCTGATCATCGCCGGCATTCTGTCGATGGCGTTTATGGGATTCGCCGGGCTGTTCAGTACAACCTGAGGAGGGTACGCCAGGATGATGACGACCTATTTGTTGCCACTGCTCTTGGTAATCGCGCTGTGCGCGTTCTGGGCGATTTTCCAGGTTTGGCTGTCAAAGCACGATCCCGATGCGAAGACAACGTCGGCAAAGTGCGGCGGATGCGGTCGCCGCGATGAATGCGGCGGTGCTGCTGCAGATCGAAACGAGCCCATTCCAAAATAAGGGCTTCCAGTGCCGTATACGCGATATACACGATAGACAGGAATTTCGGTGCTTACTAAATTAGGGGGCGGCAGTATCAGGAGGCGGTTATGCGGCTAGAATTGATCGAAGCGCTCAACTTTCCAAGAGAGCTCGTGCTGAAAATAATCGATGAGCGAGACTGCCCACATGAAAGCCTGTTCAAGGTAACCGATGATCGATGCCAGCAGTGTGGCCTCAATCGCGAGTGTCATTGGGTCAGTTGCCTCAATGAATTCGGGGATTTCGAAGGCAAGGCGACCCACACGCTAAACGCGTCTCTACGGTATGGCATCGATCTGGTTGGGACGCTACACAGCAAGAAACGCCACGATCAGGCAAATTGCGATTGTGAGTCCTGTGTCTGGATGAGAGGTTCGCAGCGCCTGATTGACGAATTCGATGAGCGATTCGCAACAAATCGGTACCGACACCTATACTGATTTTTGTGCGATAGGTCATATTCCATAATATCCCCGTCCGTCATAATTCCTCGATGGACGGCTCAATTTCAGAGATTGGCTTATACCTGCTCGCCACCCTGGCAGGCGGAGCCGTTGTCGGCTGGGTGATACGAAGCGCCCTCAGCCATAGCCGCATCAATCAGCTAAATGACGACTGGCAGGCACAATTGGATGATGTTGTGCGCCAGCGTGATCGGCTCACCGCGGAAACAGATACTCTGAGAACATCGATCGAAGCTCAGGAGGCCGTGATTCATCAGCGTGACATGGCCGTCATCAAGATTCGTACTGAGCTCGATTCCGCACTTGAGAAAGAAAAACTTCTGACCAAGAACGTTTTTACGTTGCGCGCCGAACGTGAGGACTTCAAAACTAAAATGGTTACGTTTCAGAACAGAATGGCATCGCTGCAACGCCAATCAAATGAATTGCAGTCGGAGTTCATCAAGTCCGGCGATTTCTACAAAGGCGAACTCACGAAAGCATTCGAACGACGCAAATTACTCGAAGACAAGATCGGGAACTCCACGGCTGAGTATGAATCGTTCAGCAATCTTCTCCAGGCATCACGATCTGAGCATGAGTCCGTCAACAAGATGCTCGCTGCAGCGAAGAAACGGCTGGAAAATCTCGATGCTCTTGAGCAAAACGTCATTGAGCTGGAAGCTGAGAACGCTCAGCTCAAACACGATAGCGCAGTTACACGGCAGGAAAACGACGCGCTCAAGAGAGATGTGTTTGAGCAGGAAGAACTCAAGATTCAGAACAAGGAACTGGCGGAAGTTTTGAAGTCGATGGAGAACAGTCGCAAGCAATATGAAGATGATGCCAATCGTTATCGCGACCACGCCGGTAAATCCGAACACAAATCCGAGACACTGCGCATTCGTCTTGACGAAGTAGAGAAAAACTTCGCGGAAATGGAGAAGCAGCAAGATCGGGCGCTTAAAGATGCTCGCAAATCTGCCACCACGCAAGCGATAAATGGCAAGAAACCTGCCAAGCAAGAAAAGGATGATCTGAAAGAGATCGTCGGTATCGGCAAGGTGTTCGAACATACCTTGCACGAACTCGGTGTGTTCAGTTTTCGTCAGATCGCCAATTTCGGCATATCCGATATCGCACGGCTCAATTCTGAGCTAAAAGAATTCAAAGGCCGTATGGAACAGGACGACTGGATTGGTCAGGCCAAGGACCTGCTCTTCAAGAAATACGGTAACGTCTGACAGCCCCTCCGCATGAAAGACCGAAATATGGTATATCGGTCCCACAATGTCACAGGAAAAACTCTCACCGGTTAGTTTGGATGCGCCTGGCGGAGATTCGCCCGCGCTGGGGATCGGCTTGTGCCTCAGCGGTGGCGGCTATCGCGCCATGTTGTTTCATCTTGGTGTCTTGTGGCGCCTGGCCGAGCTCGGTTATCTCGGCACCGAAAATCGCACCGGCAAGCACGGTCCTATCGGCACTTTACAGCGCGTTTCCTCTGTTTCCGGCGGGTCCATTATCTGGCTTATAGCGAGTTCCTGCGAAAGCTGTGCTGGGAGCGTGCCGGAACTCTTGCCTTTGGCACAATCCTCTCGTTGATACCCCTGACCGTGCTCTTCCTGAGCTTGATGTACAAAGTCTGACCCATGACTATCCTCTACTTCCCCGCGTCATCTGCCGTCGCGGGCGCTTCCGGCGGAGCTGCCTCGGCCTCGGCGGCTCTTCGGACGGCGTCCTCCTCGGCTGCCTTCCGGGCCGCGGCGAGTTCCGCCTCCAGCCGGTCGGCCTCTTCTTCCGCAGACTTTCTGGCTACTTCGAGCTCCTCCGTCCGGCGGCGCGCCTCTTCCTCGGCCTTCAGTCGGGCTTCCTCCTCCGACTTTCGGCGGGCTGCCTCGGCCTTGGCACCCTGACGGGCGGCGGCCAACTCCTCTGTTTTCCTGGCTGCCTCCTGCTCTGCGGCTTTACGCGCTGCCTCAAGTTCCGCGGTCTTTTGAGCTGCCTCCCGCTCCGCCTGCTCCCGGGCGCTCTCGAGCTCGTCGGCACGGGCCGATGCTTTCCGCTCGGAAGCGATTCGCTGGGATTCCTCGACCTTCCGACGGTCCGCTTCATCCTCGGCTGCTTCACGGGCTGCTTCTGCCGCTGAGGCGCGGCGCTCGGAGTCCTCGGCGGCACCGCGCCGCAACCGTTCGCCTGCCACCCGTGCACGTTCCAAGGCCTGCGGGCGGAGCGGCCACCCGATCAGGGTTGCCCGCCCCATCCCCTAGGCTGGGCCGGGGCGGATGTGCATCCGGTCGGGCTCGGTCACCAGATCGCGCAGATCGAAACGGGTCCGGCTCAGATCGATCATGTTGGTCGTGATGCAGCCCCGGGTCGCCGCGATACGTATCGTGCGGATGGCCGAGCAGCCGGACAGTTCGAAGCTCACCCCCATTGCCGCATACCACGGATGCCTGAGCATCTGGGTATTTTGCATGTGCCCGACCAGGCTCTGCAGGATTTCGGAAGTTTCCATCTGCGACAACCAGGTGTGCCGTTTGAGTGGCGATTTTTCCCCTCCCCAAGATTTCAGGCCGGGCAGGAACTGGGCTCCGAGAGCCAGGATGAAGAGAACGATCGCCAGCCTGGTAAGGAGCTTCATTCCTATGCTCTCGCCATCGGGTCGGTCAGAACCCGGTGCTCCTCCAGCGCGAAGCGGTCGGTCATG
>CBDTZL010000200.1:0-3636 GCA_965364895.1 uncultured bacterium
TCGAGGACATCACCGACCGCACCTACATCACCCTCGGCTTCACGAGCTTCCTGCTAGTCATACCTCTGGCCGTGACCTCCACCAACGCCATGGTGCGACGCTTGGGCGGTCAGAGCTGGCGCCGTCTACACCGGCTGGTCTACCTGGTCGCCTCGGGCGGTGCGCTGCATTTTCTGTGGCTGGTGAAGGCGGACCTGCGTGAGCCGCTCATCTATCTGGGAATACTGCTGCTGCTGTTGCTCGCCCGAGTGCCCGCCGTCGCCGAGCGACTGGCGAAGATTCGCACGCGCCATGTACTCCCGAAGAGCGATACCCGATCCCATCAGCCGGCGATGAACTCGACGACTTGATGTGTTAGGTAGGGCTCGTGAAGAGTGTACGCTTTCGGCTGTTGCTTTGTGCCTGGGCGCTATGTGTACTGCCGGAGATCGTCTGGGCGGGAATCATCCAGGGACCAGTTAAGGGCACCAGAGAGGCAAGAATTGGGACGATATATCTCGTCCTTACACGCCATATTTCGGCGGGGATGGCGACTGGTGCGTTTGACTCGTCGCCAGATCAGACCTTTGAAAACCAGATTACGGATCTTCGTCGAACCGAAGATGCTGTGTCATTCCCTTATGCTTTGAGCGAGCTGTATGAGGCGATTTCGCACAACGATGGAGCTCGTGTGACCCACATCATCAAGGGCGGTGCGTTCTTGGATGGATGGGGTAAGAACGGCCAGGGGCCTTATTGTATGCGGCCCTGAACGGACATACGGATGCTGCCCTTGCCTTGATTGATGGAGGCGTTGACATCGACACGGTTTCACCCCGCGAGAAGAGAACGCCTCTCGCCAGGGCGCTCTCCCAGGGACATTGGAAAACAGCTTCGGCGTTGATCCTTCGCGGAGCATCGCTGGAGGTCGCCAGTCTTCATCACGCTTGGCTCAAAAATGCGATGTGTGGGTCGAGTTCCAGCGGAGATGCTGCATCCTTACAGGTATTTGTCGATGCAGGTTTTGATCTGGATATTGCCGCCAGTAATGGAGTCACTCCCCTCATGTGTGCAGCGCAGGCTAATCAACTACGCACCGCTGCGCTGCTGATTAAAGCCGGAGCGGATGTGAACGCGCGTGCCTCGCACAACCGCAGTGTATTACGATATGCGATCAGCGGACGTTTTGCGGAGATGACCAAGATCCTCAAAGCGGCCGGAGCTGAGAAATAAAAAGCCATTTCCCTCATAAGATTCAGCCCATGGAACTGAGTTTTGCAAAGGCTTCTCTGTCCCAGCGTGTGGCGATTGATCGCCTCATGCGGGACGCATTTACACCGTATGCTGAGAAATTGGGCCGCGGACCGATCGCCGACCCCTACCCATGGCTTGAAGCAGCGATAGGCCATGGAGATATCTATGTGGGCCTCGATAAAATCGAGATCGTCGGCGTCGTCGCGACAAGCCGCCGAGGAAATGAACTCGTCATTGACCGGCTTGCGGTTGACCCGCTGCGGCAGGGGGCGGGGATTGGAAGCTGGCTTCTTGGTCAAATTGAACAAACTGCCCGTAGCGACCAGGTAAAGGCGTTATCTTTGCAGACCGCCGAAATGATGCCCGATCTCTTGCGCCTTTATTATCGTCATGGATTTCTGAAAACCCGGAAAGCACTTCCCGGGCACGGTAAGGATAATCATCTTCGCATCTACATGATGAAGAAGCTTTGACGCCGCCGTAGGTCCGGCCGTTCGCTGTCTTCTGGGTTGATTCGCTGCGCCGCGCAACGCCTCAGGAGAGAATCAATCCTTCAAGTAGCTTCCGGGCGGAGCTCCCAGTGTGCGCTTGAACATGGCAGTAAATGCGCTGGCACTGTTATAACCTAGATCTATTGCTACCCGAGTGACAGGATGGCCCTGACCCAATCGATCTATTGCTACTAAAAGCTTGAGCTGCTTGCGCCATTCTCCAAAACCCATCCCGGTAGATTTCGAAAACAACCGTGACAGTGTCCGGGTGCTTGCCCCTGAGTCGGTGGCAAGCTCTTCGAAACTTCTTTCGTCCGCAGGGTTTTCGAGCAGAGTTTCCATTATCCTTATCAGACGTTTGTCGTCAGACAGCGGAAGGTACAGGGGAGCCGGCTTCAATCCGTCGAACTCATCCAACATCACGTCCACCAGCCGAGCCTCTCGTCCACCAGGAGCATAGTCATTTCCGTATTCAATGGCCTTGGCAAACAGTTCCCGCAACAGGGGACTCACTCGAACCACAGTGCAATCCTGCAGTAGCCTGCGGGCGTAGGTGATGTCAATGAAAAACATCCGGGCTGCCACCGAAGCATTGGTGAACACTTTGTGATGTACGTTCGAGGGTATCCATACGGCCTGATACTTCGGCACCACCCAATTTCCGAGGGGAGTATTGACCCAGTACGCGCCGCTTAACGGGTAAATGATCTGTGCACGCGAGTGCGAATGAGCGGCGACGCTGTGCGGACCTTTCGCCTCCCAATGCAGTGAGAGTATGGGGCGCTGACTGTCTGCGACGCTGCCAAAATCCAGAGGTCGCAAGGTTGGCAGATTCTCGACATCCATTGTCTGATTGTAGCTAATCAGACGAACTGGACACACACAGAATGGCCTCCCAAGTACTCACAACCTGCTCCTACGTGGTGAGTGTATCCACCACTCCGGGTGTCGGACGGGGATCTCAAACATGAAATCGAATCGACCCAAATTACTGTTCATCTTTTTAGGTCTTGCGGGTATCGGCTTAGGTGCCAGCACCGCGGCGACGAGCCGATCAGAACTGGACACAGAAATGATCGACCGGGGTCGCTATATCGCGAAGATTGCGGGTTGTAATGATTGTCATACCCCGGGCTATCTGACTTCAGACGGTAATGTGCCGGAAGAACGGTGGTTGTCCGGGGATACCTTTGGCTGGCGCGGCCCCTGGGGGACGACCTACGGATCCAACCTGAGGCTTTTTATATCCACTATGAGTGAGGATGAGTGGGTTACTACGGCAAAGACGCTGAAGCGCCTGCCACCCATGCCCTGGTTCAATTTGAACGCAATGACGAAGCATGATCTGCGAGCGCTTTACCAGTTCATGCGTTCTCTTGGCAAACCAGGCGAACCGGCTCCGGCTTATCTTCCACCGGATCAAAAGCCCAACCCGCCTTACGCGCTTTTTCCGTCCCCACCCGAGTAGACGAAAAGCAGCATTCAGCGAAAAAACGAATTGTCGGTACAAGCTATGACGTATGAGGCCGCGGCCTCGCGAACACCGGTGGGACCGGGAGGCGCACACCAACCCTCAGGCGCCTCCGCGGAGTCGCCCCCACTGTCCATGCTCGGCCCGTCGTCCAGCCCCTCGTCGACCATGTCGTCCGGCTGATACCCGTAGCGTGGAATGGCCCGGCCGTCGGGCCGCATGAAATACCATTGCCCCTGATGGTCCGTACGGATTTCATAACCGCCCTCATGGACCAGACGGTGATGCCCGCCGCACAACAGCATCGTGTTTGCGAGGCTCGTCTCGCCCCCATCGGCCCAGTGGCGGATGTGGTGCGCGTCCACGAAGCGCGTATGGGTGCAACCGGGAAAGGAGCAGCCGCCGTCACGCGCCCACAGGGCGCGCTTCAAGGCCGCCGGC
>CBDTZL010000201.1:0-3623 GCA_965364895.1 uncultured bacterium
CTTCCTACGCCGGTGCTGCCGGATCTATCGCTGTTCCCGGTACTGGCGGCAGGCGCCGTGGCGGCAGCCGTCGTGGGTCTTGCTGAGAGCTCCGGCGTCGGTTCGGCCTATCCAAATCCCAGCGGCCGCCGCTCGAACATGTCGCGCGACTTTAGTGGGCAAGGCCTGGGAAACCTGGCCGGCTCTTTCTTTCAAGCGATGCCTGCCGGGGGCTCACTCTCTCGCACGGGGGTGAATGTGAGCGGAGGTGGAACTTCCCGTTGGGCGGGTGTGTTCGCCGGTCTGTTGATGATGATCTTTGTGCTGCTGTTTGGGCCGCTTGCGGAACTGATCCCGATGGCCGCGCTGGCGGCGCTCCTGATGGTTATTGGATTCGAGGTGATGCGCAAGGAATGGCCTGGAATGATCGAGTCCTGGAAGATCTCCAGGCTCCGAAGCGTAGCGATGATTGCGGTGATCATAGTGGGCGTGGCGGACGACCTTACGGTCGCTATTTTTGTTGGTGTTGGCCTTTCACTTGCAATCTTTGTTTACGAATCGGCGACTGGAGCGCGCTCCTATGAGCTATTCCCTGTGGACGAAAGGCTTGAGGAACGGCCGGTCCGAGAGAAACTAGCCTCGAACGACGTTGCTATCACTCAACTCAGAGGGAATATCTATTTCGCCTCGGTCTATTCCTTCGATGAATTTCTCCCGGATGTAAGCGAGGCTCACAACTCGGTCGTTATCATGAGGGAACGCGATCGCGATACGGTCAATCTAACAGCCATTGAATGGATAGAGAAGCACGCAAAGACGTATCGTGCTCAAGGCAACCGCATCATGTTTTCGGGACTCAGCGAGGATACCGTTCAGCTCTATCGAGAACTCGGCGTGCTCGAAGTAGTCGGCGAGGAGAACGTCTTCGTCAAGAAGGACAGGCTAGGTGCCTCGACTTTTGAGGCCTATGAGGCGGCAAAGGCCTGGATCGAAGAGAACCGAGCTACAGAGACCCAGGGAGGTGAACAAGAAGATCCCTGAGCTGCACGAAAAATGCTTTCGAACTAAGAAACAGTGAAGGTCGTTGTGGCGTTGTCAACGTTAACGATCAACGTGTACTCGCCAGGATCAAGATCATCGGTGTCGAGCAGGATCTCCTCGGTCATGTCGGTGAGCACCTGAGCACACGCCAAATCCTCGGGCCTGGTTGAAGTGATTGTTAGATGTATCGTGTCGCCCACGACTTCTTGCTTACTTCCGCCATAGGTTGAACAGGCGTCAGGATACCAGCCCTCGACTACTGCCCAGTATTCCCCGTCCCGTTCTTCCACTTCGACGGTCTGAATAAATGCTACGCCGGTGCCCAGTTCTACCTCCTGGGGCTCAGCAGCCGACTGGCAGCCGGCAATTACAAGACCCGTAATCAATAATGTGCCGATCAATATTGGTTTCATTTTTGGTCTCCTCCTGATCTGATGTTTGGAATGATTGATGCTCACAGAATCGTGCATAACCCCGACACTCAGGCAGGAATGGCGCCCTCTTGAGCGAGTTTCCTCAAACGCAATGCCGCCATAATCAAGAAAAATCCGTTCACGAAGGCCCAGATGCTCATGGCCAGGTATGCGGCGGGGCTAATTTCCGATCGGGAGGCGATGATCAGGAAACCCAATATGATCTGGACGGTCCCTAGCAAAGGTCTGCCAATACGTGCCTCACGGGATTGATCTTCAGCTCGGAATCCACCGAATACATGCAGTAGCCCAGTAAGGACCATAATAGCGCCCGCAATGCCAAAAAGCAGATCCTCAGCCAGCCAATTCAAG
Source organism: uncultured bacterium (assembly GCA_965364895.1). Lineage (GTDB taxonomy): Bacteria > Chloroflexota > Anaerolineae > Anaerolineales > E44-bin32 > JADFRG01. The sequence continues at coordinate 1,806 of CBDTZL010000201.1, forward strand.
CTTAGCCCGCTCGTCACCATCAGAATGCCGAATATTATGGCCGTGATACCGGCGAACAGTCCCAGGCGCCGCACCGGACGTCTGGAGAATACCAGGCGCACTGTCAGGATTCCCTCGGCAAGCCAAAATATCCCCATGAAGTTGACTAAAAAATGCTGCGTCGCTTCCGGTTGAACAAACACCAGAAGCCCAAACGCGATGGCCAATATCCCACGGCCAAGGGTCAGTCTGTAGGCGGCCTTCCAGCGGCGAGAGTCGGTGGGAGAGGCTTCCATCAGTCTTCCGGATTCGGAACTTCCAGTCCATCGGGTTTTCCCAGCCCGCTTCGAAGCTCGATATCCTCTTGCGAATTCATCTTATTACGCAATTCGCGGACGGGGTAGGCCTGTGGAATTCCAGCCCCGTCCAGGGCGTTTTGCAGAGCGGTGTGAATTGTGTCAAGCATGCGTCGGGTGTCAACATAGGAATCGATCCACCAACGCACCCGAAACTTCATTTCCGAGTCGGCCATCTCGATGTACAGAACCTCAACCGGTTTGTCTTTAAGCACGCCCTTGGTATTGCGAACCGCATCAATCATCACCTGGCGTGCTTTTTCAAATTCGGCTTCGTAGCCAATGCCCACATGGGTCTGGATCCGATATCGCGGATCTGGATAGGAAAAGTTAACCACTTCGTTTTTACTAATCGTTGAATTGGGTACGATCACCATTCGGTTATCCCGGGTTCTAATGCGTGTCGTCCTCAGGCCGATCTCCACCACATCTCCCCAGGTGTCGATGGCCTGGATGAATATTCGATCGCCCACTCGGAATGGTCGATCGGCCAGGATCAACATGCCGGCGATCGCGTCGGCAATCGTGTCCTGCGCGGCGAGCGCAAACCCCAGTCCGGCGATGCCCAGGGCGGCGGCGAGTGCGGTGATGTTAATACCAAGGCGATCCAGGCCAATAGCCAGCACCCCGACGATTACGACGGCATATGCCAGCCGCGTAAGCAAGGAGATGATTGGGGCCATCTCCACCTGGCGCTCAGGAGGCTGCAGGCTCTCCGTGTAGTACTTAGCACCGACGTCGATTATCTTCAACACGATCTGGGTGCTGATGATCAGGCCCAGAAGAAAGTACAGGTCGTATAGGAAGAACTTGATGTCCACACCTAGAAATTCCAACCTCTGGGTCGCGAACCAGAGCCCAAACAAACCGAATAATTGTCGAATCTTTGGGCTGATAACCGTTCGGATTTCTCGATCGTACGGGTGTGGAACGCTGCGCGTGAGGCGTGGAATGATGATCCGAGCGATGATTCCGCCAATCCCATAGCCGGCGAGGACGATCAACCAGGATATTCCGAGGTTTATCCAGTCGGTTCCGGTCAGGCCAAGAAAAGACACCGTATCCGCCCCGACCGACTCGCCAAAATCGGCAACCGCACGGGTCAAGCTGTCAGGCGTCGAAGTCGGTTCAGGCGTGCGCTCCACGAGATTTGGATCTTGATCGCTGGTGCTCTCCGCGCTGGGCGCGGATCCTGCGGAGATGGCAGCGGGAAGGGCAGGCGGGCTGCAAGCGGATAAGAGCGCCGTTACAAGGAGAATTGAGAAGATGAGGAGTTTTGTTCTTGAGATCATTGTGGGAGATCGAGGTCTTGAGATCCGGACCGAATCTTACCTCGGGAAACGATAGGCGTGACGAGCGCCTAGGCAATTGTGCGTAGTCGGAGATACGCAATGCCTACGATCTTCTGTATCGGTTCATATGCCAAAATTGCTCGGTTCAATAATCCGAAAAAAGGAGAGAAACATGAGTGAAGTAACAGGTT
>CBDTZL010000202.1:0-3614 GCA_965364895.1 uncultured bacterium
TACATGCCGAGCCGCTCCTCCTGATTGATGGATCGCCGGGCGCTCTTGATGAGCTCCTCGAATTTGGGGTTCTCCCATGCCTCCATGGCTTCCAACGCCCCGATCCGAAGAAAATTGTCGGGATCTGGGTAGTCGGCTGTCCAAGCCGAAGTGAAGACGTTTGGGATTTGGCCGTGTAGGCGTTCGATAAAGCTGCCCATCTCAATTTGACTCCAGGTGGTTTCAATGCCCAGGTGTTCAAGCCACTGAGATCGGATATGTTCCACCAGCACGTCATGTGCTGGTAAAACGGGCGCCAGACACTCGACTTCAGGAAATCCTCCACCGTTCGGAAAACCGGCCTCTTCAAGCAGTTCCCTGGCGCGGGGAACATCAAATGGGAGGGCCACATCGGGCATGTGCCCCGGCATCCCCGGAGGCAGGAAACTGCCTGTCGCTGGAGCGTGCTGCCCTCGGAAGGCGATCTCCGCCAGTGCCTCGCGATCGATCGCTTGGGCCAATGCCTTTCTAATGCGTGGATCGTCAAAAGGCGGCCGGCTACTATCGTATGAGAGAAACAAAGCAGCAAGCGAGGGAGCGTTCAGATAGTCGTCGGCGTGCAGATGCCGCGCCCGATCTGCCTCCGGCGGTGACAGCCAGTAAAAGAGCAGAAGGTCCAGCTTGTCCTCCTCATACCATCGGAGCGGATCCTCTCCATGCTCTTGGTAGATGCTTGCCTCAACCACCTCAACATTCCCCTCGGCCACACCGTGATAATTCGGATTGCGCTTCAATGTGATTTGCTGTCCTGGCTCCCAAGCCGTCAATTGAAAGGCGCCGTTGGTCGCGATCTTACCTACCTGGGTCCAACCCTCACCCTCTGATTCCACGACATGCCTGGGGACGGGAAAAGATTGCCCCGTAGCAACAAGCTGCAGGAAATAGCCTGTTGGGTGCTCGAGCTCCACGATCAGCGTGAGATCGTCCACAGCATGAACCCCCACATCGTTTGATGTGCTCTTACCGTTTGCGTAGTCCTGGGCGCCTTTGATGTCCAGGAAGAAATCTTTAGCGAAAGTTTCCAGAGAGGGATCCAACACGCGCTTCCAGGCATACTCAAAATCGCCGGCTGTGACCTGGCGGCCGTCGCTCCAAAATACGTCGTCCCTTAGGTGAAACTGATACTCTTTGCCCCCAGCCAATACATCCCAGGAGCGAGCTACATCGGGCACGACGCTCAGGTCAGGCGATAGTTGAACCAAGCCACTGAATAGCTCGTTAATGAAGTTGGCAGAAGTTGTGTCGATATATAGGCCCGGATCGAACGTGATGGGAGGCATGCTGGGGACTCTCAGAGGATGCGGAGCGGGTAATGCCTTGCGATCGCTCGAACTTTCTGGGGAGCGCTGCAGATAAATAAAACCTTCTTCGTACGCTTGCCTAGATTCCGGGAACTGGAATGCGTTGTGGTAGGTCAGCCCGAGTTTCATCAGAATTCGAGCTGCACGAGCATTGTCCTCAGTCTCCTTGGCGAAGTCGAGAGCCTGCAAGTAGCTGTCGATGGCTTCCTGATGGGCATATTGTGACCGAGCCTGATCTCCAGCACGAAGCAGGTAATCCACTCCTTGCTCGGTCTGGCCAGCCTCCAATAGATGCAGCGCGAGCGCCGCGTAATTGTCTGGGTCGTGTACTTCCAGAGCTTCGGCTGCGCGTTTGTGCATCCGCCGACGCTGTAGCATCCGTAGCCCTTCAACCAAGGTAGCGGGGATGAGCGCGTGCGAAAAGGTAAGAATCATCCGACCGTTCTCACTTCGCTCTTCGAGCAGTTGAGCGCGTTCGGCCTCCTCGAGTGCGTCAATAACCTCATCTTCGCCAACGTCGACCGCTGCGAGCAGTGTATCGAATTCGAACTCCCGCCCAAGCACCGCGGCTTGACTCAGGAGTTCTTGAGTATCGGGGGACAACTTACCTACACGCGACTGAATCGCCACCCGCACGCTTTGCGGAATTCCCAATTCGCTCATCTCGGGCCGGTCCCAGCTACCGTCCTTGAAATAAAGTTGTCCGCTTTCTACCAGCGCTTTGCAAACTTCCTCAATGAAGAATGGATTCCCGTCCGTCTCACGATAGATTCCCTCCGAAAATTCCGAAGTGATCTCGTCCTGGAAGAAGGAGGCCAATAGATCCGAGGTCTCTGATAGAGATAGTCGATTGAGCTTGAGACGGGTAGTCTGCGGTTCTCGACTGATATCCAGCAGGACTTCGTTCAAGGGCCGCGCTTCGTCCAGCTCGATCTCGCGGTAGGTAGCAAGAAGCATGATCGGTTGGCTTCCAAGCTGTCGTGCCAAATGGCGAAACAGATTGAGCGACCCGCTATCCGCCCAATGTGCGTCGTCCAGGTAGATCAGGAGCGGAGTGTGTTGGCTGAGGGTGACCAGGAAGATGAAGAAACTTTCAAAAAGCCGATGCTGGTCGGATTGCGGATCTTCGGAAGGGTTTGGCGGAACATCCGGAAACTGCGTGCGGAACTCGGGCGCCAAAGAAAGAAGATCTGCCAGGACATATTCCGGCAATTTGAAGCCATTCTGGGAAGCCTTGGGAAGCACCTCCCGCAGAATCTGTTTGAAGGGCGAGTAGGGCGGGCCACCTTCTGCGTAGCTAGCCGAGCCCAGCACCTGCGCGCCCATAACCTCCGATTGGGTAATGATTTCCGTAAGAAGTCTCGTCTTCCCGACCCCCGGTTCGCCGCTAATCAATACGATCTGGCTGGTGCCCTCTGCGGCGGAGTACCAGAGTTCTCGCGCCTGATTAAACTCTGCCTGTCGGCCGATCATTCGTCCCCGTACGATGCGGTCGATGGTTGAAAGCTGCTCATCCTCCGCAACGGTCGTGTCCAACAAGCCGGATTTCTGGAGCGCCTCAAGGGTTCGAGCTGCGGTTGAAGGGCGGTCCTCAGGATCCTTCGACATCAGCCGAACGATCAGTTTGTCCAGCCCAGCAGGAATTGTCGGGTCTTTAGCACGCGGGGGAACCACGGGTGCATTCACGTGCTGAGAAATGATCGCTACTGGATCACCTTGTTGAAATGGCAACTCGCCGGTGGTGAGCTCATAGAGCATCACTCCCAGCGCATAGAGATCGGCCCGCCCGTCATAGTCCTTCCCAAGAGCTAGCTCGGGGGCCATATAGAAGACGGTACCTTCTATGCGGCCTTCCTGCGTCATGCGGGAGGCCATTGACCGTGCGATGCCAAAGTCCATGAGCTTGGCGTTGCCCTCTGCGTCGATGAGGACGTTTTCTGGCTTTAAGTCTCGATGAACGATGTCTCGTTCGTGCGCGTGCTCGAGCGCCATGCAAATTTGAGAGGCGATTTGAACAAGTTCATCGAGGTCCTCGGGAGGTCGCTCGTGTAGGCTCGATCCCTCGATGAGCTCCATGACGATATAGGGGGCCTGGTCCATTTCGCCGGCGTCATAAACGGTAACGATATTGGGATGGTTGAGCTGCGCGATGGACTTGGCTTCTTGGAGCAGCCGCGCGCGCCCTTCCGTTTCCATCTCATAGCCAGTCACGAGCTTTACTGCCACCTCGCGCTCGAGGGTCGTATCGAAGGCGCGATGAACGGTGCCCATGCC